>CAJTLE010000012.1 GCA_910577085.1 uncultured Allobaculum sp. | reverse complement strand
TGAGAGCAACTCGACCAGGAGTCAGGCGAGAATTTCCTTGGGCTAACCCCCATGGGGGTTAGCCCAAGGAAACCCCATCTGTTGGAGACTCACTTGGTTCTGATTACTCTCATACAATACGAGGAGAGAAAAAATGAAAATCAAGGAAATTTCTCAGGGATTGAAAGCCTCCGGCTACATTCCCTCTTTGCAGATCAGCTATGCAGTCAAAGCAGCCATCGACTGCAATACGCCGCTGCTGATTGAAGGAGACCCAGGGGTGGGCAAAACGCAGCTGGCCAAAGCCGTGGCCAACATGCTCAATACCGAACTGATCCGGGTTCAGTTTTACGAAGGACAGACAGCCGACAAAATCCTGTTCGACTATGACTACCAGCGCCAGCTGCTGACCATCCAGGCAATTTCTTCTTCATTGCAGGAAACACTCAAAAACAAGTCTATCGATGAATGTCTGCAGGCAGTCAGCGGCCTGAACTTTTACAGTGAAGACTTTCTGATCGAGCGGCCTTTACTCAAAGCTATTCGCAGTAACAAACGCTGCGTCCTGCTTCTTGACGAAGTCGATAAAGCTTCCGAAGAAATCGAATATACGCTGCTCGAATTTCTGGAAGACTATTCCCTGTCGATTCCGCAGCTTGGAACCGTTCATGCCGATGAAAAAACAAGACCGATTGTTATCCTGACCTCCAACCGATACCGGGAACTCTCCCAGGCTTTACGCCGGCGTTGCAGTTACCTGTATATTCCGACAAAAACGAAGGGCGAAATGTTAGAAATTCTCAAAGCCAATGTTCAGGCAAATCCAGCCCTGCTTGAGGAAGTGGCCAAAGTCATGGTTGAACTGGCCAAACAATCGACCAGACTTCATCATGTTCCTTCCGTTGCGGAAGCGATTGAATGGACCAGACAAATGGTATCAGCCGTTGATGACCCCAATGTAAAACTGGCCAGTACGCTCGGTGCCCTGTTCAAAGACGAAGAGGATTACCAGCGCTTTGTAAAATCAAATGGAACCTGTTCTTCAGTTTTTGATCCCTGCAGCCAGATTCTTGCCAGCATGGCCCTGCAGACGGAATCTGAAGTGGCCTCCGGAGAAAGTGGAGAAGCCACTGGAGAAACTGAAGAGACCTCTGGAGAAGTGGGATGACTCAGGCCTCTGAACAGAATGGCTTTCTGATTGAATTCTGTGACTTTCTCAACCAGAATGGGTTTTCTGTTTCCTCCAGACAGCAGATTTCTGCTCTGGACATGATCAGTCAGGTTGAAATTGAAAGCGATCAACAGACAGAAAAACAATCTGACGGGAAGAAAGACCAGAAAGAAAAAGACGACACACTGATCAGAATCTTCAATGTTGTCTTTTCGAAGACGCCTGAACAGACGATCTTGCTTCCCAAGCTCTTTCACTATTTTCAGACGAGCCAGGAAAAGATTACCCACAAAAAAGAAGAGGAAGAACAGCATCAAATCCTCCAGGGCATCAAAAGCGACTTAAACAAGCGCCTGAAGGACCTGAAAGCAGAAAGTAAGAGTGAGCGGGAAAAGCTGGAAGCGCGGCTCAAAAAAGAGGCTGACCAGAAGTTTGACCAATGGCTGGAACACGAATTTTCAAAGTCCTTTGACAAGGTCGAAAACTCACTTCGACTCATCGGGCAGCTTCAAAAAAAGCTGGAAGAATCCGGCTTTCAAAACTTCCCCCAGGCGGGTACGGAGCTTGGCCAGGTTCTGGAAAAGACCAAAACAGCCTCACCACAGGCTTTTGGAAATTTCCTGCTTGGCAGTCAGTATCCGGCAGCCATGGAACAGGCTTCCTTATGGATTCTGGATTCTTTTCAAAAGAATGACCAGGCTGCCTGTACTTCACAAGGTGCGATCAGTGACCTTCTGATCCTGATCCGCCTGGAGATGGAAAAAATGAAATCGGCCAGCGCTCAGAAACGAGGCGAGCTCAATGGCGAAGTCCGAAAGCAGCTTGCGCACTTTGATGCTGAACAAAGCAAACGGGCCCGTGCCATGGCAGATGAGATTCAGAAGACACAGAAAAGCATTGATGAGATCGTTCGCAAACAGAAAGAAATGGTACCCGACTTTATCAAAAAGCTCACTGCTCAAAACCATCGTCCTGAATTTGACGGCGGTACGTCAGCCGTCCAGAGCTTTTTGATGGATGATGAGCTTTTGCAGACAAACCTTACAAGCTTAAGTGCTGAAGAACAGAAGCAGATTTATGAAGCCATCAAAAAAAATGCCCTGGCCTTAAAAACGCGCATGCGCCGGAACATTCAAAGTACGGAAAGAAGAGCTCTGGATGTGGGAGCAACCATTCGCAATGCCTGTAAAACCGGTGGAATCCCGCTGCAGCTGCAGTACCGGCAGCCTCGTCCCAACAAAACCAGAATTGTCCTTGTTCTGGATATTTCCGGCTCCTGTATCCGGGCCAGCCAAATGATGCTCACCTTGCTGCATTCTCTGGTCGATGTCTTTCCCGGCGGAATTCAGGTTTTTGCCTTTGTCAATTCGCTCTACGACATTTCCCACATCATGGAAACCGAAGATGTCAATGAAGCCGTTCGACAGGTCTTCGCGATCATTCCAACCCGCGGGGTGTATTCAGATTACAGCAAACCACTTCGGACGCTCTGGAAAGAGCACCGGCAGGCTTTTACTTCAGAAACAATGACCATCTTTATCGGGGATGCGCGCAACAATCGAAATGAATCCTGTGAAGGAATTTTTAAGCAGATCTCCCGCACCAGCAAAGTGTGCTGGTGGCTGAATACCGAGCCGCCGCACGAATGGAACACAGCCGACTCCATTGCCGGAATCTATGGCCAATACGCCAGAATGATTCCTGTCCTTTCCACCCAGGATCTGCTGAATTTCCTGAAAGCCCTTCATTAAAACCCACTGCAGAAAGGAGGAATGATTGTGAGTCGAAAGAACAAAAAGAACAAAGGGCCGCTTTCACAACAGATCCAGCAAAAGACCCGTCTGCTTGCGTGGCTCAAAGAGCACCCGGAATTGGAAACAGATATGGAATCCCGGCTGACCGATCTGCTCAAAGATTCTCTGAAAGAGCTCTATGATCCAGAATCTTCAAAAATCACCGGTTCCGTAAGATGGAACAACTATGACTGCTGGTTTGACGCGGTATTAGGGCACGAGCACCTGCAGGTAAACGTGAAGCGAAAACTCTCCTGGTCACTCATTCAACCATACGAGAAAGCCGGATACCAGGATTTGATTAAAAAACTCTGCCGGGATCTCTGTGGCAGTTTCCGTTCCGCAGCCCCTGATAAAAGCAAGCAGCTTATCTACTCTCAAATCAAGAAAACCTGCTGGAATGAATTGAAAGCGATGATCCAAAGAAAAGATCCTGTTTTTCAGGGACTCAAAGCGACCATTACCCGCGCAAATAATAGTAATGGTTATGAATGCGGAGCCCGATGGGATCAATTGAATCTGTTTTCCGTTGACCAAGTCAGGCTGATGTGCACCCCTACGCCTTTTGGAAACCTCGGACTGTATTCAATTTCCGATCAGACCTGGTTTCCTGAGCAGGATCGGATGATGATTCAAAATCCAGTATTTGGATTCTTTACGCTTGACCACGAGATCGAAAAGGAAGTATTCAGTCCTGCTAAAATTCAATCGGCAATCTCTGCTTGTCTGGACGAACAGATCCAGGATGCTCTTTTGCGTCCAGTTGTCCTGACCCAGTCTTTGAGCGTTGATCTCGACAATAACCTGGCCGTAAATGACCGTACCGCTTTGAATTTAATCTTCCCTCAGATCGTTCTTTCAGAAATGGAAAAATGGCGGTCGTTTGCAGAGGACATTTTAAAACAATGGACGCTGACTCCGGAAATCTATCGTGCACCCGCAAAAACCCTTGAAGAATGTCAGGTTGTCTACACCCCTCAAAACCCGGGGATTGTCCGGATTCAATCCAGTATTGCTTCGGCCACTTTGTATCTGAATGATCCAGAACAAAACGAGTTTCAGATGGATGAAAGCATTCAGAAGGAATGGAAAAAACGAGAGAAGCCGGTCTTTAAGCAAGCCTATGCGCAAGCCGAAAATCTGCTTGTATGTGCCAGGAAAGCCGGCTGCCAGCTGAGTCGAAAATCAGGAAGCGGCTTAATGAGCGGGAAAGGAAAATTTGTTCTTTGTCACGGCAGACAGGAAGCAGAAGTCATCCTGAGTGGTCCATCCTACTTAAAAAATTACGAGGAATGGCTGACCAACATTTCTTCTCTGCTTGAAAATTCCCAGGCGACTCTCACAAGTCTTATCACAAACAAGCAGAACTCTCAATTCGTGGAGGCGATGGAAAAACTGGATAACCTGATTCAGCTGGATATTCTGGAATGCTTTTCCATTCATCCAAAAATTCCCTTTGACTTTCTGGTGAAATGTCTTACAGATCCTTCTGCTTTTCCAAGCTTTGAACGCTTTCCAAAAAAGAAGCGTGGATTGTATCAGGACGTTCTTTCAGAAGATAGAATTAGAATGGAAGTCCGAAAAATGGATGCCAGAAATCTTGTCCGGATCCGCTCGGTCACTTCCTATAACGGCGGATGGGGCGGCAGTGAATATGATGCCGTTTTCCTGCTGGCAGCTGGAAGAGATCTTTGTGCCGCACTTCAAAAACCTGTTTCAATCGACCAGGAGACTCTTCTTCAAAAGATTCAGTCTCAGGCTCCGCTTCATGAACTGGAAACCCTGTATTTCCTTCCCGTCTTTGTCAAAAGGCTTAAAACCCATCAACAAATTCAGCCCGCAGAATGGGCAGCTGCTTTAGCATCAGTTTCGTCTGTGGGTCTTTTAAGCCGGATTCCTGAAGCGATCACTTCAATGGCAGAGTTCATCCCTGATGTCCTCAAGCCCGCTTTTCGAGCCCGGGCCGAACTTCTTCGTCTGCAAGCTGGCAAGCTTCAATAAAAAACATCCCTGCCTCCCAACCCCTGATGAAAACAGGCAAAAAAACTGAAAGGAGGAACGCGCAGAACCACGAAAAAGAGTGCGTCTGTGCTGCTCAATGAAACTGACTCGAATTGTATTGACCGGAGGCCCTGGAGGAGGCAAGACAGAATCCCTGGACGAAATGAGAAAACGGTATGAGGAAAAGGGCTATCACGTCATTGTGACTCCAGAAACCGCAACCGAAGTCATTCTGGCCGGACTGGGGCGCCCCTCTTCTATGGACAACTTTAACTTCCAGACGCTTGTCCTCAAACTCCTGCTCTTTCGTGAAGACGAATTTACCAAGGCTGCTTCCCTGCTGCAGGATGGAAAAGATGTCTTGATGATCTGTGACCGGGGAGCTCTCGATGGCTTTGGTTTTCTTGAGCCTCCTTTATTTGAAAAGATTCTCAAAAACGCCAATCTGACCAAAGAGGACCTGTATGACCGCTATGATGCCGTCTTCCAGCTTGAAACAGCGGCCAAAAGCACACTGGATTCCTATACCCTGTCCAACAACGCAGCCCGCACGGAAGATAAAGAGGAAGCTGCCTTCGAAGATGATGTTCTTTACGAAACCTGGAGCGATCATCCTCACTATTTCTTTATCGGAGCTTCCGAAACGATTGAAGAAAAAATGGACCTGCTGGAAAAAGCAATTGATTTCTACCTCGACAATCAGAAAAAAACCAAGCCTACCGCTGTTTCCGACGCCGCTAAAAAGGAATCTGATTGAGCCTGTTCATCTTCAGGCTCCTGTTCGATTCTTTTCGAATCAAAAAGAAAATCGAGATTTTCCTTAAAATGGAAAGTCTCGATTTTTCATTGGGCAAAGCCTGGGAATAGACTGCCTGTCAGCTGCTGGCTGAATCAAGCAGGGACTTGATCGAACCAAACTGACCTCTTCCAACACTGCCCTCAGTCCAATGGCAAAGAAAAACCATAATGGTCATTCTTCATTCCATTGCGAAGATAAAATGCATGGGCTCTGGTTCGCGGCTGATTGCGAGAGCATTCAATCTGAACACAGCCTCTTTCTTTGGCGATATGACAGGCCTTATCAAATAAGGCCTGCCCTACGCCCTCGGATCGACATTGCGGATTGGTCACCAGCTCAAGAAGTTCTGCCACTTTCGCGGCATGATGCAACAGATCTTCAAAACGAAGATCCGCAAAGCCAATCACCTCTTTCTCTGTTCTGGCCACCAGCAAAGCATATCGATCAGGATTTTGAAGCATTGACCAGTAGATTTCTTCAAACCGCTTTTTGTCCAGCTGACACTCTTTCAGAGTACAGATCAGTTCATAAATAGATGGAAAGTCTTTAAATTCTGCCTTTTCAATTGTAAATACCATTCTTATTTCCTCGATTTCTTCAGATTCTTCTTTGATTTCAGGATATACCTGTTTTGGCTTGGCTGCCTCGGTCCTCATTTAAAGAGTGCCCGTTGAGTTGTTTGTTTCTTTGAAAGACACAATCTGACCAGAAGAAAAGCCATTTATCTTCACCTGTTTTCAGGCAGTGACAAATGGCTTACAAAAATCAAATCTGAAAAAAATCAGTCAGCTTCAGACTTTGAATCCGATGAATTCTCTTCTGGCTCGGTACTTTCTGAAGATTCACTTTCCTTGACTGTGTCCGCTGATTCAGAAGCAGCTTCTTCTTGAGAAAAAGCTTCCTGGGTGCCGGAAGGAACAACTTCAGTTTCTGAAGTCTGCGCGATCACTTCCGGAACAGTCTCAGGTTTAGGAACCGCTGGTTTTTCAAACTGTGGTTCTGGTTCTGGATTTGGTGTTTCAGGTTTTGTTGGAATCTGGACAGGCTGGTCCTGAACCGGTTTAGAGAAATCTGGTGTTTTTGGCAGATCTGCCTTGGGTCTGGAAGCAGTTGTCTGGCTGCGGCCAGTCTTGAGAACATAAACCATTGCTACCACAAAGGAAACAATGGCAGCCAGAACCAGAACCCAGAATCCGGATGCTGGATGAGTCAGGTGGATCGATTCCATCAAATCATAGCTGTCAAAATAGCCATAGTATTCATATTGGATAACGGAAGAGATCACGGATCCAACAAAGAATGTAAAGACCGATTTGATCAGCAGAATGGCACTGGCAATGACATCACAGGCCAGTACGGCTGACTTACGATTAAGGATGATAAAGCCGCATTCAATCAGTTTGGCAATCAAAATCAAAGCACCCGAGACACTGCCGATCAAAGCAAAGTTCACGGCTTGCACACCCCTGAAGCCATACCAGGTAAACGGCATGCATAAGCCAATGATGGTAATCAGCGCAAACAGTAACAGCAATAGACGATACGTCTGTTCCTTTTTCTGGCCGGGTTCGGGATGGAGCAGGTTGTTCCAGCCTTCCTTAAATCCCGTTTTCATATTGCTTACGCTTTCTTTGTGCAGTTCAGAGGTCTTATTAAAAACAGGCGGGACCTGAATTTTGTCACTGGGCTGATGAACTCTTTCGTTCTCATTGTGAGGATGAGGTGGAATGGCCTGTTCTGAGTCCGACTGACCCGGAAGATCCGGCATACTGTAAGGGGGCTGCAAGGATTCAGAGTCTGGCTTGGTAAAATCAACCGCCTCATTTTCCGAAGACGGGCCAGCAAGAGGAGTTCCACATCTGGAGCAGAACTGATCATCGTCCTTGGCTTCATGTAAGCAGTTTGGACATACTTTCATAAGTGTCTCTCTTTCTTGACAGAATTAACAATTCTGACAGTTTTTTCGTCTGATCAGGCACCTGGAATGCCTGATATGAAATGGCCTGATTGGACAGGCACCGTATCTTTATTGTATCGATTTAGCAAAATTTGCCGTCTATCTTGCACGTAAGATACTCACATACTCCTCAAAGAACCTGTTTCAACCGCTTTCACTGTATATTTTTCTCGCTTTTTTCTCGCTTTTCCATCTGGATCCGCCCCAGGGAGCAGACCGGCGATGTCCTCTGTTTCCACCTGTCTGGACAATCGAATGATCGTGGACAGGACGGATTTCATCTGACTGAATCCGGCCCTCCAGTTTTCAAAGGGAGGAATCTGGTTTGGAAGGCAAGAAGCAAAGGGATTCAAAACGTGAAGAGTAAAGTAATTGAAGACAAGGAAAGTAGCATTGAAAAAATTCTCATCTTTGAAAGGAGATCGGTATGGCTGAGCTCACAAAAGTTACGCATCCATTTGATCCCGTTTATGACTCCCAAAGCCGGGTGCTCATTCTCGGATCGCTGCCCTCAGAAAAATCCCGAGAGCAAAAATTCTTTTATGGCCATCCTTGCAATCGGTTCTGGAAAGTCCTGGCCGCTGTATTTGATGAACCCGTTCCAGACTCGATTGAAGCCAAAAAGAAACTGCTGCTCACTCATCATGTGGCCGTATGGGATGTTATTGCCAGCTGCTCGATCAAGGGATCCAGTGATGCATCCATTACAAATGTAGTCCCGACAGACCTGTCTGCTTTGCTCGCACATTCAAAGATTCATACTGTTCTTTGTAACGGGCGGACAGCGGAGCGCTATTATCTGAAATTTCAGTATCCAAGAACTGGAATTGAACCTGTTTTTGTTCCGTCTACTTCACCGGCCAATGCAGCCTGTTCACTGGAAAAACTGATCAGCATCTGGAAGCCCGCTTTGCTGGAGGCCCTGGACGATCCAAAATAAGAAAACTCCCGCATAAGAAATCCAGATCTGGCCTTACGTACTTGGATCAGTCGTAAGCAGGAAGAAATTGGATCCTGTTCTTGCGGAAGTTTCAGTTTGTTTATCTGGTTTAGTTTGTGATCCAGTTTTTGATTTCTGACTGAGTTTCAGTTTAAACTTCAGAAGATTGCTTGGACTAGCGAGCTGTTTTGATGGTGCGAAGATCTGCTATTGAACATTCCATCCATAAGAAGCTCCCCAGCCAATGCCTTCATCTTTCCAGCCGCGGGCAACCAGCCCGTCGGCCTCTTTTTTATTGGTTGTATAGTTGTGGCTGCCGGCTTTTCTGGCATTCGGATTGTACTGACGATAAACCGGAATCGCATCCGCTTCGGTTTCAGAGTACCAGCCAGTTCCTTCATCTTTCCATCCGACTTGAACGAGATGAGTGCGTTCATCCGGGTTGATCGTATAGTGATGGTCACCACTGTTTGGATTGTACAGGCGATAGACAGGCTGAGAAGATTTGGCTGGGGCATACCAGCCAAATCCTTCATAGGACCAGCCATGGCTGACCAGAGCCTTTTTCTCCGCAAAAGAAGCCGTATAGAAGTGTTCGCCGGAATTTGGATTGTACAGACGGAACATGGCGTTGTAACCATCTATTTTTGGCAGAGCCGAGCCATCATCCAGCGCTTTTTCATAGGCTGCAATCTTAGAGCGAACTTGATCCGAAGTGAATGCGTCAAGATTGGATCCTGAATATTCGAAAACCTGACCAAAGCAGGTGGGATACGTCATTCCAATTGTCGCATTGGTGCTGATGGCTGCCCCTGTGTAGCCATATTTCGATTCAATGATATTGAAATAATGACCGGCCACAGAGCGGTCGTGAGTTTTTTCATACTCATTTTTCTCGGCCGTATACCAGCCATCAAAGGGATTGCCCTGACCCATAGGCTTCCCGATAGAATAGCCCCAGGCCAAGTTCTCCCCGACTGGATAAATCTGAGAGTGATTGCCAGTATGCGCCGAAGTGTTGGTCTGGACGATGGAAATTGCCATTAATGGAAGAGCAATTTTCAGATCACTGACACCTTCAGATTTACGCAGACGGTTGCAGTCATCCACATAAGAGAGTGACTGCTTGAGATGTTCCATCGTCATCGCATCATTGGCGTCGTTGAGCTTGTTTTCACCCGCCTGAATGCTCTGCGCCAGGATCAAGGCTGCATCGTAGTCTTTTTCATGCAGAAAGAAACCCAAAGCCCCAATGGTCGAAGGATCCATGAACGCAAATGGATCCAGGATTTGATGGACATACTCTTCGAAATCCGCATCGGATGCTTCATTGCTGAAACTGTCCTCCGCTTTTTGAAGCACAAATTTTCGTGTAGAGTCTGAAATGTGGTCCACATCCAGATCAAAGCTCCATGCTGGTGAAGCCGGCTGTTCATCAGCCAGAACCGTGGCGGCTGGAGCCAGCGTACTGATCGCCAGACTTGCCCCAAGCAGCCATCCAAAATATTTCCCTTTCATTTTCCTTTTTCCTTTCTTTTCCTTTTTCCTTTCTTTTCCCGAATGGCTGTCTGTTCATGTTTTACTAGCTCAAAGCACCCAGATCAGCAAAAGAACTGAATCACAGATAAACTTCTCACGATAAAATATGTATTTATACAACCATTCGTTTTTGTTAGTATCATTTTAGTCTTCCCACACTGTTTCCGGGGAATTTTCTTCACTTTTCTTTTGTTTTCTTGGCTATCCGGCAAGGAATTCATCGTTTTTCCACAAGAAGACTTTTGTTCAGTTCAGGGACGCTGATTTCAAGCTTTAAACGTCTCGAATCCGCAAACATGCACAGGCCTCTTCAAACAGGCAATCCATCACAGAGATATTTCCCAAAAAAGCAAAAATCGGATTGTCCGTAAATCCTGTCAGGCAGGCGTTTACAGATAATCCGTTTCGGTTCCTTCATCAATATCCAAGAAAATGCGACCAGAAATCAACAAACCATTGAACGACGATTCTGTCTGGAATGGTATTGAATGAAATCAACGAAGCAACGCGTCATAACGGTCAGCAACACTGGTGGAAGCAGCCAGCTGCATATTGTTGATCAGAATGAGATCATCAATTTCATGCTCTTTGCACCAGGTCACAATAGGTACATCAGAATAACGGAAATCCATGACGTAAACCTTATCGTAGTTGTTCACCAGCCAGGGTACAAACGCATTTCCATACGATTCTTTGATCACCAGGCACGAAGACCCATCTTGAATGTTCGGGTTATCGATGACTTCAAAAGGCTGATCACCCGCAATCAGGCGCATGTACTGATTGAACTCATCAATATTGGGATCCGGGTTCACAATCGCATGTTCATAATACTGGTCACTGTCAGGATTACCTCCTTCATCCGTAAAGACTTTCATCGCGTTGGTGTCTTTGGGAATCCAGCCGTCAAACTGATCTGCATTCAGCTCAACGCCCGGCAGCTGAGAAGCATACGAGCCATAAAAAGGTTCGAAATGAATCTGTTCCAGAGTCGATCGATCTACCGGTTCGATGCCCTTTGCCTTGCAGAAATTTTCGTAGACGTAATAAGCGCCCAGCGGCGTCCAATGGTGATCCGTCCGATAATAGAGATATTCGTTGTCATGTTCACGAAGTATATCAATCGTTCCAACCGAATGAATCAGATCGGAATAGTTGGTGTAGTAATAATCGATGGCCTGTTTCTGATCGGAACCGCCAAGTTTATTGAGCGTTTCCTGATCGAGCAGGACGCCGGAGTTATTCGGAACCAGAATCGAATAGACATCCGTAATCCCTTCCAGCTCTTTGGCTGCCCGTTCAAGCGCCTGTGTATAGGTGTTATAGGACTCTTCGACAAAGTAATAACCACCATACACCGCTCCATCACGCACCAGCAACCCTTCCATGATCTGGCCCTGAATATCTTCCGCCAGCGCGTGTGCATCCGGAATTTCCGTCCGGGTGTCATGTTGGGGTTGAGCAGAGTTTTGGGTCCCATCCTTGTTTGCCGCTTTGGAGGACGTTGAAGAATTCGAACCCGTTTTGCCGATCGTATCCGCCTGACCGCCGCCAATAACCATTTCGTTGGACTGAATGCCTTTGAGCTGATCAAAGTGATGCTGAACCTTCAGTAATGTGTCTCGCCCTGGATACGTATCGGAATACCACAAGGCAATCTGCCCAAACCAGCTGCCATCCAGAAAAGAGTCGATACTGAATGCTGGAAAAGAGGTCAGTGTGCGGTTTTCAATCTGGGAGGTGACAGGTCTGGCGAAGAAAAGAACACCTGTCAAAGTTCCGACTGCCATACAAAGAACAATCAGCCCGACTGAAATTGTTCGATACAGGCGCAAAGTTCTTTTTTGCCTTTTTGAAAAATGTTTTTTCATCAGAATTTCTCGCTCCCCTTTCTAAAACTGGAAATAAAGGAATGGATTGTAGACATCGCCAATCAGTGCCAGAATTGAAAGAATCAACAGTACCACGGGCAGAAGCATCTGTTCCCATGAGTACAAGACGAAACAAAACCGATTGGTCAGGGCCGCTCTGGCCAGAATCCGCTCGACCCATACACTCAGATTTGTACAGCCAATCACCGCTGCACCAATCAAAAAGAGGTTCGATAAGAAAGAAGTCAGCACTGAATAGGAAAACCAGCCATTAGAAGCCAGACCAAACATGCCCGCAAAGACATCTTTGAGCATCGTCAGATCCTGATAGCGAAACAGAATCCAGCCGACAAAAACTACTGATAAGGTATAGAAGACATTCCATCCGTTGGGAATGCGCTGGCGGATAACAAATTTCTCCAATAATAAGAAAACCAGATAATACAATCCCCACAAAATGAAGTTCCAGCTCGCCCCATGCCACAGTCCAGTCAGAAACCAGACCACAATCATGTTGCGCACATAAATCAATGTGGACTGTCTGCTTCCGCCAAGTGGAATGTAAACATAGTCGCGAAAGAATGTCGACAGCGAAATATGCCAGCGTCTCCAGAAGTCCTGAACACTTATAGCCATATAGGGATAATTGAAGTTTTCCATGTAATGGAATCCAACCATTTGTCCCATGCCAATGGCCATATCCGAGTACGCGGAAAAATCCAGGTAAATCTGAAGCATGTAACAAAGAAGACCCAGCCAGATTCCCAAAGCCGGTGTCTGAGCAAGAACTTCCGGATCTGTCGAAGCCAGTGAATCGGCAATAGTTGCTACTCCATTGGCTAAAATGGCTTTCTTGGCCAGCCCTATGGTAAACCGACGAACTCCTGAATACAGTTCTGCGAAAGAAACTCTACGGTTTTCAATTTCATCCGCAACTGTTTGGTAACGGACAATCGGTCCAGCAATGCATTGATGAAACAGTGAAGAATATAAAAGCAGATTTGAAAATTTGCGCTGTACTTCGACTTTTCCCCAATAGACATCGATGACATAAGAGAGCAGCTGAAAGGTATAGAAGGAAATCCCGATGGGTAGAATAATATCCGGAATAAACTCTGGAAAACCGGAAAGAAACTGCATTGTTCTGGCGATTAGAGGTGTGTATTTAAAATAAGCTAACAGCCCCAGCAAGGCTGCGCATTCAACAATGAGCCAGAGTTTTTTCTTTTTCGGATTTCGGGTGTGAGCAATCTGGAGGGCACACAGATAGCTGACCACTGTCTGCGTCAGCAAAAGCAGCAGATACATCGGGCCGCCCCAGCCATAGAAAATCAATGAAGCAATGAGCAGCACGAGATTTCGCTTACGACCTGGAACAAACAGATAAACAGCCATAGTCAGGCTGAAAAAAACAAACAGAAAGACTAAACTGGAAAAAACCATGATATTCCTTTCTTTTCCATAAGAGATCATCTTGAAGAGATCATCTTGGTGGACAGCCAATCCAATTTTCCCTGCCTTTTCTTGCATGGCAGAATATTGGTCTGTAGCATAAGACGATCCAATAAATTCATCTTAGAGTAAACAAACAGAATCGAAAGATAATCTTGGAATTATTATGGAATTTGACCAGATCTCTTCGAATTCTGATTTCCCTTCTCGCATGGGGGTGAGAAGAAGCCATCAAAATTGGATGGTACCTTCCTGACCAGCAGTTTTTGACGATTTTTCCTTTTGCAGGAAATTGTTTCCAGTACTGAATTTGTCCTCAAGGCAAAAGAATCGATGAAGGGATTGATATAAATGAACAGTTCACGCTAAATATTAAGTTATATTTATCTTATATAGATTTATTAAATTGAGAAGTAAAAATTTTTTGAAAAATTGATGAAATAGACTTGCTATTTTGGTGAGATCAAGTAGAATAGTTTTCGGTTCAAGGGAACACCTCACCGAGAGCCAAGCCGATTCGAAAATAAAGAAAATTTCTTCTTTACAAAAACTTCGAAATACGGTATATTAAATAAGTACTCATTAAAAACAAATCACCTGAGGACGTGGTGGAATGGCAGACACGCTACTTTGAGGGGGTAGTGAGCTTAGCTCGTGTGCGTTCAAGTCGCATCGTCCTCACCATTTTGAAAGTACACTCTACGGATATTCCGTAGAGTTTTTTTGTATTCTTCCTTTAACTTTCCGTTTTCTTCCTTTAACTTTCCGGCCGGTGCAAATCTGCGGCCGCCTTTTTCTTTTCCCGCCTCTGACCATTCTTCCCTTCTTCGGTTTTTGGTACCGGCTGATCGATATGTTCTTGGAGGCAGGAGAAGATACCATTTTTTCATCATTCCTTCCTGCACTACACTACAAAAGCCGCAGATCCATAGGATTCCATCCAGTCAATCTGCAGCTCTATTTGATTTGTTTTTGGTGATTAGAGCTTTATTCAGCGATTTCAACTATTTCAGTCCTCTGCTTCCAGATCATCAGCCCGGCGCATGAACTCATCCCGGCTGATTTTTCCTTCGATATACTCTTCGGCCATTTTCAACTCTTTCTCACTGGCTGTTTTGCCGCCAAGACTGGCTGCAGCAAGCTCCTGTTCAACAAATAGCCTGCGCTCTTCTTTTGTTTCCGGACAATTCATTGTATTGACTCCTTTTCCATTTCATTCATGTTCCCTATTGAAAGGAAGACAAGGATAAATCTCTCTTTTCATGATGAACGAAAGAAGTCAAAAATGCTGGTCTGTTGCCTGTCTGAACAGTTTCCAGTCATTTGCTTTTTGCGGAAAACACATCAGGCAAAAAAAGCCATATCTTCCCTGCTGCAATCAGCAAGGATGGATATGGCAGAATAACCAGCCGCTTTTCTGGTTTTACCAGATATAGGCAGGCTCTTGATTGTTAATCATTCCGGTCCACAGGTCATCCACAGTAAAGACTTTGCGACCCTCATTCGGTCCATCTTGCTGGTCGTAGCTTGGATCAATGAAATGAAGCTGGGTCAATGTGCCGTTTTCATCCAATTCAATTCCATAGATCAATCCTTCATGGACAACATGGGCGTACGATGGACCATAAGTATTGGCAACATCAATTTGGACAAAGACTGGGGCTCCAGCCTGGATATCTCGAATGACACGCTCACAAAAAAGAGCTTTATCTTCTTCTGTAGCCCCATAGGGAGTCAGTCTGGTCACCTGATATCCGGGATCGTCAGGTCCGGTGGCCACAGGTGCATCATAGAGAAGGTTGGAGGCAACCCGGGCTACATCTTCAGGTTCTGTTCCTACTTCTTCCTGGGTATTCATCAAAACGCCAAGATCATACTGGGTCCGATAGACGCCATGAGACTCCAGAATCATCTGCAGGCAGGCTGGTGCACAATGCCAGTTCGTCTCCTGCACCTTCTGCGGAAGCGAAATCTGAATCGACTGGGGGCCTGCAAGTCTGGACGAAGACGAGGATTCCTGAAAACGATCAGAATGTTTTCGTGCTGTACGAGGCTGTTGGGCATTTGAAGATTCAGATTCAGAGGCATTATGAGGAGAAGAGGACTGCTGCAAAGAGGATGCCGCACTAAGCCGATCTGATCGCACACAATCACCAACCGCACTGACGATCTGTTGAGTCAGCGTTGGTTTAGGCGGAAATTTATAGCAAGAAATCATCTTCATTGAAAGCTGGGCGACCGCCTCTTCCACACTTTTTCTGGCCCGATGCTGGGCTGCGCTGATAACAGAGGCTGTAGAGGATTGAGCCGAAGAGCCGCATCCAGCAAGAACCAGGCACACCATCAGTAAGCATTTGGTTTGAGTCAGACAAGATTTCAAAATCGGCACTCCTTTCTTCCTGAGCAGAATTTTCTGCTTCATTAGCATGCCAAGTCCAGCGGCAATTGACAACCAGAATCCACATTCGTTCTCAAAAAACGCGCAGAACTGCGATGATTCATCTTAAACAGATTGCATTTCTGATCCAACAATTCCGATCAGCAAATTAGAATTCGCCTCGCTTAAATCCGTCTGGCACAAAAAATGAGATTCTGTTCTTGCTGGCTTACGAAGCCATTCCGATCAAAATCTCATTTCAATGTAGAGTGTCAGTTTAGAAGGACAGGATCCGGTGGATCAAACCAGATCCAGGGTATGGGTTAATCGGTGAATTTGGAATAGAAAGCCATTTTTTCCAGAGCCGAAGTATCCGCAATTGGGTTGTCTTCCAGACGGAGTGCTTCAAGCAGTTCCAGATCTTTTAATGGGGAGACATCGGTAATGTAGTTGGCTTTTAAGGTCAGCTGACGCAGATAGCTCAGTTTGGACAACGGACGCAGATCCTTGATCATGTTATGGTCAAGACGCAGGTAGGAGATGTATTCAAGATTTTCCAGCGGCTTGAGGTCAACAATATTGTTGTTGTACAGGTCTGCAATGCACAGCTCATGCAGATCTGACAACGGCTTCAGATCGGAAATATTGTTGTTTTCCAGCGAGATAATCTTCAGATCACGCATATCTTTAAGGCAGTCGATGTTATGAATCTGGTTGCGGCCGACGTTCAGATCAACGAGCTGTTTGCATTCCTTCAGGCAGTCGATGCTGGTGATGCGGTTGGTAAACAGATCAAGAACTTCAAGCTTATGGGCATCCTTTAAGAAGGAAACATCCGTCAGCTGGCAGAATTCAGCATTGAGAGCTTTCAGATTTTCGACATTGGTAAACTCGTCGGTATGAGTCAGTTCGTTTTTGGAAACATTGAGTTCCTCGAGATCTTTAATATGGTTCAGATCGCGCATATCCGAGAATCCAGTCTGTTCCATGGAGATCTTGCGCAGTTTTGGCAGATCCGAGAAGAACTGGAAATCATAAGCTGAATTGTAGTCCATATTCAGACTTTCCAGCGACGGGAAGTCTTTTAATGCACTGTAGTCTTTCAGATAAGGGTTATTGGAAACATCCAGGTGTTTAAGATGCTTCATGGAGGAGAGCGGTGTAATGTCGCTGACCAGGTTGGTTGCCAGGTTGAGATCTTCAATGTGTTTTAAGAAAGACAGATCTTCAATATAGAAGCGGCGCAGACCAGACATATCCAGTTTTGTCAGCTTTGGCAGACGGCCCAGTACGGAGTAGTTGAATGGTCCGTTTTCAGTATTGATCCGGATTTCGCGCAGCTGCTTGCAGTTTTCAACATAGTCCAGCGAGTCAATTTTCGCTTTTTTCAGATTGAGGACTTTCAGATTGATCATGCTGCCGATGGCCGAAATATCCATAACATACAGGTTATTGCGGGACAGATTCAGCTTTTCGATCATGTAGTGATTGTCCAGAGGTTCAATATCGCGCAGGCGGTTGCCGCACACGTTGACATCGATCAGGCTGGTCAGTTTGCGCAATGGCTCAATACTGGTTAGCGCATTGTTGGAGACGTTAATCCGTTCCAGATTCGTTGCGTATTCCAGTCCGTCCAGAGTGTCGATTTCGCGATCCGATGCATCCAGCTGGATCAGTTCGAGCAGGTCTTCTTTTTTTAATTCATCTGGTGTTTTATGGAGAGTGCCAGCAATGACGTTGGCTAAAGCGGAATTTTTGATAAACATGGTTTTCCCTCCGATATGATTATTGATGGTTCTATTATACATTGGTTCGGGAGAGTAAATCACAAAACATCTGCGCGAAAATCTGCCTCTCTTTTTTGGCCCTTTTCTCTCTTCTCTGCTCTTCCGTTCTGAAATTCGTCGATGAACATTTGATTAAAAAACTATAATTTTGCGTCTTTTTGTCGGATTGTAAAATTTAAAAACTTTATGTTTTCAGGCTTATGGGCATATGGTGTCGGGTTCATCATTTGCCGGGGAGCTCCCATTTTCACCTCATTTAGGGGACTTTGTCATCTTGTTGTGGTTTTTTCCTTCTGTTCTAACCAAAGTATGGTATCTTTATACCTAGAGGTCGGAAGGATTTTTCATCTTGACGGATTCGACCGGGTCTCTATATAATTTTGATTAGGATAGATTCAACATTGATTTTTAGTAACTGGAATGGTTCTGCTTTTCCAGGTTCGCATTAAAGTGTCACACATTTTTAATCGTAAAAATCTTCCAATCTATTCCGGGAGGTAAAAACATGAACACTGGAAAAGTGAAATGGTTTAACGCTGAAAAAGGCTATGGCTTCATCACAGGTGAAGATGGAAAAGACGTATTCGTACACTACTCTTCCATTAACCAGAAAGGTTACCGTTCCCTCGAAGAAGGCCAGACTGTAACTTACGATATCGTTGAAGGCGATCGTGGAAAACAGGCTGCTAACGTTACTCCTGTTTCTGAATAATTCTCATTCAGACCTGAAAGCGCTTCGGCGCTTTTTTTATTTTCCTCCCCTGCCCGCCCAGGCACACCTTACGGTCCAAAGAAATAACGAAATATCGAAACAGCGCGATAGCGAATCAACAAACCAGCGAAGTAAAGAAAAGTCCGCATCGACTCAACAGGAAATCCATTTCCTGATGATCATCGATGCGGACTTTTGAGTATTCAGTACTTGTTTCTGGACAGACTGGAGCCAGCAGTCATTACCGATCCCTTTTCTATCGGTTTTTGATTGATACTGATCCAGTCCTGAGGCTCTCTGAGCAGTTTTTCGTTCTGATCAGTGAGAAGAAAGCTTCTTAAGCTTCCTGGGTGAAAGGCCGGTAATACAGTTCAACTTTGCCTTTGAGCTGGTTCTGGATTTGTTTGAAGACCTGTTCAAACTTGGCAGGATCAAACAGGATCAGGTCAATATAGGAATACGATTTACCGATTGCCCCGCCAATGACTTTGCCATAGTGCAATGGGGCTAACAGCGCTTCAATGTGACGGGAGAGTTCCTGACGGAACTTGGCATCCTGTTCGTTATCGAATGGGTTGTTGTAATAGATATAGCCGTATTCACCATCTTTGGACTGTAAGTCGAGCTGAACGTCCCCTTTATTGCCAAGTGTTTCTTCCACTAAAGCAGGATGAACAGTGAAGATCATCTTCATGTCCTTGCGTAAGGAGTCGCTCGCGAAATCCTGATGAGGTTTGAAGACTGTGTAAATATCCAGCGGATGTTTATAATCCTGCCATTTATCCTTTTCGACAGTATCCATGATGACTTCATACAACTCGGTCAGGTTGCAGAAATCAACACCGTTTTCCGGCTCATCGAGGAAATCGATATTGGAAACATAGGATTCCAGCGCGTTTTCACCAATGGCCAGTTCGACCAGATAAATGCACATTTCGCGTTTATATTCCGGGTTTTCAATCAGAGAGAAGCCTGGGCAGTAGACTTTGACTTCAAAAGAATGTGACTTCTGGTTGATGACATAAAAGGCGGTCATATCAAACAGAGAATAATGTTCATCCTTGATCTGCAGACTGGCTTCAATCGCCTTCTGGCTTAATGGCGGGAGGGTATCATTGATAATCCAGGTCTTTTTCACCGAAGCAGGAGCCAGTTTTTTCATCTGCTGGCAGATCAGCTGGCTGGTTTTATTTGGTCCGGAATCAAAGGTCATTTCAGGCTCATCAAAATTATCTTCGACAAAGAAATGAGCCCCGCTGATCCGGTTGGTTTCTTCGTTGAGCATATCGAGAATCTCGGAGATCTTTTCGTAATTCTTGACTTTTAATGCTTCTAACAAAGCTGGTTCTTCATCTTCAAAACGAGACCAGAACGCTTTGATATTATCTAAAACACTCATTGTCATCCTTCTTTCTAAAGAGTTCAGAATGGACTTCCCTGCAGATCTTTCTATGGATGTCCATTTTCTATGGACAGCTTCCAGCAGACGATTTTCAGAGGATCCTTCTGACTGACTTCAACCATCACTGTACGGCAGTTGGCCGTTGATCAAAACTGACCTGCCTGAAACAACGGATAAAACCAATCCGCCTCAGGCGATGATTCCCTTAAAAATCAGACGATGATTCCCTGCGCAATCATCTGCTCAATTCGGTCAGCTAACAGATGCGCCAGTTTTTCATGACCTGTCTTGTCCAGATGGATCCCATCAACCATTCCGCCGGTAAGACCTGCTTGCTGGGTATCCAGCACATAGCAGTGCTCCTGATCGGCAATCTGATGAATGACTTTTCCACATCCGGCAAGAATGGCCATTCCTTCCTCCCCATAGCTGCCAATGGCTTCATAGTTATTTCTCAGAGCTGCAGGAATGGCGGGTGGTTCCACAAACAGAATGGGAGCGACCTTGCAGCCAGCAGCCTGGCAGGCTTTTTCGTTGGCCTGTTTACAGACAGAAACAAAACGCACAAAGGATTGCGTCCAGCTTTGCAAAGAACGATTAAACATCCGTCTAGCATCATTGCTTCCAAGCACAATGACCAGCGCATCATATGGTGCCGCCGCAAGGGTAAAGCGCCCAATCTGTCTGGAGCCGGCCAGTTCATAGAAATACGGTTCCTGGCTGTCCAAAAGACGCCCGTTTAGGCCATCCTCGACAATCTGCCACTGTGGTTCTAATCTGGCCAGATCGGTGACAAACCGGCTGGACTGACGCAGACCCGTCCGGGGATCAAAGCCCCAGACATTGGAATCGCCAAAGATCGCAATTTTCATGATTCTCCCTCTTTTCGTCCCTTACAAGCATAAAACAGAGTCCGGGTGGGTGTGACAATCACATCCAGCCGTTCATCCCATGGTGCAGGCTCAAAGATCTCTTCCTGTTGGTCATAGGCAATCCCGATGCGCAGGCACTCTGAATGGGCGGCCAGATAGCGGTCATAGTACCCGCCGCCATAGCCCATCCGATAGCCATCGCAAAAAGCCAGCAGCGGGATCAACAGCACTTCCGGAACTTCCAGTTGCTTCTTCCCTTCCAGTCTGCAGGGTTCGAGCAGACCAAACTCACCAGGCTCCACATTGAAAAGATCGTACAGATCTTCAATCCATTGCGGGGTCAAAGGCGCAAAAGAAGCCGGGCTTGCCGTGGTTTCCGGCTGCTTCTTTTGGTCCGAACTTCCATGGTCTGCCTGATCCTCTTCCATTTTTTCAAGATCTCTTTTCAATAAGGGATACATTTCCATTTCTGTTTTTGAAAGCACTCTGGGGGCATACAGAACCGGCGGATTTTCGGCCAGTTCCTGGAGGGCCTGGTGCTGGTCCAAAGATGGCGTCAGATTTTGCAGGATAGATGAAAGCTGATCTTCAAGGTTCAAATTTCCTGTCGCAGCTCTTACCAGCAGTTCAAAGCCATCGGCTTCTCCGCGCACAGGAAGATACAGGCCGACCGATGATTTTTGGTGAAAAAAAGGCAGAAGCCTGAGGGCGATCTGAAGATCTTTTTGACGCCGGTCAGGAATCTGCTTTCTTTTCTGGATCCTTACTTTTCGATTCATGTGTATATTCAGCTCCATGATCCAGTCTGGATTGGGTTCGGGATTAACCGATGGAATCGGACATATCCAGTTTGAGCAGCTGGTTGAGCTCAACCGCATATTCCATAGGCAGCTCACGGGTGAATGGTTCAAGGAAGCCCATAACAATCATTTCCGTGGCCTTTTCTCTGGATAAACCGCGGCTCATCAGATAGAACAGCTGTTCTTCAGAAATATTCGAAACGGTTGCTTCGTGCTCAATCTGGCTGGTCTGGTTGGTCTGACGGTTCAGTGGGATGGTGTCGGATCTGGACTGTTTATCCAGGATCAGCGTATCGCACTCCACTTTAGACTTGGCATAGTCGGCCCGTTTGCCATGAACAACCCAGCCGCGGTAGTTGGTTTCTCCACCATTGCGGGCAACCGATTTTGAAATAATCGTACTGGAAGTATGAGGAGCCAGGTGAATCATTTTGGCTCCGGCATCCTGAATCTGGTCTTTGGAAGCAACCGCAATGGAAACTGTTGTTCCTTTTGCGTATGGTCCAACCAGGACGCAGGATGGGTATTTCATGTTCAGATGGGATCCAATGTTACCATCGATCCATTCCATATGGCCGGCTTCATGAACCAGAGCACGTTTGGTTACGAGGTTGATGATGTTGTTCGACCAGTTCTGAACGGTGGAATAACGGCATTTGGCATTTTTGTGAACGAAAATTTCAACAACAGCCGCATGCAGCGAATCCTTGGAATAAATTGGAGCAGTACAGCCTTCTACATAATGGACATCCGCGCCTTCATCCACGATGATCAGAGTTCGTTCGAACTGACCAGCTGATTGAGAGTTGATCCGGAAGTAAGACTGTAATGGTTTTTCAAGTTTTACGCCTTTTGGAACATAGATGAAGCTTCCGCCAGACCATACGGCGGTGTTCAAGGCAGCGTACTTGTTATCGGTATATGGAATCAAAGTTCCAAAGTATTTTTTAAACAGGTCTGGATGCTCACGCAGGGCACTGTCGGTATCCAGGAAGATAACGCCTTTGTCTTCCACTTCCTGAAGCATGTTGTGGTAAACAACTTCAGATTCATACTGTGTGGAAACACCGGCTAAGAATTTCTGTTCTGCTTCTGGAATTCCCAGTTTCTGGAACGTATTGCGGATGGTTTCCGGCACTTCGTCCCAGTCTTTTTCCTGCTTGTCACTTGGACGGATGTAGTAGGTGAAATCATCGAAGTCAATATGGCTCAGATCAGGACCCCAGTCTGGATTTTTCTGCTCCAGGAAGGAGTGGTAGGCTTTCAGGCGAAGATCCAGCATCCATTCCGGTTCTTTTTTGATGGCCGAAATTTCACGGATTGTTTCTTCGCTCAGACCTTTTCCGGTATTGAATACCGAAGTGTCCTCATCATGGAAACCATATTTATATTCCTCATCCGTCAGGGCAGCCGCATCTTTTTTGATGTCGTCACTCATTTGGAGGCCTCTTCTTTCTGATCGGATGAATGTTCTTTTTCGTAGTCTTCAATCATTTCTTCCATAGCCCGCCAGCCAATCGTGGCACAGCCAATCCGGTTTGGCTGTTTGGCAACGCCCTCGAAGGCAACGGCATCTTCCAGCACGTCGGCGTCGTAAGGCTGGCCATGAATCATCTTGTTGTAGTTGTTGATAATATTTTCAGCTTCCGCAATTGTCTTTCCTTCTAACAGGTGGGTCAGAATGGAAGTCGAAGCGGTGGAAATGGTGCAGGCCTGACCGTCAAAGCGGACATCCTGAACCTTTCCGTCCTTAATTTTGGCCTGGACTGTAATATCGTCGATACAAGAGTCACTGGCCATATGACGATGATCATATTCTTTGTCATCGGTAAGTTCTTTATGACGTGGATATGAGTAGTTATCCATGATAATCTCGCGGTAATACGTTGGATCAATTGACATGAAAACTCCTCCTTTCTAGAAGAAGATGTCGAGGCATTTTTCGACGGTAGCTTCTTTAATGGCATCTACCAGCCGGTCGACGTCTTCATAGGTGTTATAGAAATAGATACTTGCACGGACGGTGCCTGGAACACCGAGAATTTCGCCCATCAGTTTGGCGCAGTGCTGACCCGAACGAACCGCAATGCCTTTCGAGGACAGGAAACTTGCCATATCCTGTGGGAAAATGAGCTGGCCTTTGTCATAGACGTTAAAGGTAATAATTCCACCATCACTGTGTGGGTTATAGATTTTGATCTTATCTTTGAGTTCCTTCTCGGCACGATCCAGGAAGTATTTTTTCAGTTCCGTTTCGTAAACATGGATATCATGCAGGCCTAAACGCATCAGATAGCGCATGGCCACTGCCATACCCAGAATGCCTTCAATTGGCTGGGTTCCCGATTCAAACTTGAATGGAGTCCGGCGTAAAATCAGGCTTTCGCAGCTGCGGGCAAAACGGGCGTTGCTTTCGCCGCCATAGAAAACAGGATGCAGTTTATCGAGCAGTTCGTATTTGCCATACATAACGCCGGCACCCGTTGGGCCGCACAGTTTATGACCGGAGAAGCAGAAGAAATCGCAGTCCATATCCTGCACATCAATCAGCTGATGCGCAACGGACTGGGCTCCATCAACAACCATATACGCACCATGTTCATGGGCGACTTTGGCGATCTCCTTAATTGGAGCCGTAAAGCCAAGAACGTTGGAAACCTGGGCAAACATCACGACTTTGGTGTTTGGATATTTTTCAAAGGCTTCTTTGACATGGTCAACCGTGATTCGGCCATCCTGATCGACTTCAATGAAGTTGACAGGAATCTTTTTGGCATAGCCGGCCTGCTGCCAGGGCAGAATGGAAGAGGCATGTTCAGTCTCAGCGGTGAGAATCGCATCGCCTTCCTTTAAAAAGTCATTGGTTACCATCAACGCCAGCAGGTTTAAGGATTCAGTCGCTCCAGAAGTGAAGACAATTTCTTCCTTACGCTTAGCATTGATAAATTTCATGACTGTTTTGCGGGCTTCGTCCAGGGCATAGTCGACCTGAGAAGCCATTTCATAATCACCACGCTGAGCGTTGGCGCCCAGGTAGGTGTAATAGTGGACAACTTCATCAATGACACACTGCGGTTTTAAAGCCGTTGCGCAGCTGTCAAGGTAATCAAGCGGATAGCCGCTCATTTCACGCTTCAGGATTGGGAAGTCCGCGCGGATTTCATCAATATGTTCTTTAATGTTCATACAGTCCCGCCCTTCTTTCAATTTCCTGTTCCATTTCCTGTCTTAAGACTTCATCGCCAATCAGTTCAACAACTGGTTTGAAATAGCCAATGGCCAGTAAGCCCATTGCCTGGGTTGTCGACAGGCCTCTGGATTGTAAGTAGTAAAGCTGCTCAGCATCAGGCTGACCGACGGTCAGCGCGTGGCTGGCTTTGACGTCATTTTCATCGATGTACAGAATTGGCAGCGTCACACAAGTGTGATCTTTGCCCATCGTCAGAACACGGGTTTCCTGATGAGACTCGGATCCAAAGGCGCCTTTGACAATACGTCCAGCCGCAACCATTTCATACTGGCCTTCATCATAGACAACGGCGAAGTTATGGATGTTGCCATATGTATGGGGGACTTTGCTTGTCAGTTCAATATTGGACTTTTTCTTTTTGCCGCCCAGGCAAAGCTGGCCGGTCGAAAGTTCCATGGTTGCACCCTGTTTGTTCAGGCTGCCATCTGCTTTGAATGTCAGAGGGTCATCCTGCAAATCAAGCAGGCCGAGTTCAATTTTGGCATCCGTTTCAATATCGGCGTCCAGATTGAGGGTAAACGGATGCTCCATCCGGTTCTGGATGAAGATTTTGACATAGCTGTATTCATCCGCGTGCAGACGGATCGACATCTCATCCGCATTTCCGTCCAGGAAAATCACCAGACTGCCGCTGGCTCTTTTATCAAAACGCAAATCGAGCGACTGATCTGTTTCGATCCGATCTTCAAAGCGGTTTTCGTAGGTCCGTTCCATAGGCCCTACTCAACTTTCTTGGCGCCGCAGGATTCGAGAAGGACAGGTTTTGGTTTTTCTTCTTTCCGCGCCTGTACATGATATTCTTTTTCGATCCAGTCATATCCTTCGCTGTCGACACGATGGATCAGTTCTGGTCCGCCGGAAACAACGATTTTACCGTCAACCAGAACATGGGCGTGGGTTGGTTTGAGATAGTCAAGGAAACGTGCATAGTGGCTGACAACAACAACACCCATGTGGTCTTCCTTCTGGGCATTTAAAATCGCGTCGGCAACAATACGCAGAGCATCAACGTCCAGGCCGGAGTCAATTTCATCCAGCATGGCCAGAGATGGTTTCAATAAAAGCATCTGAACGATTTCGTTGCGTTTCTTTTCACCACCGGAGAATCCGACATTTAAGAAACGATGAGCCAGGTCTGGCTTCATCTGTAATTCCTGAATGGCATGATCCATTCCTTTAATGAACTGGAACAATGAAATCGGGCGTTCTCTGCGGGCATTAATTGCGGTGCGCAGGAAGTCAGAGTTCGTAACGCCTGGAACTTCACTTGGATACTGCATGCCTAAAAACAGACCAGCGCGGGAGCGCTCGTCTACTGGCATGGACAGAACGTCTTTTCCATCCAGAGTGATGGAACCTTGTGTAACTTTATATTTAGGATTGCCCATGATTGCGGCAAGCAGAGTTGACTTACCGTTTCCGTTAGGGCCCATTAATGCGTGCATTTCATCGGATCTGACAGTCAAGTCAATTCCGCGAAGAATCTCTTTATCTTCAACGCTGACATGAAGATCTTTGATTTCCAATGTTGACATTGTGATACCTCTCTTTATCCCTTCTAGTATACTCTAAGGCATGTTTCCCACCGCTATCGACCTGCCCTTAAACAATTCGGATGATTTTCAAGCCATTTTCTTATCATGGCCTTTTGTGATCCGGATTTAAAGGCAAAGGCCTGAGCGACGAGATTCAACCATAATAGTCTTTTTGGTCCGTACAAACTTTTATTGTATTCATCCCGAACAAAAACGGAGCATTTGACTTCTCAAGAGTTTTCATTAAGTAAGGGACAATTCGATTTTTCGGCGATTTCTGTCGGAAGTGCAAATGAAATGCCAGAAAATCTGGATCTGAAAACGAAAAAGCAAAGTCATGAGAATGATCACCGGAATCATTCAGAATATTCGAGAATAATATAGATCAGACCGAGCTTTCTCCTGTGAAATTCTTATATCTGATCGACACCAGTTCGTCTTGCCTGTTGCTTTCGTCATCCGCTTTCAAACTCAATGTTTTGACCCATCCGCAGGTTAAACGAAAAGAAAAGACATCAAAATAAACCGAGGAAAAAGAGAGTCAAAAGCTGAAAAACAAGAGTTTCAAACACTGACGGAGGCGAGCCTGAACTCAGACCATTTCGAATTGAAAGCGTTTTCCTTCGACGCACTGAACCTTGTGTTTTAAAAATTTCTGTCGATTGAAATTGATCTGCCTGGCTTTCCATTTTTCGAACTCCCCGCAAAAGAGTCAGTTTGTTTTCCATATATATTTAGCGGACAGCCAGAGATCAGATCTGTATTGTCTGGAACATCAAAACCGGAAGTTCGAATTCAATCGGTGCAAAAAAGTCAAATGAGGGGACCTCCTTCTTCGTTCTGATTTCAAAAAATTCAATCCTGGAAACCATGTCTTCCCCGTTTTCGCTTTTTCAAAGATCAGGGGAGCGGCCGAAAAATTATCGACCGGTTTTTAAAATGGAAATTAAATTCTTCCAGCCCAGAATGAATTCCCCACCAAAATCACCGTTTGATCCCTGTTCCTGAGATTGGCTGGAATGTAGCTGCTCCCGCTTCATCCTTCTGTGTTTCCTTTCTGTTTTCTTCCGTTTGCCTGCTGCCTTGCCAGACTTTGATCCATCCTCTTCTTGCTGGAACAATTCTGAAACTCTTTGCGGCTTGTTTTCCGATTTGAATGAGCAGCTTTTCTGATCATTCTCTGGCCGTGGGGCTGTCATACGAGGCGGTTGGCTGGTTCATGGGCCGCCAGACAGGCCAGACAGAAATCAGTGAAGTCAGGGTATTTATCACTTTTGTTTCACATAAAGTAAAAATTCATTGTGATTTTCTTTTGGATTCTGCCTGTGGATGGCTGTATGCGGTCTGGTTCGTTCATTGCATTTTACTAATACCTTTCGTATAATTTTGTCTGATTCTCTGAAGACCAGGCAGGTTCTGCCTGCCTTTTCTATCCTCTTCCGGGTCAAACAAAGGAAAGGAAGACGCTGCTTCCGGAAGAGCATGCAGCATGAAACATGGGTGAATTTTTAAGAAAATACTGGTTCGTCAGTGTTCTTGCCGTTCTTTTTATTGGTGTCCTGATTTATTACGTCGCCGACATGAATAAAGATAACGTCAGCACACCGCAGGTCGATGGAACCGATGTCGTGATTTCCACTACAGCCGGCAACGTAACCAGTTCTGAACTGATGGACAACTCCACAGTTGCTGAACCAGGCATTCTGTTCAGCCTTTACCGTAATGCGGTAACAGATCAGACAGTCGAAACTACATCTGAAATCGAAGAACAGGCGAAAACAATGCAGAAAAACCTGGAATCCAATATTAAAGCGGATGCCACAGGAAAAACAAAAGCTTCCATTATGAGCCAGTTAGCCGGTATGGGCTTCTCTGGGGACAATGCGATTGCTGAATACAGTAAAGTTGCAGCCAAGATCCAGGTTCTGGATGGCAACTTTATCCGTGAACACATTGATCTGCTTTCTTCTTACGTTCCAGAAGGTGCCCGCACAATCTCCATTCTGACGATGAATGTTGAAGATGCTGAAAACCTGAGCGATGACGAAAAAGCAAAACAGGAAGAAATCCAGAATGCGCTCGATGATGGCCAGTCTTTTGGTGAAGTTGCCGCTGAATACTCGGATGACACAGATACAAAAGATAAGAATGGTTTCTACGGTTACATCGACTCTTCCAACACAGCGCTTGACAGTGCTGTCTTAGAAAAAGCGCTGGCTTTAAATGCCGGAGATACCAGTGAATGGATTACTGTTGAATCTTCCACTCCTGTTCTTTACATGGTTCACGTTGAAGAAACAGATCCAGCCAAGATCCTTGAATCTGACGATGATACAGCTGTAACCAACCTGGTTAACACCATCATCTCCAAAGTCAACGGTCTGGAAGCGTTCATTATCCAGAACGCCGGCCAGAAACTGAATGTGACTTTTGCTAACGATGAAATCAAGACTCAGATCGATGATTACATCAATCAGCAGACCAGCCAGCTTGATCCTTCGATCCTGGCTTTAAATGCTTCCGATGATAAAGAAAAAGACAAAACTTCAAGCGAATCTTCCGCAAATTCCAGTGAATCTGCAGATTCTGCTTCCAGCCAGTCGGATCAGACGTCTTCGACTGCTTCCAGTCAGGAGGGCGAATAAGATGAAACTGAAAAAGATTTTTGCGCTCAGTGCGGCGGCACTGATGCTGGCCGGCTGCGGAAATGGTGAAACCACCATTCCAGATGGCTCTGAAGTCATCATGACTGTTGGTGACAAGAAGATCACCAAAGGCACTGAATACACACTGGTTAAAGACTACTATGGTCCTTCCATGGGTCTGACCTTAGCCAACCGTCTGATTTACGACAAAGAAATCGGACGTCCTGAAGATGTTGTTCAGGAAGCACAGGAACAGCTCGATGACTATGCTTCCAGCGAAGGCTTCGAAGACCAGATCAAAGCGATCGGCTTTGACAGTCTGGAAGACTACCGCGATACAGCACTGGTTCCAGGTGTTCAGTCCACTCGTCTGCAGGAAAAATACTTCACAGACGCTAAAGAAGAAATCATCCAGAACTTTGACCCTGTTCTGGCTGTCATCATCCAGACTGATTCTGAAGACAATGCCAACAAAGCTCTTGAAGAGCTGAAAAATGGCCAGGATGCTGGTAAAGTCGGAGCGCAGTACGCTGCCGATGGCGCCACTTACACAGGTACTGAACAGATCGTTTCCACTGCAGATACCACTCTGCCAACGACTCTGCTCAATGCCATTCAGGATGCCACTAAAGATGGTGTTCTCGATCAGGTATTTACCAACGATACTTCCACTGATGATAAGGAATACTATGTCGCTTCCGTTGTTTCCATGGACTACGACAAGAACCTGAAAAAAATCATCTCTGCTCTTTCCAGCAACCAGACCATCCAGTCCGATTGCCAGGTTTACTACCTGAAGAAGTACGAATTTGAAGTACACGATCAGTTCCTGTTCGATTACTACAAAGCCAACAACCCAGAATATCTGGTTACAAGACCTGATCTTGCCGAAGCTGCTTCTGAAGACAGCTCTGCAAACTAATCCGTCTTTACCGGATCACCGATAAAAACCAACCGCCCGTCTGAATCGAAAACAGACGGGCGGTCTTTTTATACAATAGAGGTGCTGAATCGAAACCAGACAAAGGCTTCTGCAGACATTCAACGATATCGAAAAGGAAAAAATGACATAGAAAAACATCTTTGTATTCTGATGGGCAGTCCGCGCAAGCATGGCAATACAGCCAGTCTGCTTGCCCCGTTTCTGGAAGAATTCCAGAAGAATCACTGGACATATGATATTAAACAGTTAATATTTGATCTGATCTGGCTTTATGACTTATCGCTGCTTCCCTGCGTGGCATGCAGAGTCTGCCAGAAAGACAGGTCAGTTTTTGGATGCTGGCAAAACGACGACATGCAGAAAATATTTGATGCCATCAAAGACTGCGATCTGCTTTTACTCGCTACTCCAATCTACTCATGGTATTGTACGCTGCCGATGAAATCTGTTCTGGACCGGCTGGTCTATGGAATGAATAAATATTATGGGAAGGCATTATGGGCTGGAAAGCCGGTGGCCCTGCTTACGACCTGCGGCTATCGCCCGGAAAACGGGGCCGATTTATGGGAAGCCGGAATGAAGCGCTACTGCAAACACTCCCAGTTCCACTATCTTGGTATGCTGGTCGAACGTGACCTGGGCTATTCTCATGTGTTCATGGATGCTCAGAAAGCAGAACACGCAAGACAATTTGCCCGCAAACTTCTCGATCATTTTAAATAGTCTTTCTGCTCAATAGCTTTCCGGGTTCAACAGTCTTCCTGGCCCACTGAAATCTTCACCGCTCACTGACAGCCAGGTATAAAAAAGGAAGACACCCGAATGTTGATGTCTTCCCTGATTTTTGAAGGGGTAAAAAACTTAGCCGGATCAGTAATCCAGACTATTTGAACAGTTTAGAGAGCACGATGGAGATGTTGTTCTTGGCAGCCCGGTAGTCCGATGGGGTTTTGCCAAAAGAGAAGGTATATCGGCCGTCATCGCCATACACCAATTTATAGTGCTTGTGATCGCCGGTAATGGTAAAGCCGGCTCTTTTCAGCTCATTGGCATGCTTGTCCAGCCCATCCCCACTGCCAAGCACGTCACGGATAATGGCGGACCGGGTTTCAATTTCACCGGTTGAAGGGTTGGCTTTGAGCAGATCTTCATAGATCGCAGCCTTGCGGCCTTCGGGATTGCTGACTTTCAAAGCAGTCCGTATGGCTTCAAGAACAAAATCCTGGATCTCGCCCGGATAGAGTTCCTGTTCCTGTCCTAAAGTAAGCAGACCCTCGTTTTTTCCCTTACCGCCAGCGGCTTTAATGGAGAGCAGCATGGCCTGGTTTTCCTGCTGAAGATCCTGAATCTGACTGGTCAGCGAGCTGACATCTTCATTGAGCAAGTCAAAAACTTCATTCATGCTGGCTTCATTGTCTTTGTATTGTCTGGTTTCTTCAACAGCCTGTCGCTGGATCTTATGGGCTTTAAGCACCATCCAGGCAGGCAGATTGCCATTTTCAAGCTGGAGATTGTAATGGAAAATCCGTGAACAGATATCATCCTGAAGTTGTTGTCGGTCCTGGTAATCTTCAGGACGGAAAAATTCGGTAGTCTCCTCACGGTTGGGATAGGTCACGCTGATCTGATAGCGTTTATTGATCTTGGTCCCAAAACCATGACCCCACCAGGGCATTTCAGCGGGCAGAATCTGTGGTCCTTCCTGATCTTCCGTTAAGACCAGAACATGGGCAGCGCCTTTCAGACGCCAGGCAAGACTGGCGGCATTCACCGGCAGGTTGCCCTGGAAATCTCCAGTGATCAATACGACCGGTATGCTTTGATAATGATCTCCAAAAAAGATCGTCTCGAGTATGGGTCGATCGGATTTATTCAGCAGCCAGGGTCTGGCACTGTAGGGCAGAACGTCCTCCTTGGCAAAGAGGTCGTTATCCATCATGACGCTGATCAGCATCGGTGTGGAAAAGTCCTGATTGAGATTGGCTGCATCCTCCGAATAAGTTCGGTCCAGCTGGATAAGGATTCGATGGACATTGCCAAACAGAATGGCATCGGTACGCCAGTTGATGCCATCTTCTGACTTCAGAAAGCGGGCGCCGTACAGACTTTCATCAGGCAGGCAGTCAAACTCCAGGGATAGATTGTCTTTCTGGAAATGGCAGACCATTTCGCCATTCCAGTCCAGTGGTTCGATGCGGTTGGCCTCGGTTGCCTTGGCGTTCCAGTCCACCATTGCCTGATAGAATTGTTCAGGCTCAAGATCCGCTTGGGCGGGCAGTATGGTTGAAAACAGCAGCATGCTCTTTCTCCCGCTCAAATTCTGAACCTGTATTCAACAAACAGGTCGGGTTTGAGCGGCTCTCCTTTCTTCATTTCTTTCTTTCCACCAACGGCGAAGGCTTTCGATTTTCATCCTTTTTAAAGGCAGATTGAATCAAAAGCCGGCCGTTGTTATTGATCCTATTTTAACGCATCCACCATCACCCTGACAGATTTTAAGTTTCAGGCAGGCACAGCGTTTTATCCATCAGCGTTCATCGACTTCAAGATGGGCATCATACCAGTCGAGCTGGTTTCGAAAGGCAAATTCTTCCTGATCCTGCAGTCCGATAAACCAGACCTGATCGACATCCTGGTGATTGAACAGATAGGTTCGATCAGAATCAATCATGCCTTCCGGCCATAGGACGGCACAATAATCGTAGATTTTGCCCGAGGCTAAATGTTTCTGAAGGCGGCCGACAATCATAAGCCGCTTTTTTCCTTCATTGAGGGTAACGACACTGCCAAGCGGCAGAATTTCTTTTTGCATAGAGACTTTCACTTTCTAGATGATCGAGCCAGACTGGTTTCTGGCCATCAATACGGGACAGGAAATTCGGGCTGGTGACACCCAGCCCACTCTGACTCTGACAAAAGCCAGTTTGAATTCCCTGTCTGTTGGATACTCAATTAATACTCAACCTGAATGCGGACCCCGCCACCCGCAAACAGGGCACCATTGGTACTGACTTCCCAATGACCGGGTTCATTGGCGTAGCGGAAACCCGCCTCCACACTGCCCACCGAACCACTGACACCAACTGTGACTTTCGCATCGGCCAGTTCAAAGGCCAGTGAACATTCTCCGCGCGCGGCTGCAGCGCCCACCTGAGCACTGAGAACCTGCTCGTCTTTGGAGAACGTGGCCTGAGCTTCACCATACAAAGCACCAACTTCTGCAGCGGCTCCAATTTCGGCATTGACAAAATCATTGCCGATTTTTGCTTTTCCTTCAGCACCAAGCAGATGCGCGCTGGCTGAGGCTTCCACATCCAGTTTCGGATCGAACTGTTTGTTTTTGATCAGCCGCAGATAGGCTTTGCCCTGGGCATTGGCTTCCAGAGCACTGACAGCTCCATATGTCGATACATAATCATTTTTGTAGGCGGCACTGGTCGCGCCAACCGCATAGCTGGCCTGTCCAATCGCCTGGGCTGCCCGGCCGGAAGCCAGTCCGCTTACCGTTCCTTTATAAGTTCCGTTATAAACGACACCGGGCAGATTGGCGACATGAATATGCTGAGAAGAGCTTAACTGGTTTTCGTTATTTTCTCCCAGCTCAGCCAGCCGTAAAAAGAACGACTGAAGACTGTCAAGTTTAGCCTGAATCTGCTCGTGGCGGCTTTGAAGCGATGGATAACTGAAGGAAACGGCACCTTTCAGCCCGGCAATTGCCGAAGCAAGCTGTTTACATGTTTCTGTGTCGAGCTGCATCTTCAATCTCCCTGATCTCTTGGATCTGTTGTGCGATCCACGATCGAATCTGCGAGATCGCAGCATTGATGGCGGCTTTTTCTTCGCTTTCTAACCAGTCCGGCAACGAACTGGCTAACCGGCTCAGACCCGCCGAAAGAGCGGAATAGTACGAGGTGTTCATGCACCTGCTCCAAGAGCAGTTTCATTTTCACGGTATGCAGTGGCGGTTTGAGTGAGATAGGTACAATAATTTTCCACCAGCTGAATGTACTTTGGGAAAACCGGCGCTAACATTTCAAACTGGTTGAGAGCAGCCGTTGCAGCCGGAGAGTCCCAGAATGAGGACATGGAACGGATCTCCTGTTTGATCTGTTCAAAGAGGGTCTCCATCTGGACTTTTAAAGCAGTTACCTGAGAGCTTGTCGAATCAAGCATGTCACTAGAGATTAATACGCCTTCCATAGGGAATCCTTTCTGGATCCAGGATCACTGGATCTTATGGTATCAAGTAAAGATCGGATGGGTCTGAAAAGAGAGGATCTGCAGCCAGAGCGATCTTTTTTAGATCGATCAAAAACTGGCATTCGTTCGTCATTTTCCAGAAAATCGATCCGCAACATACCGGGTTGATGATTACGGAACGCCGATCCGTTTTTTTTCTATTCAATTTTTTCTTTTTTCGATTTTGATCATTTCTATCCGATTTTGATTAGATGGTTCCAGGCAGCAGTTTTGAGCTGCCACAGGCAATACCCTGACAGATTTTCATGAATCCCTTTATTGACTAGAGAAACCTTCTGATCCGTCACAAACGGACAGCGGAACTACCTTCGAGCAGTTGGCGTGTAGTATGCCGCTCTTTGAAGCCATCCGAGCGTACACGCTGTTGTCTGGTTGTTTCAAAAGGGTCCATCAGTCTGAGATCGATCTTTGATTCGTCTTTTTCTGACAGATCAAAGACTTTAGCGCTTTTGAGCCGCTGATCAGCCGTCCAGCGCCCCTTTGTTTTTCTCTTGCGTCTGCCAGAAGATGGCTGGGTCTTGTCCGATTTATAAGAGACGGGCATTGGCGGTCCGGTTTTCCTGGAGCTGCTGATAGGCGTTGGCATCGCTGATCAGCAGTGTCGAATAGGCATCGATTGCGCTTTTGAGCTGCAGCATTTTCGGGCGCAGGGCTTCGAGCTGGGTGATGAAGGCCTGAGAGTCAGAACCTTGCCATACGGACTGGAGTTCATTCATTCGTGAGAGCATGGAAGACATCAAGGACTCATACTCTCCGGACTGTCTTTGCATGTCGGTTCCAGTAGATCGGATCTGGTTGTAGTTAGCTTGAATTCGCATAAATTTCCTTTCCTTCGAAGAATTGACTTCGGGATTTGATTTTCAGTTTGGTTTTTTTGACTGGTGCTGATCAGTCTGTTTGCAGGGCGTACCTTGCACACATGACAATCAGCTGGTCCCCTTCGACAAGATCCAAGAGACTCAGCGGTGTATGTTCATCGAGAAAATGACCAACAGCCGTTGAATAAAAGATCGGTGCGCAGCTTAGGTGCCACTCTGTTTGGCAGAGGACTGCCAGATGATGCAGAGTCATGCGGGCTGGTTTTTCGATCTGGATCTGGTGGATCAGACCTGTCGTAAGGACTTGAAATGTGACAATCATCAGACCCCTCCTTTCACGTTGTGCGTTTCTTCTTTTCTCTGATTTCTCTTCTTAGCCAATCGATAAAAGATGCAGCTTTCCTTGGTTGATCGGACTTTCTGTTGTTCTCTCTGTCACGTCAGCCTTCCGGATCGATCAAAGAAGCCGGCTGAAGATCAACCGTCAGTCCTTTGCGGATCAAAACGGCCGAGCCCATCACATCGAGCGGCATGCTGATCTGCAAAGCATAAGCAAAATTGCTCAGTCCCTTGCCAAAGTAAATGACGTCTCCTGTTTTACAGGCCTGTGTCAGAAGAGATGCGCCATCCAGCTGATCGGACAAATCCAGCAGGCACAACATTCCAAATGCAGGACTTGGACTTTGTTCAAGCAGTGGATCTTCCATCTGCAGCCGTTCCATCAACTTATGAGCTGGCTTTTTTCCGGCTGCGGAAGACCACGCCAGCGTCAGGGTATGGTTTTCCAGAATGTATGGTTTTTGGGTTGCTGCTTCCAGACCAATGAGACCGGACAGACTGTTTCCAAACAGGTCCTCCAGATGGGCTTGATGGATGATCCGCCGAAATCCCTGCGGAAGTTCAAAGAAAATGGATTCGGGATAATGCTGCCCCAGGACCAGACGACGGATTTTGCCCTGATCGAGCAGATGCAAAATTGGCGCCGGCTCGGGATTGGAAAGCTTGCCTTCAAAAAGCAGTGCACACTGATCGCGGCTTTCCAGACCGCATCCCATGCGGTAATTCGCAAGCGTCAGGATTTTTTCCTGACGAAATTCAATGCACTCACACACCACCATCAGTGTGATGTTAGGCTGACGTGACAGTCTGGTCATTAACGGCAGCGGCGTATTCTGATCCAGTCCAATGCCATTCGGTTAAGCGGATAAAACCATGATTTGATTCACAAAAACTGAATACGGCCAGTGCCAGGTCCAGAAAATGCTCGAACCAGCTGAATAATCGACTTAAATTAAGGTCTGTCAGGTCTG
>CAJTLE010000011.1 GCA_910577085.1 uncultured Allobaculum sp. | reverse complement strand
TGTGTCTCAAAAAGGAGTCGATCTCTTCCGCTAAATTCAGTATATAGAATGTCCGACGGAAAAATAATAATTCTCAGCACCCCCAGTTACATGGGGAGTGGCAGAGCCCGATCTATGGGAATTTTGGATGGCTTCACCAGATTTGCTTTGAATAAGGTATATTTATAAATTTTTGAAATATAGTGAGATTAGTTTTTTGTTTGTCGAAATTTTCTGAAAGAAGGCTGAAGCAAAAAAAGACCGAACGGCGAGATCGTTCAGTCTTTCAAACAGGTTTATGTTTCAGAAATCAGGACTTGAGGTTCAGATTCGTGAATCTGGAGCACTTGCTGGATGCCCAGATCTTGAAGGTGTCTTTCAATGCCCTGATCGAAATGGATTCGGGAAATTCAAAGGAATTGGTTTTGGATTGATTTTCGGATTGGGTTTCATGCTGGATCGGAGGCTGACTTGCTGGATCAGTTTCCGATCGTCTATTGATTATTCTCGCGGGTAATTCTTATTCTTGTTCTTTCGGATCGATAATTTTGTATCGATGATTCTGGATCAATCGATTATTTCGATTTCTTTTTGAGGGTCATTTTGGAAGCGGCTTTGGCCAGTTTCTTTGGAGCAGAATTGGTTTCCGTCACTTTGTGATCCCAGGCTTTTTCCTGAGCAGGAGTGGCTTCTTTAACAGGAGCAGTCTCTGTTGCAACTGGAGCTGGAATGCCGGCTTCTAATTCAGCAGCAGACTGTAATGGTTTGTCTACGTTTTCAAAGCCTTTGAGGTCTTTCAGTTTCCAGATGTCGTTGTTGTACTGGGCAATGGTGCGGTCAGAAGAGAAGTAGCCGGCCATCGCAATGTTGGTCAGAGCCATCTTCGCCCAGTTTGCCTGGTCTGCGTAGGCTGCATAAGCTTTCTTGCGTTCATCCATGTAGGAATCCAGATCCAGCAAAGCCATGAACCAGTCTTTTGTGGTGATGTCATGGTGCAGGCGGTTGAGGCATTCTGGATCGCCATAGGTCATCATTTCTTCGCCGACCAGGTAGTCAACGATCTTGTTGAGTTTTGGATCAGCTTCGAGGATGGACTGTGGATGGTAATCCGCGTGTTCATAGTGGCTGATGACGGTATCGGAATCTGTACCGAAAATGAAGATGTTGTCATCACCAACAAGCTGGTGGATTTCAACGTTTGCTCCATCGTCTGTACCTAAAGTAACAGCACCGTTGAGCATGAACTTCATGTTGGATGTTCCAGATGCTTCTTTGGAAGCCAGAGAGATCTGTTCGGAGATATCAGCTGCTGGAATCAGTTTTTCAGCGCAGGTTACGTCGTAGTTTTCAACCATAACAACCTGCATGTACTGAGAAGCAACTGGATCGTTGTCTACGATGTGAGCGAAGACAAGGATGGCATGGATGATATCTTTAGCCAGGATATAGGCAGGAGCAGCTTTGGCACCGAAAATAATGGTGACTTTCTGTTCTGGTTTATATCCGTTCTTGATTTCCTGGTACAGGTTGATGGCGCAAAGCAGGTTCATCTGCTGACGTTTGTACTCATGCAGACGTTTAACCTGAATATCAAAGATGGAATTGACATCCAGATCCACGTTCTGGCGATTCTTTAAGAAAACAGCCAGTTCCTGTTTCTTCACGTTTTTGATGGCCATCAGTTCTTTTAAGGCTTCTGGATCTTTGGTGAATGGCAGCAGTTTGCTTAATTCATCCGCATTGCTTAAGAAGCCGTCTCCGATTTTGGAGATGATCCAGTCGGTCAGCTGAGGGTTGCAGGCCTGCAGCCAGCGACGGAAGGTAACACCGTTGGTCTTGTTGTTGAACTTCTCTGGGTAGAGTTCATAGAAGTCATGAAGTTCGGTGTTTTTGAGGATATCAGTATGGATCTTCGCTACACCGTTTGTGGATTTGGAGTAGTGGATATCCATGCTTGCCATATGGACAAGGTTGTTGTTGTCGATAATGAATGTTTTTGGATTTTCAGAGCGTTTTTTCGCCTGCAGATCCAGATACTTGATGATTGGCAGCAGGTCTGGGTTTACTTCCTGTAAGAAGCTCATTGGCCATTTTTCCAGGGCTTCTGCAAGAATTGTGTGGTTGGTATAAGCGCAAGTCTTTTCAACCTGAGCGATGGCTTCATCCATTGTTAAGCCGTTCTGGATTAACAGACGAATCAGTTCAGGGATAACCATGGATGGGTGGGTATCGTTGATCTGAATGACAACGTGGTCACTGAGGTTTTTCAGATCCCAGCCATTTGCTTTTACATCCTCCAGAATCATCTGGGCGCCGGCAGATACGAGGAAGTACTGCTGGTAGACACGTAACAGGCGGCCTTTATCATCACTGTCATCTGGATACAGGAACAGAGTCAGGTTTTCAGCAATGTCTGTTTTATCGAAGGAGATGCCTTCTTTGACAATGGCTTCATTGACAGAGTCCAGATCGAACAGAAGCAGTTTGTTTTTCTTTTTGGTATAGCCGACTACATCGATGGAATACAGGTGAGCAGGCAGAGTGAAGTCTTTGAATGTGACTGGATAGGATTTGCCAGTATCAGTCAGCCAGCTGTTGTCAGTAATCCATGGGTCTGGCAGTTCGTGCTGTTTGTAGTCTGTGAACTGCTGATGGAACAGACCTAAATGGTAGTTCAGTCCTACGCCATCGCCTGGCAGTTCCAGAGTTGCGATCGAATCGAGGAAGCAAGCCGCCAGACGGCCCAGACCACCATTACCTAAGGATGGTTCTGGTTCGTATTCTTCGACTTCAGCCAGTGAAATGCCGTTTTCTTCGAGAACGGTTCTGACATCCTTGTACAGACCTAAGTTGATCAGGTTGTTGGAGAGCAGTTTACCAATCAGGAATTCAGCAGAAATGTAATAGAGTTTACGATCACCCTGGATCGTTGGAACGTCTTTGAGCAAGTCTTTCGTGAGGTCGAGCAGAATGTAATAAATTTCACGTGTGCTGCAGTCTTTTAATGGCTTTCCATAATAGTTGGAAGCGATGTCCTGCAGAGTTTTGTTCATGTCCATAAGAGATCCTCCTGTATAGAACCTTACCGAAGCCAGTCGCTAAAATCTAATCATGTGAACGCAATTTTCAATCTCCAGGGCCCTGAAGAGGTTGAAATTTTCATTTTTCAGGTTCACACTCATATCATCTATTTGATATGATAAAGAATAACGTGATCACGAGGAGCACACCATATGGCCTTTTATTCGTTATGGATTTTAGGGATTCTGATACTCGCGCTGAGTATCGTCTTCCTCTATAAACAAGCGGTTTCACTTAAGCAAAGCTTCGACTATCAGCGAAACTTCATGAAACTGCATCCCGGTACTGTGAAAGCCACCTTTGATCAAGGCTGGCTGTTTCTTGATATTGTCCTGGCGTTTTTCGTTCTGTCGTTTGGCAGCCAGTCTTTAATGATGGCTGGAGATAACGGATTCTCGCCAGAGACCCTCTGTTTTATCGGGATTGCTGTTTTTCTGGGGGCTAAAGCAGCTCAGCGCTGGAATGACGGCCGGCTTCTGTTTTATAAACAGGGGCTGGTTTACCATACTGACGACATCCCCTACTCCACTATCCGCTCGCTCGAAAAGTATGGCGGCAGTCAGTATGAGCTCTCTGCTAAGAAAGGGAAATTCATGATTTCCCGTCGTGAGGGAGAAGAGATTGAGCGCTGTCTTCAAAAGTGGAAGCAGGCTAAGCGAAGCAGATAAACCAACCGATCAATCAACGGACCTGAGGGTCCGTTTTTTTGCTTGTTAGAATATTCACTAGTTTAATCCTGATCCAGCTTTCTGATTGTGAAAGGCATATGGGCCTCGAACGGTGTTGTTCAATACCACCTTTTTTATATCCCCGGTCGAAACGAATTGCAACGAATTGTGCATGAATTTCGTTTCATTTCGTTTCATTGCGTATTGTTGCATGATCTCAAATCGTTCGTATTCGCTTACATTTACCATATTTAAGCGTTTTACCTTAACTTGACACTGTGTGATAATGCTGTAATCGATTTCATCCCCTTTTCAACAGAAAAGGCCGGCCTCCCAAAGCGGAAAGCTGGCCTGTGGTTCATAACTAAATCGAATACTTTGTTTCGTAATGCTGGAGCATTTTTGCATAATCCGGCTGCATTTCGGTGGTGTACTGACGCAGATAACGGTGGATCGAGAAATCCTTTTCCGCTTCTTTGACAATATCCAAAGCAATGGCAGCACAATGATCAACAATACGCTGATAGCAGGAAATAATATCTGCCTGTACAAATCCAAGTTCCATGGAACAGGTACCGGCTTTTAAACGTGCCAGATGGCGTTTTTTAATCTGGCTGGCAGACAGAGAAACGAGCTGGGAAAGAGCGAAAACACGCTTGATTTCCGTTGTGTCATTGTTCATGAAGGAGTTGACAGTGACTGTTACTGCTTCTTCAGCGGCAGCCGCAATGACGTTCAGCTCATCGAGAGCTTCCAGCGAGAACTTCTCTTTCTTTTCCTTCATGGCTTTTGCCTGATCGGCAATTGTTAAGGAATAGTCACCAATCGCTTCAAAGTCGGCAATGGCCTGTAAAGACTTCGAAATATTCTGGGATTCACGATACGTAACACCGGCAGCTGTTAATTTCACCAGGTATTTACCCAGTTTTTCTTCATATTTATTGAGCGACTGTTCCAGATCGCTGACTTTGCGATAGCCTTCGTTGGTGTAGTCATTGATCAGACTGACGGAACGGACAACCGATTTACGGGCTTTTTTACCCATGCCATCCATGACTTCCATTGCTGCTGAGTAGGCTAAATCTGGGTTAGCAAGCAGACGGGTTTCGAGTTTGTCGAAATCGTCGAGATCTTCTTCCTCTTCTGGTTTGGATGGAACCAGTACAAAGGTAAGTTTCTTGATAGCTTTGGTAAATGGAAGCATCAAGGTCATCGTAACAGCACGGAAGATCGTATTGGTCGCCGCAATGTTGAACGGATCCATAACCATCTTGTTAAACGAGAAGACATGGGCCATTTCAAGCGGATAGAACAATGCGCAGCCAAGAATAGCTGAAATAATCGCCGCAAGTAAATAAACAAGTGCCGTTCGGACACCATCTTTATTGGCACCAATTGCCGCAAGCATAACTGGGAAAGAAGCACCAATACCGATACCCATAATTAATGGGAAAGTCGATTCAAAGGTCAGAGCACCAGTTACAGATAAGGACTGAACAACACCAACAGCTGCCGAAGAAGACTGCAGGACGCCTGCCGCCAGAATACCAAAGAGCAGTGAAATCAGTGGATTGTTTAAGGTCTGCATCACGGAGATGAACTGTGGATTTTCCTTCAATGGAGCAACCGCACCGGACATCATGCTCATGCCAGTCATTAAAACCGCAAAGCCAAGCAGAATATTTCCAAAGGCTTTAATCGAATCCCGCTTGCCAAACATGTGCATGCACATACCGATAATGGCCATGACGGCTGTAATTGTTGCGGATGAAAAATAGGAGGCCCAGCCTGCGCCATCCAAGAAGGACATGCAGACAATCCATCCAGTAATACTCGTACCGATATTGGCGCCAAGAATTACGCCAATGGCCTGGGTGACTTTCATCATACCGGAGTTAACGAAACCGACAACCATAACGGTCGTAGCTGAAGAGGACTGAATAACACAGGTTACCGCAGCTCCCAGTAAAAAGCCTTTCCAGGGTGAATTGGTCAGCCGGTACAAGATCATTTCCATCTTGTTACCGGCTACTTTCTTCAGACCATCTGACATGGAACCCATTCCAAAAATGAAGAGCGCCACACCTGTCAGAAGGCTGAGGACCATAGAAACAGTTGAATTCATTCTTTTCTCCCAAACTCTTTCAGAGTCTAAAAAACTGATTACTCCTATTTTTTCATCTTCTTTACGATTGAACAAGCCTGTTTGCTGTGACTTTTCAAAGAATTCAATTCCCTTTTCATAAGTCACGCCGAAATTTTACACAATTTATCCTTCTATAAAAGGTTGATTCTCATACTGTAAAGTTTGAATTTAACCGATTTTATGCCCTGTTTTTCGCCCTGAATCCAGTTCGTTCAAAATTGAAAGGGATATCTGAATTTTGGCTTTTTTCGATTTCAGGCCCGAAATCCTCTTCTTTTTCGAACAAATTCCACAATCTCACTGCGTATAGCTTCCTTGCGTTGCAGACCTTTCCAGCCTTTTCTGTCTTCTTTCCGCTTTCTGATCCGTCTTGCAGACCCATATCTATCTTTTCCAGCCTGTCCACCCCCAACAGATAACGAGCTGATATTCGATTTCAATGATTTTAAAATCGCTCAGATCGACTTGATTGATGTCCATACGAGTTCATTTCTTCTTTATATACGTGCCATATACAATGCCCCAAGCCCGGTCCCTTTCTCACGCATCCGAAAAGCCCCAAAATGCAAAGCAACATTTTCTTCGATTTTCGGAACTTTTTTTAACACATCCTGAAAAACCGCGTATATCAAGATGAACATTCACTTTAACTACATTGCCTGTTCCTTCTGAAAACCTCTTTGATCGATGCTTTTTCCCCAGCAAAAAAACGCTCCTGAGTGAATTGAGAATTTATCCGTTCTTGATGCTCTCAGGATCATACGATCTGAGGACTATATAGGAAGAAAGGCAGACAAAAGAAGTTGTGAGCGTTCAGATCAACTATAATTAAAGGAAAAGGTCAATAGACGAACAAAAGCATCCAACATCACTGGCAGGCAAACTGCAAAGCAGCGAACAAAAATCAAGTTATGATGCAGCCTGTAAACGGCTGTTGTCAGAGAAGGTAGTTCTGGCTCAGGTAATGAAATCCTATCTCAAAGAGTATCAGGACTGTTCCGTTGAAGAGATTGCCAGACGATATATCGAAGGCACGCCTGAGGTAGCAGTGATTCCGGTCCATCCGGACCGAACCAATCCGGTCATCACGGGCATGGATACGTCGGATAAATCCGTTAATGAGGGAGAGGTAACTTTCGATATTCTGTATCGCGCACTGGTTCCTCATACAAACGAGCGGATTGGCCTGATCATCAACATTGAGGCACAGAAAAACTACTATCCAGGCTATCCAATCGTAAAACGAGGAATTTATTACGGTGCAAGATTATTATCCGCACAAAATGAGCGCGATTTCGCGGATTCCCAGTATGGAAAAATCAAGAAAGTCTACTCCATCTGGATCTGTACCAATCCGCCAGTAAAGAAAAGAAACACCGTCACAGCCTATGAGATTCATCCACGTCCAATCGTCGGTCATGCCATTGAGCCTGTCAGTCACTACGACTTGATATCTGTAATCATCGTCTGTCTTGGCGGACCGGGAACTGAAAACTACAATGGTACACAGAGAATGCTGGATGTTCTGCTCTCTGATGTCAAAAGCGCGGCGGAAAAAGCAGAAATCCTGCAAAATGACTACGGAATTCAGATGACTCAATCGATGAAAAAGGAGGCAGCCAAAATGTGTAATTTAAGCGAAGCAATCGAAGAAAGAGGAATCCAGAAAGAATCATTACGTTCGATTCATGCGGTCATGAAAAATGCCCATCTCTCCTGCCACCAGGCCATGGACCTGCTTGAAATCCCTGAAAGTGACCAGTCAAAATATCTGGAATTACCCCAGCAGTCTCAGTAATCCCCCTGGCAATCCACCAGACATCACTCCCTCATAGAGTTTAAAAATCACCTAAAAAGGCGAACGTCGTTAAATTGGCGTTCGCCTTCTACTTTTTAGATAATCCCCTTCTCCAAACGGTTTATGTTGTCTTGCCGCCCTCCGGCCGTATTTCCCACATAACCGTAAAGCGCCAACAAATGTGGAGGACCTAATGATCCCGCAATTGTGGAGAACCGAAAAAGACAGGATATTTCTGCAATGGGCAGACATCCTGTCTTGGTAAGAGGTATAGGAAGGATAAATACAGATCAGGAAATTGGCAAAGTACTGATCTGTTTTGGACAGATTCAAAAATCTGAAAGACTCTGAATCAGTCCGCAGCAGTAACTACTTCTTCGACATGTTCTTTGTCTTCAGTGTCTGTTTCAGGCTTTTTTACAACAGGTCCACGGCCATACAGGTCAGTTACCCAGCGTAAAGTGCCTTCAATATCATCATTGAGCTGGCCCGGTTTTAAACGCCAGGTCCAGTTGCCGCCCAGACGTCCTGGAGTATTCATTCTGGAAGAAGAATCCAGATTGAGCAGGTCCTGAGCCTGAACGAGAGTTGTATCAGCAGGAGAAGCGATAACTGTACGCATCATTTCCCAGTTGTATTCATCTGGGTTGTAGGCATCCATGTAATCGCAGGCGTATTTCTTATCTTCTGGAGAAATAGTGTCGAACCAGCCGCGGATTGTGTCGTTGTCGTGCGTTCCAGCATAAGCAACACAGTTCTTTGGATAGTTATAAGGAAGGTATTCTGCACCAGATCCATCACGGGAGTCGAATGCGAATTCGAGAACTTTCATGCCTGGATAGCCAGTGTCCGCAAGCAGTTTCTTAACGGATGGAGTCAGATAACCAAGGTCTTCGGCAATAATGGTCTTTTTACCCAGTTTCTTTTCAACCGCATTGAACAGATCCATACCTGGGCCTTCAAGCCATTCACCAACTTTTGCAGTAGTAGCGCCAGCTGGGATTGCATAGTAGGAATCAAAGCCGCGGAAGTGGTCGATACGCAGGATATCGTAAACTTCTGTAGTATGAGCAATACGACGGATCCACCAGTCATAACCGGTTTTCTTGTGATATTTCCAGTCGTAAATTGGGTTGCCCCACAACTGACCATCAGCGGAGAAGCCATCAGGTGGGCAGCCGGCAACTAAGGATGGTTTGCCATCTTCGTCGAAGACGAACAGTTCCGGGTTACTCCAGGCATCTACAGAGTCCTGAGCAACGTAGATTGGTAAGTCACCAATGATCTGAATGCCGTTTTCAGAAGCATATTTACGAACTGCTCTCCACTGTTTATAGAAGAGGTACTGAAGCACTTTGTAGTAATCCATGCGGTCCTTGAATTCTTCTTTCCAGGCTTCAGCTTTCTTGGCATCGTATTTACGATATTTTGCATCCCATTCCAGCCAAGGCTTGCCTTCGTGTTTGTCTTTTAAAGACATGAACAGCGCATAGTCCTCGATCCAGTCTTTTTCGTCTTCGAGGAACTGTGCATAGTCTTTTGGTGGATTAGCCAGGAAACGTTCAACTGCTTTGTCGAGAACTTTGTAACGCAGGTTGTACATGCGGCCAAAGTCAACGCGGTCTTCTTCTTCATACCACTGCAGATCTTTGAATTCTTCCGGTTTGAGCAGTCCATCTTTTTCGAGCAGATCCAGATCGATCAGATATGGGTTCCCCGCAAAAGTGGAGTAGGACTGATATGGAGAGTCACCGTAGCTGGTTGGTCCTAAAGGCAGAACCTGCCATAACTGCTGGTGAGAGCGTTTGAGGAAATCAATAAAATTGAATGCTTCCTGACCAAGAGTACCGATTCCGTACTTGGAAGGGAGGCTGGTGATGTGCAAAAGCACGCCGTTTTTTCTCATATACGTATCCTTTCTTTATAATCAACAGGAAGCTTTCCTTTTTTGAGGACCGTTCCTGATTGCAGGCTTCGAAAGAACTCAGGATGGGGTTTGATCCAGAAGGGAAAGCTTCTGTCTGCTGGTGAGATAAATCTAAATAGTTCTAATAGTTTTTTTGCATATTATCGGGTGAATCAAAATAGCCAGCGTCAAGAATCCATAAATCGATAATAGCACCCTCACCTCCGTTTGATTTCTTTTAACATCCTGGTTAAAAGGAAAACTTTTCGAAGGTACGATTTCGCCTCAGGAAAGAGCTGGATCAAACGGATGCATGGGCTTTGGACAGGATTCTTTCCAGCGAACCTGCCACGAAGCTTCTCGCATCGGCGTATCCAGCAGACTCCAGTCATGACTTTCCAGCTTCAGAACCAGATCACAGATCTGTCTTGCATCTTCTTCGAGATCCCGTCGAATGCCAGAAAGACGAGGAATTGCAAATTCGGCATTGTCGGTCAGATCCAGAGCGAAGATCGCCAGATCTTCCGGGACCCGTTTGCCAAGATCTGCTGCTGCCCGCAAAGCCCCCAGTGCCTGATCCTCATCGCCCACCAGCACAGCATCCACATCGGGGACTTGCTGCATGAGCTGCAGCAGACCCTGATAGCCTCCACGAAGGCTGGATGGCTGGATGGTTGAGCGATCATTGGCCACGAAGACCAGATCACGGGAATAAAATGCGTACTGTACGCCTAAAAAGGACTCCTGCAGTTCCGGATAGGTATAGCGGTCATTCAAAATGACGCCGATCGACTGGCGGCCGGTTTCAAACAGCCACTCTGTAGACTGCTGAGCCACTTCCGTCTGGGGAAGACCGAAACTGATCAGTCTTTCGAGGCCAAGCCCGCTCTGGTCCACACCAATACAAAGGGCCGGAACTGCGCTCCGACCCAGAGTACGAAGCATATTGCGTCTTGCCCCGAAAAAGATCAGAGCACCCGGCGTCTGACAACGCATCTGTTCATGGGCTGCTTCAGCTTCGTTTTCATCATGGTGAACTTGAACAAGCGTGACCCTTTTTCCCTGCTGTTTCAATCTTTTTTCCACCAGACAGGCCATACGGGAATAAATTGGGCATCCGTCGGCCTGTACGATCATCAAAATTCCTTCCGGGCGCTTTTGTCTCAAAGCGCTGGCGAAATCATTTTTCTGATAATTGAGTTGTCGTGCCGCTTCTAAAACTTCTTTTCTGGCCGTTTCATTGACACCCGATGCATCGCTCATGACTCGGGAGACAGTCCCTAAGGACCAGCCCGAAGCTTTGGCGATGTCTTTCATGGTGACCTTGGCCAAAATGTTTATCCTTTAACGGCGCCGGCAGCAACACCTTTAATAATGTGTTTCTGACCCAGAATGTAGACGATGATGATTGGGATGATGGTCATCATGATCGAAGCCATCATTGGACCCATGGCAACACGTCCGTAGCTTCCACGGAAGTACTGAATCAGCATTGGGATGGTCTTGTACTTGGTGATATCAAGAACCAGTGTTGGTAATAAGTAGTCGTTCCATACCCACATAGCCTGCAGGATGGTAACGGAAACCATGGTAGGTTTCAGGATTGGGCAGACGATCTTGAAGAAAATCTGCAGCGGTGTGCAGCCATCAACCAGGGCAGCTTCTTCGATTTCCACTGGAATGGATTTTACGAAGCCTGCAAACATGAAGACGGCAAGACCGGCACCAAATCCGAGGTAAATAATCCAGATGTTGTACGGTGTGTTCAGTTTGAGCATGTCAGCTGTCTGAGACAGAGTAAACATAACCATCTGGAACGGTACAACCATAGAGAATACAAATAAATAGTATAAGAAGTTATTAAATTTAGATTTAACACGAATGATGTACCATGCGCACATGCTGCAGCAAAGAATGATAGCAGCAACAGACGTTACGGTAATCAGTGTGGAGTAACCCAGAGAAGATAAGAATCCCTGAGAATTTAATGCTTCATTGTAGTTGGCAAAGCCCGCAAACTGACCAGGACCAGGCATTGAGAATACGCTGCTGGTTGTAATTGCACTTTCGACCTTTAAGGAGTTGACCAGAATCATGAAAACTGGGTAAATCCACAGGACGGTCAGAATGCACATGAGAATGAATAACAGGACTTCTTTGACTTTGGAGCCTTCTTTTTTCATTATGCCTGAACCTCCTTACTTCTGGTGCTTCTTAACTGCCAGAATCCAATCAGGATAACAACAATCGAGAAGATAACCGATTTAGCCTGTCCAATACCTTTCCAGGCTACACCGGCACGAGCGTAGAACGTGTTGTAGATATTTAATGCAAGCATATCTGTCGCATGACCGGGATCACCGTTGGTCAGAGCTAAGTTCTGGTCGAACAGTTTCAGAGAGTTTGTCAGCGTCAGGAATACGCAGATGGTGATGGATGGCATCATCATTGGAATCTTAATCTTCCACAGGATCTGCCAGTCGTTGGCACCATCGATTTTTGCAGCTTCAATCAGATCATCTGGTACGTTCTGTAAACCAGCGATGTAAATGATCATCATGTAACCAATCTGCTGCCAGCACATCAGAATGATGATGCCCCAGTAACCAGCTGTCGCATTCAGCTTTAACAGCGGCTGTCCGCAGATCGACAGAATACCGTTAATCAGAATCCGCCAGATATAACCCAGAACGATACCACCAATCAGGTTAGGCATGAAGAAGATTGTTCTGAAGAAGTTGGTTCCCTTTAATTTCTGTGTCAGGGCCATCGCCAGCGCAAATGCAAGAACGTTGATTGCGATGATGTTGACAATTGTTACGGCCAGCGTGAACCAGGCTGCCTGTAAGAATAATGGATCCGTCAGGGCGCTTACGTAGTTACCAAAACCGATAAACTGCGCGTTGCCTACTGTGGTGAACCGGCAGAATGAAAGGTACAGGCCTTCCAGGAAAGGAATGATAAATCCAATCGTAAATGCCGCCAGAGTAGGAAGGACGAAGATCCAGCCATAGCGTTTCAGAGCCTTTTCCATAATTTTTTCCTTGTCTTCCTAAATCAGTATGTTGGTTCTTTTCAGTCAACTTTTCCTTCGGTATTTGAGCTCGATGTAAATTCGATCGGATTTAAAACTGATCAGAATTCAAACTGATCAGATTGAAATCCAGTCAAATTAAGGACTTCTTTAAAACAATAAGCGCAGGCGGAAGTAACCTCCTGCCTGCGCGGTAGTTCGATATACAAACCGAAGGAGTTGATTGAAGAATGCCTGTCTGTATCCACAAAAGAATGGGCACCAGATCAGGGTGTTCTGTTTCCAGAACAGACATCTTTCAATAAATCCTGAAAGATATCGTAGAACGTAAAACTTTTGGGGGAGAGTTCCGGCTCGAAACGAAGAGCGGTTCAGCCAGATCATCCCGCTTCACTCTTACCGCCTGCTTTTGCAGGAAACAGACGTTCGGAATGATGAATTGAAGTCGATCAAAATCGATTAAAATCAATCCATGAAAGAATCGAGGTTCCAGCTGGATTCGGAAAGCGGGTTCCGTTCGATTTCTCCCAATGGATTGTTTAAAGACTGTTCAGATTGTCTTGTTCAGAGTTTCTGTTCAGTGAATTGTGAATTGTGTTTGAAAATCAGAGCTTCGAATCTGTCAAATTACTGAGCAAGTTCTTTTTCTGTCTTCCAGTTGTCAACGAATGCTTCTTTAACTTTGTCCCAGTTTTCGTCAGTTGGGTCAGCAGCATAAGCAGTCAGAGCAGAACCTAAACCGTTCTTCCATTCTTCGGAAGGCATAGTTGTGAAGTTCCAGGATACTGGAGTTTTGCCGTCTTCAGTCAGTTTGATATCTTCCTGAACGAATACGTTTGGAGATGGTTTTGCATCTTTGAATGGGATAGTCAGACCGAGGTCATCAGCCATGAATGCTGTACCTTCATCAGAAGTTACTAACCAATCCATGAATTCAAGAGTAGCAGCGATATCGTCAGCGCTTGCTTCTTTGTTAACTACCCAGTAGTTTTCAGTACCAGTAGTCAGACCCTGGTTTGCTTCGTCGCCAGCACCAATGTAGATCGGGATCATTGTGATCTGTTCGTCAGTCATGCCGTTGTCGATCAGGTTAGTGTATTCCCAGGAACCGTTCTGGAAGAATACAGCCTGGCCGGAAGTGAATTCACGTTCACTGTCATCAGCAGTCTTGGAAGCCAGGTCAGCACCAGGAGTTGTGGAGTCTGTGATGTACAGATCAAAGATCTGACGGTAGTTAGGCAGATAAGTTCCTTCGAGTTCTTCTTTATCAGTTACGCCATCGTCCTGATATTCGAAGTAAAGAGGCATGTTGGCCAGGTGAGTTTTGAAACGCCAGTCGGAAGAGCCGTCCATACCAGCGGAAGTGAAGGCAGCAAATCCGAGTTCATCTTTACGGGACTGAATGTCGTCAGCAACTTTCTTCAGGTCTTCGAAAGATTTGATGTCATCTACTGTGTAGCCAGCTTTGCTGAGCAGTTCAGTGTTGACGATGATACCGTAAGATTCGATTGCATAAGCGATTGCAGCTACATCATTATCAGCTTTGTCGCCAATGTATAATGCATAGTCATCACTTGTCAGCTGATCGAAGACTGGAGTGCCATACAGGTTGTATGCATAGTCTTCCCAGTTTTTCAGACCTACAGGTCCGTTTACCTGGAACAGAGTTGGAGCACCGCTCTTACCCATTTCAGACATCAGAGTAGTTTCGTAGTTACCGCTTGCAGCAGTTACAACTTTAACTTCGATACCCTTTTCTTCAGAGTACTTTTTAGCCATTTCCTGCCATGCAGCATCAGCTTCAGGTTTGAAGTTGAGGTAGTAGACAGATCCTTTAGAAGCGTCACCAGCTGCTGCTGTGGATTCACCACCAGCTGTAGAGCTTGTTGTTTCGGAGCCAGAGCTGGAGCTGGAGCATCCTGCCAGAGCCATTGCGCCGATCACTGCCGCAGAAGCAAATTTCTGCCAATTTTTCATATATCCTCCTAATCGTTTGCATACCGGTTTTCACTGTCGCACCGGCTTGTTTCGCAAACTTGTTCTGTTTTGATTATAGCAATATTCCTCGGAAGTGCTACCATTTCAGATCGTTTTCCGCTTTTTTTTGAAACCACCTTCTTCACTGTTGCACAACCAATCCCATTTGAATTATGAATTCGCACCACAAAATTCCGATGTTTCCGTTTTCATTTTTAACGCTTTCAACACTTTTCTACCGTTCCTTGTCAAAACATTATGGCAAGAATTTGGTGCAAGTCATTTGCACCATAAATTGCGGTCGAGCTGATCTAATCTTTATTAGATTATTTGTCCGCTTAAGCATAAGAAAAGCCCGCTAGATGCGGGCTTTTATGTTGCATAGATTGCGGCAGGGCAAAAATATCTGTTGCGCATCGTATGGCATTTGTTGCACAACAAAAACTCTGCTTGTCCATGTGGATTTTTTCGCTATAATACTTCTCCGCTTTTTAATCTTGAAACGTTTTCATCCAATGGCATGCAGATTATTTTTGTATGTTTTACCGGCCTTTTTCCGTGTCTTTTTAAAGGGGCAAGAGCATCAATTTGGCGCCTCTCAATTTAAATGCTCAATTTTTCTTACTCTCATCATAGACTGCCCACAAAAAAAACCGGCCTCGATTGACCGGATTTTTGAAAACGTTTCACCCGCTTTAGTTTTAAGCCGTCATTGGTTTTTCTACAATGAGATTCTTTGATTTTAAAAGCATCAGCGCTGCCTGCTGGGCAGTAAAAAGATCTGAAGCCACCCCGCTGGCCAGAACAGCCAGCTGGCTGTCCGTTAAAGCCGCCGCAATGGACTTGGCAATCTGTGCCAGTTCCGGATGAGCCTTCAAAGCAGCCTTCGTGATGACAATGCCTGCCGTCATATCCTCGCGCACACCCAGGTCATCTTCCAGAATCACGAGTTCTGCCTTATTGACATAGCCATCGATCGAATGGGCCGGAATCACATCCACCTTTCGATCCAGCAGAGCCTGCACCAGACCATCTTCTGGCAGGTTGCTGGTCGAAGCAAAGTCAAAGCCATATTCGCTTTGCAGATATGGATAGCCCGTCGAGTCTTCAAAGAAAATTGTTGGGGCGCCAATGGTCAGCTGATCATCGACTTCAAGCAGATCCGAAAGTGTATTGATGTCCTCATTGAGCATCAGTCTGCGGGATATCGCCAGCGTGTAATGGTCCTTGACCATCGGCAGGTTGTACCAGGACAGCCCAAGTTTCTTGTAGTCACTCTGCAAAACACCAAGATCACCGGCATGATAAGATTCTTTCTTCTGCAAAACATTGCGCCAGGCCGATTCTGTAAATTCAATCCCAATCTGCAGGCAGCCATTTTCCAGCGCCGGCTGCACATTGGCGATGCCGCTTCCCGTTTCCCGCATCTGGCATTCAATTCCCTTACGCGCTGCCAGTTCCCGGACCATATAGCCAATAATCTGGATATGGGCTTCATCACTGACGCCCACTAACACCGCGTGTTCATCTGCACATCCCGCAAGCAAAGACAGACTGAGCACAAAACTCATCAGCAGTCCTAAATATTTTCGAAGGATTCGCATGACCTGCTCCTTTCCAGAACTCCACAAAACCATCCAAACCTTTTGGTCCATGGCTCTTTACACAACGGTCTTCATGAATCTAGATCTGACAATCATCATGAAGCTGGACAGTCTGGGATTCTCTTCGTATTCTTCGTTCCCATATTTCCGAACGTCTGTTTTCAATTCAAAGCGCGGCGGCTCTTTCCTTATATTGCTGGAGAGGACTGGATCCTGTATCGTCAGATTTCACTGACCAGATCCTGGAAAGAAACATTTGAATCTCCATTGATCCATTCGGATATCCATCTACAACTTGTCCGCTGTCCCTGCACAGAAATCAATTCTGTATTTTCCCTGGCTGCCAGATCGCTGCTAGATTGCTACCAGGCACAAGAGTTGCCGCTTTTTTCTCAGCTTCATTGTAACGAACAAACGACCTGAAAAAGAAAAGAAAACCAGTCCGATCCTGATGAAAAAGACCAGACTGGTTGTTCTTTTGATTCTTGTAAGCAAATGCATTTCTGTAAGTTTTTCAGCCAATCAGTTTGTCTGTGCTTTGATTTCCAGCTTCTGAGTTTTCAGATTAACGACCAGAATGCCGGCACTCATCAAGATCGCACCCATTGCGATCCGAAGACTTAACGCCTCATGTAAGAACAGCGCGGAGAACAGAACGCCAAACAGACCGATGGTGCACCCAAAGACCGCAACACTGGAAACCGGCCATTTGGAAAGCAGAACACCCCATAACGTATAGGCACCAGCCGAAACAAAGCCAAGCATCAATAAGATCAGCACACCCACTCCATTCCAGTGAATTACAGGATGACCGATCAGAAAGCTGACCCCAATCATCGCAAGGCCGCCAATTGTAAACTGCCAGCCCGAAAGCAGAACTGGACTCGACTTCCGGGAGAAGATCTGAATGAAAATTGCCGAGATGGCCGCGCAGATCTGGGAAAGCACCAGTACTCCTTCGCCATTGAGACTGAATGTAAATCCACCGGCGGTATAGTTCATGACCAGAATGCCCGCAAAACCAATCAGACAGCCGATGAATTTCAACGGGGTCATTTTCTCCAGTCTGAACAGCCAGCAGGATAAAATCAGCTCGAACAAGGCTCCCAATCCACTTAAAACCGACATCATCATGCCCGTGGAGTGAGCCCCGCCAAGATAGTAGAAAACGTATTGACCAAATGTCTGAAAGCAGGCCAGAACCAGAATCGGCCTGATGTCTTTTTTCTGCGGGCGGACAAAGTGTTTTTCTTTGAGACTGCTCCAGGCAATCACCATCACCCCGGCCAGAAAGAAGCGAAGACCTGCAAACAGGATAATCGAACTGGTCGATTCAATCTGCATGATCGAATACCCTGTTTTAATCAACGGGGGAGCCAGACCCCACAGTGCGCAGCAAAACAGCGCCCCAAACCATAAAGAGAAGCGGTCGTTTCCACCGCTTTTTTGCATCTTTGAATTTTTCCTCATGCTCACAAGCATAGCGCAAAACCAACAAAAGAGAATTTCTGACCTTTCACAAGCGCTTTTTCTTTGGGTGATTTTTTATCATTTTCGGTCAGTTTTGAATTTCTTCCTGTTTCCCGTTTTCCACTCACGACCACCGACAGGCAAAAATCCCCTCTCGTATGCAAAAAATCAGATGTTATAATGAGGATTAACTGCGGTTTCAGACCGCAAGGAAAGGTAACGATTTGTCTTATGGTCCTGTTTTCTCAGATCATTCTGGTCATCCTGACCCTGGTGGTTCCGTTTGTGATGACCGTGTCCTATACCTATATCAAAGATAACGGCTGGCGCCCGATTGTCTTCGGTATTCTGGAAATGATTACGACGCTTGTTGCAGTGCGTCTGATTCTGCCACTGCTTTTTATCCAGTCCGACTGGTTTATTTCATTGATCAACAATGAAGCGCTGTTTAACCTGGTCTACTCGATCGTTTTTGCGCTGCTTTTAACGCTGCTCAACTGGGTGGCTTTCCGCTTCCACTTACAGAACAACTTCCTGTCTTCAAAAGCCGTTGTCTTTGGCTTTGAACAGGGGTTTGCCTACGAAGCCTTATTTGTCGGTTTTATCGGCCTGAGCTCCCTGCTTTCAAGCACCTCCGCTGATATTGATCCGGCTCAGATTGGCGGCCTATGGTACGCCCTGGGTGAAGCGATGTGCATTCTGGTTCTGTTTGCGGGCATGGGCTGCCAGTTTGGCAAAGCCATGGAAAAGAAAAAATATCTGCAGCTTGGTGCTTATGCTCTGGAAGTCTTCTTACTTCTGTATGTCGGTTCCTGCTGGTATACCCTCTGGAATCTGCCAAGATGGATTTTGATGGTTTTGATGATCGTTGCAGCCGGTGTTACTGCCTGGTGGCTGAAAGATCAGATCGACTGGTCGATGCTGTATAAATCCGAAACCAACGAACCTCAGGAAGATCCGGAATATCTCAAAGAACTGGAAGAATACGAAAAGGAACGTCAGGCCAAGCGGGCAGCCAAAGCCAAAGCGGAATCCGAAGCCAAAGCGGAATCCGAAGCGTCCAAGTCTGCTTCTTCAAACTCCGGCTCCAGTAACAAGTAACAGATAACAGATAACAGATAACAGATAACAGATAACAGATAACAGATAACAGATAACAGGTAGAAAGGCTTTCTCCTTTCTCCAAAAGCATGAAACACATAAAATACAGGAAACGCACAAAAGGCGCGACTTCGACAGAATTCTGTCGAGGCTGCGCCTTTGTTTTTGGTTTCAATTAAGACATTCGATTGAGAGATCGGTTTCGATTCAGGGAACAGATATCGTTTCAGGTCTCTCTGCGTGTTTTGATTCTGACTTGCCTAGCGTTTAAGACCTGTCAGTTTTAACAGAAGAGTCATGATTTTGTTTTCATCGAGAACAACCATTTTGTCTTCCTGGATCTTTTCAGCAAGACTGCTGACTTCTTCATCCGGGTTGTAGTAGGCAACTGGAACATCTTCCAGACCATCTTCCTGAAGGATTGCTTCCATTTCCGGACGCAGATCTTCACTGCCGACAACCGCAATTCCATATGGGGAAACAACCACATTGGCTGCCCGCTGGCCATCGCTGAATTCAACGTCATCAAGAACTGTGTACTGCTTTGGCAGATCGTTTAAAGAAGTGGCATTGGCCACGATTGGCTGGCTGGAATCCAGTTCACCAACCGGAGCCCCGGCTGTAGATTTACCGGTCAGGCCACCCTGAGCCTGCTGTGGGGCAGCGGCTTCATTTGGATGAGTCAGGCGGCGTTTTTCTACCGCAAGTTTCTGGACCTGACGGGAGATTTTGGTGTTATACACCGCAATTCCGATCATCACAACGCACACGCCTAAAACAATCCATGTGCTGTAGGCCGTTTTGATGATAAACAGGAAAAGCAGATAGACAACAATGCAGGCAACTAAAGCCCACATGGACATCTTGTATTTTTTCATCAGATCTTTGATCTGGTTATCCACACTGGCAACCACTTCTGGATCTACGACTTCAACATCTGCATCTCCAGTGCTTGGAACAGAGTCGATCACTTCCCCTTCCAGTGGAGCTTCTTTTCCATAGCCGGCCAGTTCTTTTACGCCATCATCCTGACTGCTCTGATCGTCCGAAGCTTTCGCTTCAGTCTGAGCAGGGGTGATGATTTCTTGTTCAACGATTTCGACGGTTTCGACAACATCGTTGTTTGATTCGTTTGGTTCAACAGGTTTCTCGTTTGGAACCTGATTTTTGTTTTCGTCCATTTTGTTCACCTCGTATCCCGGTTATTATAGCGGATTGCCTCTAAGATTGGCATCCTCTGTCTGATTGATGTCGAATTGAAAAACAGCCGAACGGAGAATGTCGCGTTCGGCTGTTGAGAGATCAAATTGACATGAAGCGTTGGGGCTTATTTCTGTTGAAGGTCACGTAATTTTTCAAAGAGTTCGCGCTGTTCGTCGGTAAGTGGTTTTGGAACTGTGATGCGGATCTTCGCATATTCGTCACCAGTACCTTTAGAAGAAGCGATACCTTTGCCTTTCAGACGCAGTTTCTGGCCAGACTGAATACCAGCTGGTACTTTCATTTCTACTGTGCCATCGAGGGTTGGAACATCAATTGTTCCGCCAAGAGCTGCCGTAACGCAGTCCACACTGACTTCAACGATGATATCCAGATTGTCACGGGTAAAGGTCTGGTCAGGTTTGATATTGACTTCAAGATAGAGGTCGCCTGCCGGTCCGCCAAATACACCTGGTTCACCTTTGCCAGGAATACGGATCTTCTGGCCTTCACGGATACCAGCCGGGATCTTAACTTCCAGTGTGAGAGGCTTGCTGACACGAGTACCGTTAGGACCTGGTTCCGTTACATTGAAGGTGAGAGTTTCGGTGCCGCCTTTGGCCGCTTCCATAAAGTCGATCGTAATGTTTCCATGAAGGTCTTCACCTTTTGCCGGATATTCATGAGACTGGCTGCTCTGTCTGCCAAAGAGGTCTTCAAAACTGAAGCCGCCATTGCCGCCGCCAAAGCCTCCAAATCCACCAAAGCTGCTTCCGCCTCCGCCGAACAGATCGGAGAAGTCAAAGCCTGCACCATCGCCAGAATAGGAGAAGCCGCCATTTCCAAAGCCGCCAAATCCTCTCTGGGCGTTATACATATCTTCATTGAAGTTTGGATCAAGGGAAATCTCACCGTATTTATCATAAAGTGCCCGCCGCTCCGGGTTGGAAAGCGTCTCGTGGGCCAGGTTGATTTCTTTAAATTTATCTTCTGCGCCTGCGTCTTTATTCACGTCAGGGTGATACTTCATCGCCAGTTTCCGGTATGCCTTTTTAATGGCTTTGTCATCGGCGTCTGGAGTCAGCCCGAGAATCGAGTAAAGTCTTTTATTATCTGCCATATTCAGTCCTTTCCAAAAAGCCAGCCGGCTTTTCAATCGGACAGCGTCTGATTTACATGTGTGTCCTTTTATATTTTTGATTATTTCGGCCAAAACCGTGGCTGAAATGACCACTTTTAAAGCGATTTTTGGTCCTGCCCTGCCTGACGGGCATGTGATGGGTCCAGGCGGGTCTTTGAGCGTTTTTGAAGAGTGGACCCAGATCAGTCCAGAGCTGATTCAAAGGGGATTCAGACTCAATCCAGAGGTTTGAAAGACCAAAGTCGTGTTTGTGGTTACCTTCAGTTTAGCCTGTTCAAGACGAAAATCCACTTTCAGCACTCAACAGTTTTCAGTGCTGAAAGGAGAGCTCATCAGTCTTTCCAGCACAAAAAGCCCATCGGTTCTGTGTCCAGTTCCAATGGGCTGTTGTTCGGGTCTATTTTCCGGAGAAGAATTTTTTGAAGCGTTCAAATGGGCTGTCGGCTTTGGCTTCAGCGGAAGTGCGGAGCTGTTCATACAGATCACGGTCTTTTTCGCTGATGCGTTTTGGGATTTCGACTTTGATATCCACAAACTCATCGCCGGCACCCATGCCATAAGGAACACCTTTGCCTTTCAGACGGAACTGCTGGCCTGGCTGGGTTCCCGCTGGAATTTCGAGTTCAACATCCCCATGGACAGTTGGAACATTCAGGGTAGTTCCTAAAGTTGCATCCAGAGCCGAAATTGGAACCTGAACCCGGATATCCTGGCCAGTCCGTTTGAAGACTGGATGCTCACCAACGTTGATTTCAATGTAGAGATCGCCATTCGGACCACCGTTCAGGCCGCGTTCGCCTTTGCCAACCAGACGGATCTGCTGGCCGCTCTGAATGCCCTGTGGAATTTTGACATCGAGTTTTTTCGTGACATGCTCATAGCCTTTTCCACGGCATTCGTGGCATTTTTCTTTGATCGTCTGACCAGTACCGCGGCATTCCGGGCAGACTTCAGTCTGCTGGAAACGGCCAAATGGCGTGTTGACCACTTCAGTTACGCGGCCCGTTCCATGACAGCGGGAGCAGGTCTGGACATCATCTGGATGTTCAGCACCAGTACCATGGCAATGGTCACATGGCTCATCGACATCCACAGTCACTGTGCGGGTTGTTCCGTCGACAGCTTCCATGAAGTCAATATTCATGCGCTTGTAAACGTCCTGGCCCTGGATCGGCTGGTTTCTAAAGGACTGGCTTTGCTGGGAGGTGCCAAATCCACCACCGGTAAACATGTTGAAGATTTCCGAGAATGGATCGTAGCCGGACTGCTGCTGGTAGAAAGAACTGAAGTCAAATCCTCCCTGACCATCAACCGTTCCAAAGCGGTCGTATTGCGCTCTTTTTTCTTCGTTGCCTAAGATTTCATAGGCACCGTTAATATCTTTAAACTTCTCTTCTGCACCTGGATCCTTGTTGATATCAGGATGGTATTTGCGGGCTAATTTGTGGTAAGCCTTTTTGATTTCCTCTGCAGAAGCCGTTTTGTCAACACCAAGAATTTTGTATAAGTCTTTTTGCTGCTGCGGCATCGTATTCCCCCTTCTTACGCAGAAAGCTACAGAAGCAAAAGCCCCTGTAGCTTGATTTGGTTCGTACCGTTATTTTAGTACAGATTGGTTCAATCCGTATGAAGTGCAGAGCATAAAGTCCGCAAATCCGCGCGTTCTATGCCCGAAATTCGCTTTGATCCTGAAAAGACAGGCGCATTCATCTGCGTTCAGTTTATATGGACTCAACATTCACTCAGGAATAGTCCATACAGACTGCTTTTCGGAAAGCGGCAGGGTGTGTTTGTTGCACTAAAACGAGGAACCTGGAAAAGAGTTTACTTCTTTTCTGTGAATTCGGCATCAACAACATCGTCGTTGTTGTTGTCATTCTTTGGCTGTTCGTTATTTGGCTGGTTTGCCTGCTGATACATAGCCTGGCTTGCTGCCTGAGCTGCTTTTTCGAGAACGGACATGATGGATTCAACTTTATCCATGTCGTTTTCATCCAGTGCTTTCTGCAGTTCATCGCGTTTTGCTTTGAGTTCTTCTGCTTCTTTTGCTGGAATCTTGTCTTTATCGTCTTCGAGCATTGCATCAACCTGAGCGACAAATGCATCAGCTTTGTTGCGGGTTTCAACTTCTGCTTTCTTCTTATCGTCAGCAGCTTTGTTGGATTCAGCTTCTTTAACCATGCGGTCGATTTCATCTTCAGACAGACCATTGGAGTTCTGAATGACGATGTTCTGTTCTTTACCAGAAGCTTTATCTTTAGCCGTTACGTTAACGATACCGTTGGCATCGATATCAAATGTAACTTCGATCTGTGGCATACCACGACGTGCAGGAGCAATACCAGTTAACTGGAAGTTGCCCAGTTCTTTGTTGTCGGCAGCCATTGGACGTTCACCCTGTAAAACTTTGATGTCTACAGCTGGCTGGTTATCAGTAGCAGTAGAGAAGATCTGAGATTTCTTAGTAGGGATGGTTGTGTTACGTGGGATCAGTGGTGTCATAACGCCGCCCATTGTTTCGATACCTAATGTTAATGGAGTAACATCGAGCAGCAGAACGTCTTTAACATCACCAGCAAGTACACCACCCTGAATAGCAGCACCGATGGCTACGGCTTCATCTGGGTTAACGGATTTGTTTGGTTCTTTGCCAGTTGCTTTCTTAACTGCTTCCTGAACAGCTGGGATACGAGTCGATCCACCAACGAGCAGAACTTCATCGATATCATTAACAGTCAGATCAGCATCTTTTAATGCATTTTCAATAGGAACGATCGTCTTTTCAACGAGGTATTTAGTCATTTCGTTGAATTTAGCACGAGTCAGAGTTGTTTCAATGTGTAATGGTCCAGCTGGGCCAGCGGAGATGAATGGCAGAGAAATCTGAGCCTGCATAGTAGCGGACAGATCTTTCTTAGCTTTTTCTGCGGCTTCTTTAATACGCTGCATAGCCATCTTGTCGGCTTTCAGATCGATGCCGTTGTCTTTCTTGAACTGATCAACGATCCAGTCAGCGATTACGTTATCGAAGTCATCACCACCGAGGTGAGTATCACCGTTTGTGGATAATACTTCGAATGTGCCATCACTCAGATCCAGGATGGAAACATCGAATGTACCACCACCAAGGTCATAAACGAGGACTTTAATTTCTTTATCAGTTTTATCAATACCATAAGCCAGAGCTGCGGCTGTTGGTTCGTTGATAATACGAGCTACATTTAAGCCAGCAATTGTACCGGCATCTTTTGTTGCCTGACGCTGAGCATCGTTGAAGTAAGCTGGAACAGTGATAACTGCTTCTTTAACAGGTTCGCCAAGGTATTCTTCAGCATAAGTTTTGATGTACTGAAGGATCATTGCGGAAATTTCCTGTGGAGTATAGTCTTTTCCATCAACACTTACTTTGTCGTTTGTACCCATTTTACGTTTAATGGATGCAATAACATTTGGGTTTGTGATTGCCTGACGTTTTGCGGCATCACCAATAATACGTTCGTCATTTTTAAATGCAACAACAGATGGAGTTGTACGGTTGCCTTCAGGGTTAGGAATTACTTTTGGTTCCCCACCTTCCATAACGGCAACACAGCTGTTGGTAGTACCAAGGTCAATACCAATAATCTTGCTCATAGTTAGCCCTCCTCCTTTATTCGCTCACTTTTACAAGAGCTGGCCGCAGCATGCGGTCTTTGAGCTTATAGCCCTTCTGCATGACATCTGTTACGATGCCAGGCTCAACGCCTTCTTTTTTCTCTGTTGCCAGAGCCTGCATAAAGTTGGCGTCAAAAGGCTGGTTTAAAGCATCTATTTCCTGAACACCCTCGTTCGCTAATGCGTTGACGAGCTGTGTCTGGATCATTTCAAATCCCCGGACATAGTTTTGAACTTCTGGATTGTCCGGTTTGGCGGCAAGCGCCCGGTTTAAGTTATCCAGAATTGGCAACAGTTCTAACGCTGCACTCTGGAAACGGTATTTTTTAGCCTGTTCAGCTTCGCGCTGCAGTCTTTTGCGGGTATTATCCGTATCCGCATATGCACGCAGCAGATCAGTTTTACTCTGTGTCAGCTGCGCCTGCAGTGAATCAATTTCCTGGTTCAGGGCATCAATCGGATCAACAGCGTCTGTCTCTTCCACAATTTCAGATTCAACAGGTTGGGCAGCTTCAACAGCCACTTTTTCTTCTTTTGCTTCTGCTTTTGGATCAGGTTTCTTCTTTGTCTGATTTTTGCTCATCCTGTACTCCTTCTAGCCGTGGCCCAAACATCTTTTCGATCTGTTCGGACATATAATCCATCAGGGCAATCACTTGGGCATAGGGCATACGGCTTGGCCCGACTACCATCAGCTGGCCCTGCTCTCCCGGACCGGTGTCAAATTTCGCGCTGAGCACCGAACAGTCCCCGATCTGAATCAGTTCGTTTCGCTGGTCGATGCGCGTACAGATATTGCCCGGCATTCCTGTCCATTCATGGAACAGGGATTCATTTTCGAGAACCTTCATCAGCGTCTGCAGCTTGGCCGCATTCGCAAATTCCGGCTGGGCAAGCATATTGGCACGGCCATACACTTTGGATTCGTGGGTGGCCAAACCTAACGATGCAGAAATAAACGCCTCGAAAAGAACTTCATGACGGGAGACATTGGCCGCCAGGGTTGGTCGGATCTCTTCCAGTTTGTCGACAAGCTGATCAATTGGAATGCCGTGGAGCTGGTCATTCAACAAGTCCGTGCATTCTTTGAGATCATCAGTCGAAAGATCAGAAGAGAAATTAAACATCCTGTGCTCGGTCTGACCTGTACTGGTCACGACCACTGCCACTGCCTGAGTCTGGTTGACAGGGATTAAAGAGAGTCTGATCAGAGTCTGCCGGCTCTTTTCCGGTTCAATCACCATACTGGTCAGATGGGTCATTTCCGCAAGAATGGAACAACTCGTGGCAATGACATCTTCCAGTGAACAGTGACGCTTGGAAAACACCTGCCGAAGACCCTGCTGAATGGAATCATCGAGTGAAAGTTCCATCAGATTTTCTACGTAATAGCGATAGCCCTTCAAAGAAGGAACGCGTCCGCTTGACGTATGGGTTTTCTCCAGCAGACCGACTTTTTCCAGAACAGCCAGCTCATTTCGGATTGTAGCTGATGAGATGGAGATTCCCAGAAAAGGAATCAGGGATTTGGAGCCAATTGGCTGGGCAGTACGGGTAAACTCTTCGACTACAGCCTTCAGAATTGCCTGCTGCCGTTGTGTCAGGTCCATGTTCCCACCTCGTTTTTGGCACTCTATCTATTCAACTGCTAATCATGATAGCACCACTTCTGGCAGATGCAAGTCTTAAGTGCTACCTGAATCTATTTTGACAGGCGACATATGGAATTCATATTTATTTGCTTACATCTATCGCCTTGTTGGTATACTGAATCCATGACTGTTCATCATCTGAATCGGCTTGTTTTCTCTGATCAGATCATCCATGGATGCTTTACATTGCGCACGCCGGATGCCCCTGAAAGTGGAAACCTCGCTTTGCATGTCTGTCAGGATCCGTTGGATGTCATGGAAAACCGGCGCAGGCTTCAAAAGGACACTCTCCCGTTAGAAAAATGGTGCCTTCCCTGGCAAAAACACACAGCCACGGTAGCCCGGGTAACAAAAGCAGACGCCGGGAAAGGTGCCTTTGATGCCGAAAGTTCCATTCTGGAAACGGATGGCCTGTATACAACCGATCCTGGTCTTTTAATTGGTGTGTTCACAGCCGACTGCCTGGGAATTCTGCTTGAAGACCCAACTATTCCAATGGTCGCCGCCGTTCATTCCGGCTGGAAAGGCACCACTCAGGCGATTTTGCTTCGCCTTCTGGACGCTCTCAAACAGGACGAACTGTTTCATCCGGAAACCCTGCAGGTGTATTTCTCACCTTCTTTACTGGTCCACTCACTGGAAGTCGGACCTGAAGTCATCGACCAGGTCTGTGAAATGGCTCAGGTGAATCGCTTGTCCTTAGAGGGCTGCATTCATCCTGGCCAGGCAGATCGCAGTTTTCTGGACAATCAGCTGGTCAATGTCCGGATGCTCGAAAGCCAGGGCATTCCCCCACAGAATATTCACCTGTCCAATCTCAATACCAAGACCAGTCCTTATGGCTTCTCGTATCGTCGGGATGGCCACAAAACGGGAGAACATTTCTCCTGTATCTGGATCGAAGAAGAAAAACCTTCCTTATTTCTGACCAGTGATTCCCTCCTCCAGCAGCCAGATGCCCATTGGGCTTCTGTTCTGGGTGCGGATTCCTGTCACAATAACGAGCCCCACAACTGATCAGATCCATGCAAACCCTAAGCCGAACATCACAATCAAAAATCCCGGACCCTTTCAAGGAATCCGGGATTTTTTCGTCCGTTGCGATTCTGCTCTCTTTTTGCGCGGCCCATATCCTTATATAGAATGGCCAGAATATAGAATGGCCAGATGTAGAATGGCCGGGACCCCACAACAACCGATTACGGTTTGAGTTTTCGCTTGCGTGCCAACGCATTTGCGGATGGTGGAAGCTGGAAGCCAAACTTGCGGACAATGTTTTTCTGCATTTCAGTCAATGAACTGAGTACAGCTTTCTGTTCAGGATCTTCGGTATAGAGAAAAGAGATGGAGGAAAGAATATCCAGAATCTCTCTGGGTGTCTCATAGCCTTTCCCAAAGTACTTTTTCCATACCTGATACATGCTGCAATATAACTGGCGGGCCACCAGGACGCATAACAGATTTCCAGCCTCTGGATAGTTGCGCCATTCCCAGATGCCTTTTGGGGAATAGCTGGTCAGATCGTCTGCCGCAATCTGATCCATCGCCGGATCGCGGTAAAACTGACGATACAGGCGATCCTGAATCGAAAGTGAGGCCTCATGCAGATCCCAGTATTCTTTCCAGGTCTGTAAAAGTGTCATTGGATCCTGATCCACATCATTGACCAACAGAGCCCGCAGGCCAGCAGTCTTTTCTAAACGCTTAATTTTTGCGGTATTCACCTGCCAGGACCAAGGTTTAACAGGAGGAGTTGCACAATTTGCATTTCCCCGTTTACTGGAACGAGAATCCGAATGAGAAGACGCAGGCTTTGAAGCCGCAGGTTCTGATGATTTTTCATTCGATTCTTCCAGATCCAGAGATTCAAGGGTCAACACATCCGGATCATAAGAGAAATCCAGCAGCGAATACTTCTGCATCTGATGAGCCAGTTCATGCCAGGAAATTTTATCTTCCTGCATCCACTGTTCGACTTCCCGCTTTTGCCTGGAGAGTTCCCGGTGCAGATGATTGATCTGCTTCTTTTGGGCAGTTGGATCCAGATACACAATCAACCGTAAGGAATCTGTCTTCATGGTTTTCAATTCTTCCGGCAATTCTGTCCCATCAACGGCTTCCAAAAAGCTTGCATCCACCGGATATTCACGGATGAGCATGCTTCCCGCCTTAATCTGGCCGGTTTCTTCTGGATTGAAAAAATCCGAAAGATCAACCTTGTCTTCCAGTCTTTGCCAATACGGACTGACTGGCGCAATCAGCTTCTGATTTAAAGCAAGCCAGGGCCCCAGATGACTTAAATCGTGATACCCACGGGGTGAAAGCAGAATAAAATCGTTCAGACCGACCTGCTTACAGTCTTTGAAAAGCGTTGGCAGTTCACGAGAATACGCTTGTGTTTTCTGTTCATGGCGGGGATAGCGTTTGAAAAAGAACGGCAGCTGATCACTGGAATTGTAGGCCATGGCCGCCAGCCATCTTTCCTGCTGAATTTGTCTGGTTTCTTTGGGCAGTCTTCTTCCTTTTAAAGCCACATCAATGGTTGAAGCCGAAAGATCCACTTCTCCCTGCTCCTGACTGCCGCTTTCCACGACATAAATGATATTGTGTTCATCCAGGTTCGATGGGCCCTCTCTCAGCAGCCAATTTTTGGAGTAGGCAAGCAGATCTTCTTCCCTGATTTCTTCCAGCAAGGCGAAAAGATCACGGATCTGTTGATGGCTGACCTGAAATCTTTCAACCAGCCAATCCGCCAGTGTCTGATCTTCGCGGTCGTAGCAGATCAGATATAGCGCCACCAGTAACAGATTGGGATTGGTTTCATACGGATTTCTGTCTTCCAGCAGCTTTATTAAAGATTCATCCAGTCCCAGTCGATCAATCACCTGCTCAAGCAGCCAGATCTCACCCGAATAAACCGGATCTTCCTTCATTTCTCTGGCTTTCTGCTTCTGCAAAGTTTCCAGTCGACTCAGAAGAGCGAGCCACTTCTGATCATCTTTTCCAGGATCAAATTCCTGTTTTTCTTCCTGAATCCCGTTCCTGTCAGAAATGATATTTGTATCAGATTCAGGCCTCTGTTTCGGCAATAAGGGTGTATATTCCGCCATACTCTGCCTCCTTTATTTGGTCATTATCTTTCTTGATTCTACCTGAATCTGACAAGACAAAAGCACAATCCGATATAATCCCATCTCATTTTGAAAGAAATGATCTTGATTTGTTTATCTGCCAACAAAAAAGGCGCCCATTAGGCACCCGATTGATTTCAATTATTTGATGGACGATCAGCCAGAGCAGAATCTGACGAACCGTCACGGCTGTTTTCATCAGCGCAAAAAAATTTGGAGGCCTGCTTTCGCCCGCCTCCTATAAAACGGTTACCCGTTTTGCTACCTGAATTCACTTTATCAAAAGGATATTTGGCTGTCAACAATTTAAATATCCAACAGCAAGGCCCCCATTCGGGCAAAAAATGAGAGCCTCACTTTCACTTGGCTCTCATAATCACTTGGCTCTCATAAAATGATTTAACATTTTGCTGTGCAAATTCATCTTCGTCTGAATAAGGTTTACAGTCAATTTTCTGATCAAAATCAGGAAAACCATCGCCATAAATGGTGATTTTCATTCGTAATTTCTGTTTGAACCTTATCAATTTATATCTCTGCTTATCTCTATTCGCTTGATACAGCCTATTTCTTGTGTAGATGGTAATCCTGTGTGGCTGCGCTCAGGCGGGTGCGCTGTGCTTTTTCAAGCATATTTTCCAGAGTACCAGCACGCAGATCCAGCATGCGGCCAATACGGCGGGTCAGATCGTAGTTCATGCCCGAATGGAGCCAGTCAAGAATAAATCCGGCAACTTCCATTCGATATAACTGAACGATAATCGCAAAGTCTTCATCTGAAATGACGTAACGAGACATGTACGTTTTTTTCAGGCTGTCTTCGACGATCCGGGTGACCATCCGGCTGATGCGCATGAATAAAATGTCGCGGTTTTTGGAGTAATAAATATTGCGGCAGATGTCGTGTTCACCTTCTAAGATCTCTACAGCTCCTAATAAGACAGCCGTGACTCCTTCATTGGCATGATGGCTGACTTCTTCGTTGAGCTGATCTTCAAAAATAGATTCGATCAGATCTGGTAAGTCCTGAAAGTGGTAATAAAATGAGTTCCGGTTAATCTGGCACCGGTCAACAATTTCTTTAACGGTAATCTTATCTACTGGTTTTTCCTTAGCCAGGGCCAGAAAGGATTCCTGGATGAGTTTTCGTGTCTGTTTCATGATGATTTCCCTTTTTATCCAATTTATCAGAGGAAATCAACAGGTTCAACGAACTCAAGGTGTGATAAGAAAGATTCATCCTGGTTTGAACGCTTTAACCAGTAAAACGGCATTCCAAAGACAGGAATGCCGTTTTGAGAATGATAAATAGACTTTTTTGAGAGTTTATCATATCTAGAAGCTTGTGAAGGAAAGCATCAGGTCAGATACACCGTTGACTAACAGGTTCGAACCAATCAGCAGAGTGATCAGTGTACCGGAATCGTTCAGGTTAAAGATCATGATCAGACCAATGATGAGGTTGCAGGCTGCCAGGATCAGAATGGTCCACCAGCTGCGAACACCAAGATCTTTCAGGAAGAATGCCTGATAGATTTTGAATGCACCAATAACCATAAAGCCAATAGCAACAACTACACCCAGGGCAATGGATGCCTCGAAGAGATTGCAGGAAATCAGAATTCCAAGGATAACCAGGATAATACCAGTAATCAGTGTGAAGGAACTCTTGAAGTTAGTGGCCATCAGATACGATCCGATCAGCATGATTCCATAGAAGATAGCCATGAAACCGATCATATAGATCATGGTTCCCGCAAACATCTGCGGATACATTAATAACATGAAACCTGCGAAGATATATGCAATACTCAGGATGATGAACAGAACTCTGAACCAGCCCCATGAAGACTTACTCATAAAAAATTCTCCTTTCCCCTTTAACGGGTTCTTTATGTCTAAATTATAGTTGAACTTTGTGTATGTCCCTCTGGCATGCCCATTTATTTTGTTCTTTGCAAAGTTTTATACTTGATTTTTTTCGGTCCTTTTTCTATCTATTTTTAGGATCTTATGTCCTAGATAAGAATCTCATCCGAATCAGATTTATATGTGAATTTTCCTTATTTTATGCGGTTATTTCATAGAAATCGGGCAAATTTGTTCTCTGTTTTTCTTTCGCCCTTCATTATTAAATTTTAATTTTTATATAATTCCATTGAATTTCTGTCAGAATCGTTAAATCCGCTTTCATCTGTTTTGGTCAAAATATTACAACTGTTTCAGGCGGTTCTTACGGTGCAAATTTTCACATAATTAGTTTCTGTACGACTTCTTTCCCTTTTCAAAGCTCCCCAAAATCCGTCAGAAAACTAAAATTGAATAAAGATTTCAGAAGATGATCCAACGATCAATCCTGCCAATAAAACCAGCCTCAGGACGATCTGCCCATCTTTTATCCTCCCATTCCATGCTCACCTTGCAGGTTCACATGACGGATTTATTTGCCAAGCTCCTCTATCCTGGGACTGGCTTGATGACACTCTATTGCGATGTGGCGGAACAGCGCGACAGAATAATGGGAATAGGGCATGATCTGGCACTCCTTAGAATCCACTTATAATAATCCACTTATAATATGGAAAAGAAGCATTCTACTCTTCAGCTGTTTCTGGCCTTTCTATTCCTTATATTTATATGTCCATATTCAGGTGCCTGCTTCTATGCTCTGAGCCTTTGCATCTGGTCTGCCCTTCGAAAAGAAGGGCGATGAGGAGAAACTTGCCTGAATCGGATAATTTGAGAGGAATTTTTGTAAGAATTCTATTCAAATTTGAATAGCCTCTCTTTTTTCTTTTCTTTTGCCGCGTCCAAGTGATTATAAAATGATCAGTATCATCATTTTGATAGTGATCTTTCTGTAGAAACAAGCACAAAATCAGCCATTTGAGATTTAATTTTCATTCGAGCTTGACAAGTTGTTCTTTCTCCTTTTTGCCAGTCGAACGCTTGATTCACGAATAAATCTGTCTGTTTTGTCTCTTTTTCGATGATTTTCTTATCTTAGAGTTTATTTTATTTTTCGGATATAATGAAGTTGACCAAGAACGGTGATTGGTATTCGCAAAATTACCTCAACTTTTTGATCAGACATTTGTTCTGATCCTGCAACAACCCCAGGGCTTCTGCCTGTACTCTTTAAATCAGAGATTCTGTTCATTCACTTTCTGATGGCAGATGTCTTTCATCTCCTTTTTTATCCTCTCGTCTTTTTCGCCTGATTGTTTCATATCGCTTTTCGCTTTCCTTCGTATGACCGTTTTCTGATTTTGCCTTTTATCTGCTTTCCTGATCGGCCATATTGTCTGCTTTCTTTGATCGATCCTGTTTTCAGATATAATCCATCGTCCATAGCCAAATATTGATAGGCTGTTTCAATCTATTGATAAACCCCCAAGTCCTTCCAAACCTGTGTACAATCCCAGTACTTTGTTTCAGACAGGTCCGGATGGCTTCAGCAGCAGAGTGTCTGTTCCTCATCGCAGTGGATCCGACGGTAAGCGATAAATCTATTCAACGCGCGGAAACGTCTGTTCCTCATCGCAGTGGATCCGACCAACAAAAAAGGCCGGAACAAGTCCGGTCTCTTCTGCGTATCTTTGATATCTTCTGTCTTTACCTGTTTAAGGATTTACCTTTCCCGATCTGAAAAGGAATTACTTCTGTTTCTCCAGAATTTCCTGCCCGAACATACTGGATACGGGATCCAGATCCGTCATCCGGGTTGCGCCCCAGCGGGCAAAGGCATTCATGATCGGAATCAGTCCCTGGGCACTTTTTGACAGGGAGTAATCCACCCGTGGCGGGATTTCATTATAGGAGATCCGAACAATCAGACCCTCCTGCTCCAGGTCTTTCAGGGTATTGGATAACATGACATTGGTAATCCCCAATGCCTGCTTGAGTTCGTTGTAACGTAACGTACCATTTACGCACAATACATAGATCACAGGAATCTTCCATTTCCCCTCAAGGGCTTTGCATGCATGTTTCATGGGACAGGAATCGTCCTGATAAACGATGAGCTTTTTCATAAGTCAAGTTTACTCCTTATGAGAAGCATTTTACCACATAGATCAGAAAAAAGTCCTAAGTAAGTTTTTTATAAGTATTTACTTTTTTCTAACTAACACCTATAATATCATCCATAACACTAGAAAGAGAGGATTACCATGGAACAAGTATTAAAAACTGCCCCGTTCATTCGTGTAACGGGAACATTATTGCTGCCACAGACAATCCTCCGGCTGAAAAACCTTCGACAGGAACAGGCCGAAAATCTCTTTGAAGAGAATTTTGCGGCCTTCAGCGGTGAGGATTCGCATGCACAGGCAGGTGCATCAGATCTCAACGCTTATGGGTTAATGTGCGTAGCAACGAATATGCACAGCGACGGTAACAACGCAACCGTCGTGACGGCACGGTCCTTAGAAAGAATCCGTATCGTCTCCATCTCAGAAGATGGTAAGTCCTGCACCTGGGAACTCGCTCCAGAAGAACAGGATTTATCTGAACAGTCCGAACAGGATATGCTCGACTACATCAAACGTCTCGTTGATGATATGGCCAAGTCCATTCAGGGCGGCCGTCATATTGCTCGACGGGCGAAAGAATATACCTCGATCAACCAGATGATCTCCTTCTTATGCCAGTACATGTCGATCTCCAACCAGGAGCAGTACGAACTGCTGGTCATGTCCAGCCAGCGTCAGCGAGTTACTCGCTTTATCGACTACCTGCTGCGTCAGAAAGAATCCATTTCCCTCAACCTGGAAGTTAACGAAAAACTTTCCAAAGAGGCCAGTGAATTCTATCGTCGTCAGGCACTGCAGCGTCAGCTCGAAGCTTTACAGAGCGAGCTCAACGAAGAAGGCAGCAATCCGGATGAACCAAAAGAAAGCTATGCCAGCCGCATTCAGGCGGCTGGTATGAATGAAGAGAACACCAAAGCTCTTCTCGAAGAAGCCAGACGTCTGGAAAACATGAATGGTCAGTCCCAGGAAGCAGAAGTTCTGCGCAACTATCTTGAATTTGCGCTGAGCCTGCCATGGAAAAAAGAAGAACCATTCACACCAGACCTCAAAGAAGCCAGAGCGCTCCTTGATACCCGTCACTCCGGCATGGATAAGGTCAAAGACCGTATTCTCCAGCACCTTGCGGTTATGAAACTGCGCAAATCCATGAAAGGAAGTGCCATCCTGCTGGTTGGTCCTCCTGGAACGGGTAAAACGTCGCTGGGTAAATCCATTGCCGCAGCACTCCACCGTCCGTATACCCGCCTTTCCTTAGGTGGTATCCGTGACGAATCCGAAATCCGCGGCCATCGCCGTACTTACGTCGGCTCGATGAGCGGTCGTATCTTAAAAGCCATGAAACAGGCTGGCGCAACCAACCCGGTTATGGTTCTCGATGAAATCGATAAGATGATGGCTGGCGGATTCTCCGGTGACCCATCGGCCGCCATGCTTGAAGTTCTTGACCCGGAACAGAACGATACCTTCACAGACCATTACCTGGATCTGCCGTACGATCTGTCCGATGTCATGTTCATTGCAACGGCCAACTCCCTGGATACCATTCCAGGACCACTGCTGGATCGAATGGAAATCATTCAGCTGTCCAGCTACACCCCATCTGAAAAATTCGAAATTGCCAAAGACCACCTCTTACCAGAAGTCTTAAGTGAACACGGAATGAAGCCCGGTGATCTGACGATCGAAGATGGTGCAATCGAAACCCTGATCAATTCCTACACCATGGAAGCCGGCTGCCGCGGACTGAAAAAACAGCTCGCCAAAGTCGCCCGTGCCAAAGCTGTAGATTTGATCGAAACCGGAAATCCAGTCGTGGTGAAAGCTGAAGATCTGGCCGCAATTCTGGGTCCGATCACCGTCCACCACGAAAAAGTCAAAGACGCCAATCCATGTGGTGTCGTTACTGGTCTTGCATGGACTGCAGTCGGCGGTGAAGTGCTCTTCATTGAAGCAGCCTCCATGCCTGGCTCCGGTCAGATGATTCTGACTGGTCAGCTTGGGGATGTCATGAAAGAATCTGCGCGGATCTCCTACTCTGTCCTCAAATCCCGTCTGCCCTTAGATACGATGGAATTTGGCAAGCAGGATATCCACATCCACTTCCCGGCGGGGGCTACCCCAAAAGATGGTCCAAGTGCCGGTATTACCATCCTGACTGCACTGGCCTCCCTGGCCTTACGCAAACCCGTTGATTCTCACATTGCCATGACTGGTGAACTTTCCCTTTGTGGAGACGTTTTACCAATTGGCGGTCTGAAAGAAAAACTCTTTGGCGCTATGCGGGCTGGCATTACCAAAGTGCTGATCCCATGGGATAACCAGCGTGACCTGGATGAAGTTTCTGAAGAAGTCAAAGACGCTTTACAGATCGTTCCGGTAAAAACCGTCGAAGACGTGTTAAAAGAAACGCTCGGTGTTCATCTGTCCGCCTTCGAAATTCCACGTCTGGCAGCAGATGGCGCAGCCGTTATTCTCTAAGCCAGGCTTTTGTAAGGTCTGGGGATAGAATCTGCGAGTATGGAAATCTAAGAACGTTAAAGTCCAAGAACGTTAAGATTTGAAGATCTTCTGCAGCCTGAAGTAAATCAAATCTGCACTCTGTACTTGGTATTTGAGATTTCAATCTTCTGAAATCCTGATCTTTTGACATCTACAGTCTCGACATACCCTTGTTTTCAGCCCTTCGTTAAATGAGGTTGTTTTATCCCTGATAGGATAAAACGGTTACATCCCTGTCTGCGAACAGTGTTCGGCATTAGCCGGCGGGAGAAGGGTTAAGATACAAGATCCTTATCTAAGCCCCGCTTTGAGGACCAAAATTCCCCGAAGGGAATCCAAATCCAAATTTTATGGGATACAGCCCAGTATCGCAGTACTGGCATCCCGCATCCCCCTTACCGACGCAGGACCAGCCTTGAGACTTTGGCACAATCCGAAGATCGTTCCGCCGCCAGCTTCGGCAGGGGGAGTAAACAAATATGAGTTCAAAACTCATATGGGATTTTTCTATGTATTCGTGCCTGGTGTTCGCACTTGTTTTTGGTTCGTATTTTTTGTGCAGAAAAAACTAATTACGCAGGGTTAGGCAGATTTTGCACTGCTTAACCCTTTTAATGATGCAATAAGGCTGCAGACGGTCTGGTTATAACATTCTGATCTTTTTTCATAAAACTGCTGGACCGTTTTTCTTGGAGTCCATTTGGTGACTTCAGGATGATTTTCATACATCCAGACGAGGTTATGGGCGGCGTTGATATCTGCATTGAACTGTCCGTGCAGCT
>CAJTLE010000010.1 GCA_910577085.1 uncultured Allobaculum sp. | reverse complement strand
ATACGGGAGCAGAAATTTAAAAGCGTCATCTTGGCATAAATCTCACTGATGATCAATTCAAAGCGCCGGCTGTGAAGCCATTCAAGATTGAGGGTTCGCTTGAGGATCCTGAAATTGACTTCTATAACCCAGCGAAGCCGGTAGATTTCCATGATGTCTTCTGTGCTGAATTCTTCCTCAGGAAGATTGGTGCATACAGTGATCAGCGAGACTTTCCCATCTTTATTAGCAGCCCAGAATCTGATCACTCTCAGTGGAAGTGGAATATGGGTAGTTCCGTCACTGAATTCCGGGCAGGTTTTATAGCTGGAAATATATTTGTAGGTATCCCAGTGGTCCTTGGTCTCCCGATTGTTCTTACAGGTAAGGGTTATGTCAAATGGAATGTCATATTCTTCACTGGCAGGGGTTGGATAGTGTTTTAGAAGACTGATCGCTGACTCCTCGTCCTTGATGCGGATGACAAAGCGTTTCCCCATCTTTTTCAGGCGATGAAACAACATCAGATTCTCATAGCCGCGGTCTGCTATATAGATTGTCTTTGACTCCTTATCGCGGCCTGCAATCTCAAGAAGAGCAGCGTCCTCATTCTTTTCCGACCCTGGCTGAATCACGGCGTCACAAAACGTGTGATTCAGCACGTCAAAGCAGCCGTTCAAATGGTAGAAAGCGCGTTTGCCACCTTTCTTTGAGCCGCCAAGAGAGTCATCGTTCCCTTTAATTAAGCAGGATTTGATTTCACTGCCATCAACAGCTTTCAGAATATAGCCATTGAAACGGGCAGTATCCTTATCGCGGTATAGTTCGTTCATGCGATCAAAAACATTGATGTAAAACCTGGAACTGACCTTGGAACGGGCCTGAGTTACAGCGGAAGCAGTCAGAGATGGAGCTGCTTTTCCAAACATGGCAGGCAGAGTTGATGAAATAGAATCCTGAGTCAGCTGATAAGGGATGTTAACAACAGTACTTTTGTCCAGCAGACGTGTTCTGGAGAAAGACGTCTCCGGATTGATGAAGTTTTCAGAATCGAGCGATTCCTGAGCAATGATGTCAAGCAGGTCATTGCGCATGGAATCAAGAAGAGCGGTGCAATTATCTTTATTCATAAGTGGGTGAGTAAACGGGTCCTTTCAAACCTCTCACCTAATTGGCCGCTTCGCGGCCGCGCAGCGCCGCAGATTTGTCAACTATCTTATTCGGATTGTATTTTGAAATTTTGAAGAAAATTTTTGAAGTGCATGAAATTGGTCCATTTTTCGAAAGTACCTAAAATAGCCTACAAAAACGAAAAGGGCTTCCAGCTATCAGAGAACTGACGGCCAGAAGCCTGAGCTTCCTAAACTTAATGACATTGATGTGGTGGATCAAAAAAGATGTGGTAAAGTTCTGGCTTTACAAGTATCAAAGAATTGGGTATTATATCGGTGGAGATAAGACCTAGATCCGGTCAGTTTGTCTTAAGCGTATAGTAAGTACGTTACCCCCTAGGCTCTCCAAATTATGTATATCAAGGTATCCTTTGGATGCCTTTTTTATTTGATTTGAATTCCATAGTGGAGTGAAGAGAGAGGTAGAGCGGTTTTCTGCCTCTAATGTCGCTCATTTTTGGAATTATGACCAAGATCAGCAACCCGAAAAAAACTTTTGAATAAAGAAGCCCCATCCGGATTTTGGATGGGGCTTATGTGGATTGAAGGTACTTTTTGATTGCTTCCAGCGCGGTAGGCCAGTTGCGTTGGGGATTGTCAACGACCAGTTTCTTAACCGGAAGCTGGCTGAGAATTTCAAGTTCTCGTTTCTGCCTTTCCTTCAGGCAGTCCAGAAAGCCATTCAATCCTTTGGCATGGATGCTTTTTCCATACTGGCCGCAGATGTGATAGTTGATGACGCTTTCCAGCCAGCCTGGACGGCTTTGGGAAGTCTGTTGGATGGAATTGGCAATATCATCGTTTTTCAGGTAGATCACGATGGGATCAAGCGGCCGGACGATTTTGACGATCCGTTCAATATAGGCTCTGGATTCTTCTTGGGAAAATCCAAAGCGCATCATCGTTTCACACATTGGGTTTTGAAGCAGGACGCAGTTAAAGACATAGACTGTGTCCTTTTCTTTTTGAGCGCTGGCGACAAACTCCTGCCATTTTTCCAGCATGAGCGGGCGTTCGGTTTCCCAGTCCAGGCCATCGTAGATTTTATACGGGAGCAGTTTTTCAAACATCGCACCGGAAAACTGGGACAAGGAAACAATCTGGCTTTCTTTAGATAGAAGTCCGGCTGGAGCCAGGGCATGAAATTCATAGTCAGCCGGGTGGTTTCCTGATCCTTCGTCCACAAAACAGACGTTGTTCTCTGAACTGAGAAGGGAAGCAATCCATGCGCTGGTTGTGCTTTTGCCCGAGCATGGAAGGCCTTCAACGAGGAGTAATCGGGAGTTCATGCATCTTCCCCTTCTTTGATATCCGGCGAGCTTTGATTCTGAGCCTCAACGGGTATGTTCTTTGGGCTGGCCGGTGTGCTGCCTGGCGTATGCGATAAAACGGGCTGATCGTTTTTTGGATCTGGAGTGGCATCGTCAGGATCGGGCTCGGTATAGGAAGAGAGATCGGAACTGTTATTGTTGGCAATTTCTTTTTTCAATTTGTCTTCGGGGACGTTTTGTTGGTCAATATGGGCCTTGATTGCGGTCAGGAAGGGTTTGCCATAGCGTTCGAGCTTCACTTCACCAACCCCGCTGACTTGAAGCAGGCTCTCTTCATCCGTTGGCAGTTTTTGAACCATCGCCAGTAACGTCGCATCGGAGAAAATGATATAGGGCGGCAGGTTATGCTTGATCGCAAGCTGGCGGCGGACCGTTTTCAGCTTTTCAAGCAGTCCCATGGTAGGGATAGAACCGGATGGAGCTGTTTTCTCTTTTCTTTTCTTGATGCGATCTTCTTGAGAGGCTTTGCGCTGGAAGACGATTTTTTCGTTGTTCTTGAGTGCAAATGCCAGTTTCTGCGTAGAAGAAATAACTTGATACTGGTCAACCGAGCGGGCCAGATATCCCTGGATGAGCAGCCCTTCAAGAACCATACGGATCTTCTCGTCACTCAACTCATGCAGCGCCCCAAAGCCTGGAATGGAAGTCAGACTGGCTTTTCGCAGTTTGGTGGTATCTTTTCCTTTCAGAAAATCGATCATCATCGTAATGCCGTATGCTCTTGGAAGGCGGCGCAGGGCCTCGGCCACTTCTTTTGCTGGTTCGGTGATGTCTTCGGTAATCCATTCGGACGTACAGTTGGAGCAGTTCGAACAATGCCCGCTCGAGTTTTCCCCAAAGTACTGCAGGATGTAACTGCGAAGACACATCGGCGTTGTGCAATAGCCCTGCATCTGGTTGAGACGGTGCAGTTCGCGCAGTTTCTGGTCTTCATTTTCATTCTCTTCATTGCTGCGTTCAATCAGAAACTTGTTGGTCATGATATCGGAGCCGGAATAAAGCAGCAGACAATGGGCCGGGGCACCATCACGGCCGGCACGTCCCGCTTCCTGATAATAGTTTTCCAGAGAAGCAGGCATGGAATAATGGACGACAAAGCGGACATTGGATTTATCGATGCCCATGCCAAACGCATTGGTAGCGGCAATGAGCGGGACTTTATCATAAAGAAAGGCTTCCTGATTTTCCGCCCGCTCTTCTAAAGAAAGACCGGCATGATACCTGGTGCATTGGAAGCCCTGTTCATTGAGTCGGTCACACACTTCCTCAGTTTCCTTGCGGGTCAGACAATAGATAATGCCGCTTTCATGGGGATGCTTTTCCAGAAATCTTTCCAGGGCGGCAAATTTATTGCGGGGCTTCTGAACTTCGAAATAAAGATTCTTTCGGTCAAAGCCGGTTACTAAAACTTTGGGATCTTTCAGCTCCAGCAGGCGGACCATATCGGCTTTCACCGGACCGGTTGCAGTGGCCGTAAAGGCAGCCATGATCGGCCGCTTTTTTAAAGAATTGGCAAATTTGGAAATTTCCAGATAGCTCGGTCGGAAGTTCTGACCCCATTGCGAAACGCAGTGCGCTTCATCAATGGCGATCATGGAAATATCGACACTCTGCGCAAAGTCAAGAAAGCCCGGGGTGTTCAATCGTTCGGGAGCCACATAGATAATTTTGTAGCGGCCCTGCTTGGCAAAGTAGAGGGCCTTTTTGTATTGAGCAAAAGTCAGCGAACTGTTGAGATATGCGGCCGGAATATGGGCCTGCAGCAGGGCAGCCACCTGATCTTGCATTAGCGAGATGAGCGGCGAAACGACCAGTGTGATGCCCGGCATGAAAATGGCCGGAATCTGGAAGCAGACTGATTTGCCCGCTCCCGTTGGCATAATGCCCAGCACATCCCGGCCATCTAAAAGCGCCTTGATCAGTTCCGGCTGGCCCGGGCGGAACTGATCATAGCCGTAGTATTTTTTCAACGCCTTTAATACAGGCGGATAACGTTTTTGGGACATATACAGAAATTCTATCAGTTTTTCACGGTTTCTGTGAGCGGACCCGAAAAATGAGTCAAGAGGGATTGAAGGGCATGTGCTACAATCAAGCGGGAAACAGGCAGATTTGATCTGCCCATCTAAAAAAGATTACCAATCAAATCCGTACAGGATCTTTGTGCGGACTGATATAAAAAATACAGAGCAGATTGTTTCTGGCAGGGGAAATCAACTGCCAGCTTTCTTCAGTCTGTATTCAAGAATTTGAATGATTCGAAAACAATTCCTCTTCAAAAAACGAAACTGAATTTTTGAAGGGATGATTAAAAAAATGAAAAGGGGAACAGTATGAAACAGGGCTTTGATAACGAAAAATACCTTAAAACGCAGTCAGACCACATTCGCGAACGCATTGCGCAGTTTGGCGACAAGCTGTATCTGGAATTTGGCGGCAAGCTGTTTGATGACTACCATGCCAGCCGGGTTCTGCCAGGTTTTCAGCCTGACTCCAAACTGCAGATGCTTCTGGAGCTGAAAGAAGATGCTGAAATCGTCATTGCGGTTTCCGCCAATGATATTGAAGGCAACAAAATCCGTGAAGATCTGGGTATTCCATATGACGAAGATGTTTTACGTCTGGTTGAGGAATACCAGAAAGCCGGCTTATATGTCAGCTCCGTTGTCATCACACGCTATGCCGGACAGAAAAGTGCTCAGAAACTTCGCCGTAAGCTCCAGCATCGCAACATCAAGGTTTACTATCATTACGCCATTGAAGGCTATCCAACAGATACCAAGAAAATTATCTCGGAAGAAGGCTTCGGCAAAAACGACTATATCGAAACAACCAAACGCCTGGTTGTCGTAACCGCTCCAGGACCTGGCAGCGGCAAGATGGCAACATGCCTCTCCCAGCTTTATCATGAACATAAGCGCGGCATCAAAGCAGGCTATGCCAAATTTGAAACCTTCCCAATCTGGAGTCTGCCGCTTTCTCATCCAGTCAACCTGGCCTATGAAGCAGCGACTGCCGATCTGAACGATAAAAACATGATCGACCCATTCCACCTGGATGCCTATAACAAGGTTGCGGTCAACTACAACCGTGACATTGAAATCTTCCCGGTTCTGCGCAAGATGTTTGAAGAAATCTATGGCACTTCGCCTTATCAGTCCCCAACCGATATGGGTGTCAACCGTGCTGGTTTCTGTATTTATGATGATGAAGCCGTTCGTGAGGCCGCCATTCAGGAAATCCTGCGTCGCTACTTTGCCTCCCGCACCCGTGCCATTCAGGAACTCTGCTCCAAAGATGAACTGCACACTCAGGAAATGCTTCTGGGTCAGCTGGGTCTGACCGAAGAAAGCCGTGCCTGCGTCAAGGCAGCGCGTGAACGGGAAGCAAGCCGTAAGGTCTATTGTGGAGCCATGGAACTCGACGATGGCAACGACACAATGATTCTTTCCGCCAATAACAACTTCATGGGTCCAAGTGCGGGTCTGGTCATGAATGCGATCAAAGCCTTAGCAGGCATTGATGACAAGGTGCAGCTCATTGAACCAGAAGCCTTCAAGCCAATTCAGATGCTGAAAACCGACTTCATGGGCTCTGTCAACCCACGTCTGCATACGTATGAAACTCTGATTGCGTTGTCCATGTCGGCCAAGTCCAATCCAGAAGCTGCCAAAGCACTCGCCCAGCTTCCAAAACTCAAAGGCAGCCAGGCGCATCTGACCTGCGCGCTTTCGGAAACCGACCTGAACACCTACAACTCTTTAGGCATCCAGGTCACTTACGAACCTGAAAAAGTCTAAAGACGAAAAGACCATAAGTCTGAACAGTCAGACACGATCAAGCAAAGATTTTAAAAGCCCATGGGTTTTATGAATCTTTGCTTTCTCTTTTTTCTGCCCCGAACAGTTTTCTGATCTTGTAAAAGACTGCTTTTGAATCTCTTTTGGTGTCTTCAAATCCGGTTTGAAAAACCAAAAGCATCATCATGAGTACTATTTCAGGATGTATCCGAACAAGCAGGCTTTACCGCAAATCAGGATGACTGATAAACTACATTCAACAACTTGTGGAAAGAAGGAATATTTATGGGAAAAAAACTCACTCTCACAGGCGCTAATGCCGTGCGGACCATTCTGAAAAATAAAGATGACTTCCACGCTGATCTGCGGGATGAAACCAAAGATGGTGCGCGGACAACCTATGTCTTTGATTTCGAATATGACGATCATGTCGGAACGTTTACCATCGCGACGGAAGATGGTGACATTAAAGTAGCCGTTCTGAACCTTTCAATGGGCCGGATCATTTCTCTGGTCAATGATGCAAACATCAAGAAGCTGGCGCAGTATGTCCTCGACACTTCACTATAAAGTTTCGCTGCACGTCGTTGTCAGCAGCCTGGATGAAACCACCGTTCAGATTGTCCAGGACCAGCTGAAAACTTTCGTGCCAGACTTTTCGTTCTCGCCAATGCGCGAACAGCCTTCGCTGCAGGACTGCATTGAATTTTATGCCAGTGCCGATGTCAATGAAGAGCAGCGTCAGCTGTTAATCGATGTTCTGGATAATGACTGGGACAAAGATGAAGACGATGATACGTATTGGGCCTATGGATTTAACACCAAGATGTTCAATCCACTGGTTTACTACATGCAGCTCGATTTCCAGAAACTGCATACCAAGTAAACGCAAAGGAAACCAGGCCAAACCAGAAAGACAAAACAGCGGTCAGTCTCCTGAATTCAGTTCAGGAAGCTGACCGCTTTTCTGCGTTCAGGTGAGGCTGGCCCATCTTTAAAGGATCAGCTCTCACTTTAAGAAATAACTCTTCTCTTGAGTCCTGGTGTCGGGCAAGATGCTGATCGAGAGTGCAAGGCTGATCGCAAGATGGAGAAGAACCAGAAAGAATGTTGTGCAAAGATCGGATTGAAAATAATCTTCAATCTTGCCGGGTTCCTGCCGATCAGCCAGAAGTTCTCGGATCCGAAAATGATCTGCCCGGCTGCGCCCTTCAGAAACTCTTAAATTCCGGCTGATTTCCATACACTTTTTGTGCAAACCCTTTCAAAGTGAAAGCCAGTTTCTGAAGTTCTTTTGCCATCGCGTTGAAGAGAATCTGACTGTGGAAAAATCGTAAGGAAAGGTGTGGCAGTTCATTTTTGTCGGTTTCGGTTTATTTCAGCTCGATCGATTGCCTGGGCAATTCAGAATTTTCCCTGATGATTTTCTGTCTGATGCCTGGGCAGCTCTCTGGCCGCTTTCAGTCCTGCTGGAGGCTTGTCAGACGGGCAAAGACAGTAGGGAAGCTGGAGATCAGATCAAGCGGGGTAAAGGTGTAGGCCGAGACGTGATCTTTGGCAGCCTGATTGTGAATATAGGCGCCTAAAGCGGCCATCGCAAAGGCATCTTTTTTCTGAGCGTACAGACCACTGACCAGACCACACAACACATCTCCGCTGCCACCTTTGGCCAGCGCGGGATCCGGACGGTGAATTAAAATCGAACGCCAGGCGTTGATGACCAGCGTAAAATCGGATTTTAAAACCAGGGTCAGGGTTGGATGCTCTTTACAGAACTGGGCAGCCAGATCGAATGGATTGGCCAGTACCTCACTCATCGGCTTGTTGATCAGGCGTGAGAATTCTTTGAGATGGGGTGTAAGAATGGTCGGACGTTTAATCTGGTCGAGCAGTTCAGGATTTCTGGCGAGCAGATTGATGCCATCCGCATCGATGACCATTGGCAGCTGGGCATTGATTGCCGCTTTTAACACCGCAAGCGCGCCATCTCCCGTTCCCATGCCATTGCCAACTCCAATCAGGGAATAGCTGGAAATCACCTGTTCAAGTTCACCGGCAGCCTGACGATCGAAAAAGCCGCTTTCATCGGCACTGGCCGGAATGATCATGGCCAGATCCATCTTGGAAGCAATCGCTCTGGCAGCTGGCTCTGGGGTAAAGAGGGTCAATGTGCCGCATCCGGCATGGAAGCAGGAATCAGCAGCCATGGATAAGGCCCCCTGCATCCGAAAACTTCCGCCCGCCAGGAGCACTTTGCCAAATGTCCCTTTGTTTCCATACGGATCACGAACGGGAAGAAATTGGGCCGCCTGCTTTTCGGTCAGGATGGGGATCGCGCCGTTTTTGGCATGGCTTTCTGGGGGAATGCCGATATCGGCAACGCTGACGCTGCCGGAATGCAGTTTGCCATCTCCTAAAAGATGCCCCCACTTCAGGCAATCCAGGGCCACGGTATGATCAGCCTTGATCGCATTGCCCATGATCTTGCCGGTGGTGGCGTTGATGCCGCTGGGGACATCAATGGAAAGTACCGGAATATGGCTGGCATTGATCAGGGTGATCAGCTCCGTAAAGGGGGAAGTAAGTTCACGGTTGAGACCGTTTCCAAATAAAGCGTCAACGATCAGATCTGCGTTGGGTGTAAAGGCATCAAGAGGCAAAATGGGCAGTTTAAGCGCTTTGCATATCGCCAGCTGATGCGCTTCATCGGCCGAGAGCTTGTTTTCATCGAGATAGACTTGTACCTTTTTATGGTCACTGCAGGCCAGAATCCGGGCAAGAGCGAGGCCGTCGGCTCCATTGCTGCCCGGGCCGCATACAATCTGAATCCGTTTGATATCCGGTAGGTTTCGGATTGCATCGGCAGCCGCACTGGCGGCATTTTCCATCAATACAAGTGATGGGATCTGAAGGTTGGAAATTGCATAAGAATCTGCACTTCGCGCCTGATCGGCGCTGCAAAGATAAGCGTTTTGAATCATTGGATTTCACCTGCCTGTCGAAATGGTGTGTTTGTCAAGTGGCTTTCTTGAGTCATGCTATAATTTTGGATTGAAGGGAAAGACTTTTATTGAATCTATGAAGCAAAATAACAAAACAAAAGCCGCGTCGGCCGCGAAAAAGTCCATTATCGCGGGCGGTCTGATCGGGACCGGCGGGTTTTTTATTGCCAAAGCGATTGGTCTGGTCTATTCCATTCCGTTTTCGAGCATTCTCGGATCGGATGCCTATATGGCTTACTATGGATCAGCCTATCGCATTTACAGCTATCTGCTCAACGTCTTTACAGCCGGAGCACCGATGGCCATCGCGACGATGGTTGCCAAGTACATCACCCGCAAAAACTATCGGACAGCTTTAGCTGTACAGCGAATGTCCATTCTGGTGATGGCTTTGCTGGGGGCGCTGGGCATGATTGTGATGATGGCCTTCTCTGGCATTTTAGCCTCTGCCATGTCGGAGGGCACGCCAGATGGCCAGGCAATCATGACCAGAATCCTCTGTCTGTTGTCGATTGCCATCTTCTTTGTCCCCATATTAAGTGCGTACCGTGGATTTATCCAGGGCTGCAAGGAGATGGAGGAATATGCCTATTCGCAGGCCTTTGAACAGATTTTCCGCGTTGCCTTTCTGTTAGGTGTCAGCTGTCTTTTAGTGTATGGCTTTAAGCTTTCGAGTGTTTGGGCTCTGTATGCGGCGGTGCTTTCCACCTCGGTTGCAGCCATTGCCGGAATTGTCCAGATCTATCGCTTTTCCAGAAACACAACCGCGGATCTGCAGGAAATGGGCCATCACCAGACGATGCATGCCGTGCCGCTCAAACCTTTATTCAAAGAGTTTGTGCTGCTTTGCGTACCATACTTACTGTTTGCGGTCATCGGCTATGCCAACGATATTTATGATGCCATCCTGCTGCCGGTCGGTCTGAAGCTTTCAAGCTATTCCACCGAACAGATTCAGACGATGACCTCAGCTGCCAACTATGTTGGCATCAAACTGACCGCGATTCCAATGATTCTCTCGCCTGGCTTTGTGGCCGCGATTATCCCCCACATTACTTCGGCTCTTGAAACCAATGATATCAAAGCCGTGCGTAAGGATATTCTGGAATGTATCAATATCGTCTTGTTCATCGCACTGTTTTTAAGCTTTGCGATTTTCATGTATGCAAGACCATTGTTCTATACGCTCTACTACACAGCCGATCTGGATCTGAGTACGACCAGTGTGCGCTGGATTGCGATTGAAGGCTTATTTGGAACCCTCACGCCAGTCATCTCCTCGATGATGATGGCCTGCCGCATGCGCAAGAAACTGTTGGTTCAGATGCTTATTTCTGCTGTCGTCAAAGGTGTTCTGATGGTACCGATGGTCATGTGGTGGGGCATTGGCGGTGCGGTGTTATCGACCGTCATCTCCTACAGCTGGATCATTGGATATTCGTTATATATGATGAGTATCCAGTATTCCATCTCCTTTAAATCAACACTCAAGACCCTCATCCAGACGGCCATTTGTCTGCTTGTGATGGGCGCCGTAGCCTGGCTTTTAACCAGAATGGGTCTTGGTTCGGCAAGCCATGGCAAGATTGTCTGCCTGTTAGGCATGCTGGTCAATGGAATCATTGCCTCGATTTTCTTTGCGGCAACCGCTGTATTCTTCGGAATTCCACAGCGCCTGTTCCATTTCAAGTTCCGTAGAAAGAGGGCTTAACTATGTATGATGTGTTAGTCGTTGGCGGCGGCCATGCCGGTATTGAAGCAGCCGCTGCTGCAGCCCGGATGAATCAGAAAACACTGTTAGTGACCAATGATTTATCGATGATCGGTTCCATGCCCTGCAACCCCAGCGTCGGTGGTCCGGCGAAGGGAATTGTTGTTCGTGAAATCGATGCGTTTGGCGGCCTGATGCCAAAAGCAGCCGACCAGACCGCATTACAGTTCAAAATGCTGAATACCGCCAAAGGTCCAGGCGTAAGATGCCTGCGGGTGCAGTCGGATCGGGATGCGTATAAAAAATGGATGCTCGATGCTCTGGAAAAGCAGCCAAACCTGGATCTGCTCGAACAGAAAGCAGCCCGCATTCTGCTCGACGGAAATAAAGTCATCGGCATTGAATGTGAAGATGGCACCCAGATCCGTTCCAAAACGGTCATTCTGACCGCCGGAACGGGCATGAATTCCGCCATTTTACGCGGTTATACCTCGACGGTCAGTGGAGCCGATGGCATGCCGACCAACTCCACCCTCTCGCAATCGTTAGCCGATGCGGGACTGAAACTGATCCGTCTGAAAACCGGAACCCCGCCGCGGGTCATTAAAGACACGGTCAATCTCGAGCCAGCTGTCATTCAGCCAGGCAGTGAAGAATTCCTGCATTTCTCGGATGAAACGACACCGGATCAGGTCATCAAGCCTGAAGATCAGCTGCCCTGCTACCTGATCTACACTACCCCCGAAACGCATAAGATCATCAATGATCACCTGCAGGATTCGGCTATGTATTCCGGTCTGGTTACGGGTGTTGGTCCTCGGTATTGTCCAAGTATTGAAGATAAACTGGTCCGTTTTGCGGATCGTCCCCGTCATCAGCTTTTCCTTGAACCGGAAAGAGCTGCTTATGACACGTTCTATGTCCAGGGCTTTTCCACTTCGATGCCGGAAGATGTTCAGGAACTGATGGTTCACTCCCTGCCGGGTCTTGAAAACTGCACGATTCAAAAATATGCATACGCGATTGAATACGATGCGATTGATCCGCTTCAGATGTACCCATCGCTGGAAAACAAGGTTGTTGAAAACCTGTTTACCGCCGGTCAGGTCAATGGAACCTCCGGCTATGAAGAAGCAGCCGGCCAGGGTCTGATGGCTGGAATCAATGCGGCGCTGAAAAATCAGAATAAACAACCGCTGGTTCTCGGAAGAGCCCAGGCCTATATCGGGGTCATGATCGATGATCTGGCCACGAAAGGAACCCAGGAACCGTATCGACTGTTAACTTCCCGTGCGGAATACCGCCTGCTTTTGCGTCATGACAATGCGCATGTCAGACTGGCTCCAATTGCTCATGAAATCGGTGTTCTGCCAGAATCGATGTGGAATCATTTCCAGAAACAGCAGGCTGAAGTCAAGCAGGGCATTGAAGATCTGAAAAATGCCCATATCAAACCGGGTAAAGAGATCAATGATCTGCTGGCCAGTGTGGATGCCGGCAGTCTGGAGCATGGAACAGATGCTTACACGCTGCTCAAGCGGCCAAATGTAACGATTGAACTGCTCGAACCCTTTACCGGTGTGAAGCTTTCCAAAGATGCCGCCACGCAGATTGAAGTGGAATGCAAATATGAAGGCTACATTGCCAAGGCGCAAAGAGATGTCGATCGTCTGGCCAAGCTGGAAAATGTCCGCATTCCAAGAGATCTTAATTTCAATTCGGTGACCAACCTGGCTCTGGAAGCACGCGGTAAGCTGGATAAAATCCGTCCGGCTACATTAGGACAGGCGAGCCGGATTTCCGGGATCAATCCAAGTGATATTGCCGTTCTGTCCGCCCTGCTGGCGAACATGAAAAACGAGAAGTAATCAGACTTCCTTAATCATAAAGAAAACAGAACGGGATACATTCTTATCTTGATGAATTTTAAAGTGGAACAAAACGAACAAAGCTGTTCGTTTTGTTCCACTTTTTTGGTTTCAATAAGAATTGTCAGTTGATTTTTTATGAAAGATGTATTTCGTTATTTATGTCTGTTATACTTGGACAAGAGGAACGTATGAAAAAGAGAAAACATAGAGTATCCAACATCCTTGGCACACTATTTTTACTGGCGATGCTTGGCGGTTCAGGCTGGCTGGCGATTGCGGGAATGAATGATATAGATACTTTCATCAAACTGAAAAGTGAAGTCAAAGCCAATGAAGAACTGCTAGATGCCACCAAAGCGGAACAGGAAAAACTGGAAGCGACAAAAAAGAATCTGACCAATCCAGACTACCTGGAATTAGTTGCCCGTGGAAAGTATCACGTTCTTCGTGAAGGAGAACAGGTTTTTGTCTTCCCATCACTGTCCGAAGCCCAGAATGAGCAGACTTCCGGCAATGAGGCATCGACTTCCTTAGTTCAGAGCCAGGCAGCTGCCCAGGATATTCCGACTTCTGAAGCAGCCTCTGAAAGTACAGAAAGCGGGCAATAAGCTCTAATGGATCCCTGCTGGATTTTCCAGCCGCACAAAGAATTCAATCAGCAGACTTCGGTCTGCTCTTTTTTATTGCCCGCTGACTGCTGTCTGGCAGGTCTGTCTGGTGGTGACTTTCTGTTGGTCACTGTCTGTGGAGGTCTGGAGTGGGCAGTTTTCAGGCCATAAGTGGACATTGCCATATGGATTGCTGCTTTCCAGAGTCGTAAAGTCATTTTGTTCTTTGAAGAAGATTCAGTTCATAATTTCATCCGATTTCTGTCATTAAATCATCAATTATCAAATGTTTGGGAAAATGCAAAAAGGTCATAAGATGGGCGTGTCAGAACTCTGACAGGAAAGAGGGAAATTTATGTATACCAACCTAGCCAACTCCAGCCAGAAAAACGATCTGCTGCTGATCGACTCCATGTCCAGACGTCTTTGTGATACACCCCGCAAAGAATGGGACTCCTTAACGGCTGCTGAAAACAGTGTCTATCAGACCGGCGACCTGGTGGTCGACCGCTACGCCAAGACCATCTATAAAAAGGGTCAGACCATCAATCTGACCCCAACGGAATATGAAATCGTCTTATTCCTGGTCGATAACGTGACTCTGGTCTGTCCCAAAGATGCTGTGCGCAATATGATCAAAATCCGCTTTCACCGTGTAGTCAGCGACAATACGATTTCCAAACACATCGGCAGAGTACGCACGGCTCTTGGTCAGAATGCGGAGCAGGAATATATCGTGACCCGCTGGACCAACGGCTACAAATGGAATCTGCCAGTCCGCCGCAAATTCATCTCCCGCCGTCCGATGGATTACGAATAGATCCGGATCTGATCGTGCCAGACAAATGGCGGCCGCCAGACAGACCGCCGGGCAGAATGGCGGTCTGACCGGTACGTTGTCACAACAAGAAGAAAAGCGGGACAAGGCAGAGAGAACCCAGTTGTCTATGCACAGAAAAGGAAATTTTGGAAATGGTCATGGGACAAAGACAAACCTTTACGGACCCGTTTTTTCAGGAAAAAATTCAAGTGCGATGGTTTTACTTTTTCGTTGCATGATGAAAATATGGCTGTGCAAAAGTACCAAGGTGAGAATTTCAAAACCCTAAGCGCTTACAAAACCACTTCCATCTAATTCAAAAATCACATATAATGGATTCTTTTATCAGAAAAATGATGAGATTATGGTGAAATTGCGGCAGACCTTTCTGTACCGCCTTGCCAAGATGTTCGACCTATTCGATAATTCTTTGCATTGGAGGACAAAATCTCATGAAGAATATTTTCAGCGACGTTGAAACTTTCAAGGAGGCCCTGCAGACTGAAGTCTCCGCTCAATTTGGACGCGATTTTGAAGACGCCTACCCCGAAGAGCGCTATCTCGCCTTATCCTCTCTGATCCGCAACCAGTTAGGGTATTCCTGGAAAGCAACGAAAAAAAGCGTAGCCGAACATCATACAAAGCAGCTTTACTATTTCTCGATGGAATTCTTACTTGGCCGTCTGATGACAAACAACCTGATGAATATGGGTGTCTATGACGTAGTCAAACAGGGAATGAAAGAACTTGGCATGGAGCTGCATGATCTCGAAATTCTCGAAGCTGACGCTGGTCTTGGAAATGGTGGTCTGGGTCGCCTGGCTGCCTGCTTCCTTGACTCTCTGGCTTCTTTAAACCTGGCCGGAAACGGAAACTGCATCCGTTATCGCTATGGTCTGTTCAAACAGGAAATTGTCAACGATCAGCAGGTTGAAAAACCAGACTGCTGGTTACGTCTTGGCAACGTATGGGAAGTCTGGAAACCCCAGCATGCTGTACAGGTAAAATTTGGCGGTACATTAGACGCCTATATGGACCAGTATGGCAAGTTCCATTCGACCTATCATCCTGATTTCGTCGTGAAGGCCGTTCCTTACGACATGCCAGTGGTTGGCTATCATACACTGACCACCAACACCTTACGTTTATGGGACGCACAGGTGGATGAAGAGTCCGTTCAGGCGGATAACCTCAACCACTACCTCAACGCGGTTTCCGCACTGACCGCAAACGTCTATCCAGATGACTCCACCAACGAAGGAAAAGAACTCCGTTTAAAACAGGAATACTTCTTTGTCTGCGCCGGTGTCGATCAGATTATCCGCAGTCATCTGCGCATCAATCCAAGTCTGGATAACCTGCCTGATGAAGTCGCCATTCAGCTTAACGATACCCATCCAGTTCTTGTTATTCCGGAACTGATGCGTGTGCTGATGGATGATTACAACTACAACTGGGATGATGCATGGCGCATTGTTACGCATACTGTCGCCTACACCAACCACACCATCATGTCCGAAGCCTTAGAACGCTGGCCGCAGGATTTGATGCGCAACCTTCTGCCGCGTATCTATATGATTATCGAAGAAATCGAACGCCGCTTCTGCTGGGAAGTAGATCGTGCCGGAATGGGTTACCGTTTTGGTGAAATGTCGATTTTAAAAGACAATCAGGTTCATATGGCCAACCTTGCCGTTGTAGGCAGCCACAGTGTCAATGGTGTAGCCAAGATCCACAGTGAAATCCTGGTCAACGATGTTCTGTCTGCCTTCGCGGCTTTATATCCAGACCGTTTCAATAACAAGACCAATGGTGTCACCCACCGCCGCTGGCTCGTGTATGCCAACCCACAGCTGACTGATCTGCTCAAGGAATACATCGGGGACAGCTTTATCCGTCATCCGGATGATCTGCGCAAACTCGAACGCTACGTTGATGATCCAGAACTCCAGAAGAAGTTCTTTGAAGTCAAGCGCGAGCGTAAGCAGATTCTGGCCGACTATGTCAAAGAGACTTTAAATATCGATGTCAACATTGATTCAATGTTCGATGTGCAGTGTAAACGTCTGCATGCTTACAAACGTCAGCTGCTGAACATCATGCACGTCATGTATCTCTACCTGCGCATGAAACAGGATCCAAACTTCCGCATTCAGCCAACGACTTACTTCTTCTCGGCCAAAGCCGCTCCAGGCTACAAACTGGCCAAAGAAATCATCAAGCTGATCGTGAAAGTGTCCAACCGCATCAATTCGGATCCTCAGGTCAGTCAGTACATCAAGGTTGTCTTCATTCCAAACTACTCGGTATCCATTGCCGAAATGTTAACCAATGCCGCCGATGTCTCTGAACAGATTTCTACAGCCGGTAAAGAAGCATCCGGTACCGGCAACATGAAGTTCATGATGAACGGTGCTCTGACTTTAGGTACCCTCGATGGCGCCAACGTTGAAATCGTTGAACAGGTTGGCTACGAAAATGCCAAGATCTTCGGTCTGAAAGTTGACCAGATTGAAACGATCAAACGCGACAACAGCTATGATGTATGGCGCATTTACAACTCCAACCCGAAATTGCGCATGGTGATTGATTCTTTAACCAACTGCACATGGTCGGAAAATCCAAACGAATTCCAGCTGATCTTCAACGATCTGATGCTGCACCGCGATGAGTTCTTCGTTCTCGCTGACTTTGATGCCTATTTGATGGCCCACAATGAAGTGGCTGGATGGTATGCCGACAAACGAGCCTGGGCAAGAGCCATGCTGATGAACATCGCCCGTTCCGGCTACTTCTCTTCGGATAGAACCATCCGTGAATATGCCGAAGAAATCTGGGGTCTGGATGAAGTTCAGTTCACTGAAAAACAGTTCAAAGAATTTGAGCTCAGCAAAGAAGACTATCTGCTGGCAAGCAAACCACTCGAAGTCTAACGACGTCCTGCTGCATTTGTAAGACACAACGAAAAATTGAAGTCTGACTCGATCAACTGCTTTATCTTTCGTAAATAACCAAAGAGATTCATTTCATGTTCCATCATGAAGTGGATCTCTTTTTTACTTTTGGAAACGATTTTGTAAAGGATAAGGCGGCAAGTTGATAAAATGGCATCGACAAGCATACGAATTTTAGAGAAATGAATGGATCAAAATCGAAAGATTCAATCGAAATATCGAAGGATATGAAAGATAAAGGATATGAAATATAGAGGAGGTAACTATGACAGAAAGAAGAAAGCCGCGAAAAATTTTGCTATTGGGAGCAACAGGATCGATTGGCCGGCAGACGTTAGATGTATTGAGCCAGCATCCTGATGATTTTGTCGTGACCGGAATCAGTGCCGGCCATAACCGCCAGGGACTCGAAGAGATTGTCAAAGCCCATCCGACCATTCAGGCCGTTGGACTTTCGACTTTAGATCACGATGAAGATATCGATGGCATCCACTGGTATGGCGGAAGCGATCAGATGGCAAGACTGGCTAAAGAGTGCGATTATGATCTGATGGTCAATGCGGTCGTTGGCTTTCGTGGACTGAAACCAACGCTGGCTGCCATTGAGCGAAACAAAGATCTGGCTTTGGCCAATAAGGAATCTTTAGTGTGCGGCGGGGAACTGGTCAACAAAGCCCTGGCTAAATCTTCTACCCATTTAACCCCGATTGATTCGGAACATTCCGCCATTTTCCAGTGTCTGCAGGGCAATGATCCCAAAGATGTCAGCCGCCTGATCATTACAGCTTCTGGCGGCAGTCTGCGGGATCTTGGTCGGGAGGAGCTGGCTGATATTACCCCAGAGCGGGCATTAAAGCATCCCTCCTGGAATATGGGCGCGAGAATTACGGTGGATTCTTCGACAATGGTTAACAAAGGTTTTGAGGTCATTGAAGCTCACTATCTTTTTGATCTGCCGTATGAAAAAATTGATACCGTCCTGCACCCACAGTCCATTGTGCACTCGATGGTAGAATATAAAGATCATGCCATCATTGCCCAGCTTGGCAGTGCGGATATGCGTCTGCCCATTCAGTATGCCCTCTTTGCACCTCACAGACCCGTTCTTCATGAAGACAAGCCGCTCGATCTGACCAAGACACTGACGCTCGATTTCAAAGAAATGGATTTTGACCGTTTTCCGATGTTAAAGACGGCTGTTGAAGCGGGAAAACGCAAAGGAAATGCGGGATGCATTTTCAATGCGGCCGATGAAAAGGCAGTGGAACTTTTTTTGAATGGCAAAATCAGCTATCTTCAGATTGAAGACGCAATCTGTCAGGCTTTAGAAGCCATTGACTATATTGAAGATCCAAGCTATGAAGATCTTGAAGCAACGGATCAGAAAACACGCCAATGGGTGGAAAAGACCTTTGCCTGTGAAAATGGCGAGTAACGCTTACATCCAAAAAAAGATCTGATGATTTGGGCGGGAAAGATTTCTGAAAGAAAATCTGGATCCCCAACCCAAGATATCTCTATAATGAAATGATAAGGTTTGCGAATCTAACGAAAAAAGGAACAGACCTTAAAGACCATATGCAAAAAGGAGGGGCTTATGAGAAAAAAACATCTGTTTTCACTGGCTGCCCTGGCAGCCACACTTTGTGTGCCGATGACGCCAGTGCTGGCCATCAGTCCTCTTGCACCGGAACAGATTCCTGAAAATCTGAATGCCGACCAGTTTATCAATCTGTTTGCCGGGTCGATTGTCGAAAGTGCGCAGGGCGGCTATATCGTCCGCCAGTTTACCTGGTTTAGCCAGGCTACACTCGACAATGCTGGCCTGATCGCTCAGGGAAAAGAAATTTTCGATACCCTTGATCCTGCTTTGCAGCAGCAGATCCTGGCCCAGTACCAGGCCCAACAGATCGATTATGAAGCACTCTGCCAACAGGCAAATGCGCTGTTAAATCCGAATCCCAGTCAGACCATCGAACCGGATGTCCCTGTGATTCAAAATGTACCGGAAAATGAACAGCCGACAAATCAGGCTCCTGCAGACCAGACGCCTGTTCAGGCACCTGCCGATCAGAAAAATGAGCAGACCCCCGCTGACTCACAAACTGATGATACAAGTGTCGAACCAAGTACAGCAGCTTCTGAACAGAATGCTTCAACCCCACAGCCAAACGACAATTCCACTTCACAACCTCCTGCCCAGGACAATGAAAATCCGCAGCCTGATTCTGAAGCTCCGGCTTCAGACCAGACCGATCCGGCAGATTCCGAAAGTGAACCGGCTGATCTGATCTATATTCAGACTTTAAAACCAACCGAACAGGAACAGACTGTCCTGCAGGCCGTCTACGCTCTGCAGACTAGACCGGTGGCCGAAAACGATTCAGACCTGGCCGGGATTGAACCTGTGGATGAAACAGATTCCGAACTGACGACCACCCATCCCGTCAGTGAAAATATTGTGGATCTGATTGGCACCCGCCCGGTCAGCGAGAAGGAAAGCAAGGATTCTGAAAAAACCTCAGAGTCCAAAGACGATGAAAACCAGACCAATTCTTCTGACACCGCATCCGATCACAATCCAGAAGACTCGCAGGATAAGAGTGATCCGTCTGAAGAAAACAAACCCGAAGAGAGCATAAGTTCGATTCTGGACGTGGAACCGATTGTTCCTGGCCAGCCAACCATTGTTGTCCGCCCACAGGGTGAGATTGATCCGGATGTAAAATTCCTCGAAGAAAAACGCCCGGCTGGACTGAGCTTTGTGGATGATCTGGATGCCTTTGATGCCAATACGGAAAAACTCATTCAGGCTTTAGCATCCAAAGCAGGCTTTACCATCTTTGAAGCACACCCGGTGACCTATACCTTTGAAAAAGACGGCTTATCTGCCAAGTCAGTGGGACTGATTAAAGTATCCGAAAACTGCAAGCCAGTCCTCTTCCAGATCCAGAATATTTCGGATCATGATGCTGATATTCTCTTTTTCAGTGATCAGAGCTGTGAAGTCGACGAAAATGGTGTATTGAAATTACAGAACACTGGCTCGATGCATATCGATTTTCTGGAAAATGAACAGACTGATATAAATGCAGAGGGCACCACGGATGCAGCCACTGATGCCGATTCTGAAAGCAAAGACGATGCAGCATCCAATGATGCTTCCAACATCGATAAGAATCCGGATACCATGGATGCGGCTGACGCCGAAAACCAGGGTCCGCTGCAGGATGTCAATCCGGTTGAAGAAACAGCCGGTGAAGAACCATCCGCTGATGAAGAAAGTGCACAGGTTCTGGCCAAGCTGATTCCGGAGGCAGCCGCATCGAAGCAGGTTGCCGAAGCGTTATCCACCGATGGTACACTGCCACTTATTTCGGCTGATGAATCGACATCCAGCAAGGACACGGCAGCCAATGACTTTATCAATCAATATTGTCTGTATGGCGGCCAGGTCATCAAAGAGGCCAACGCAAGCAACTATAAGACACTGCTTGGCGGGGCAAAGGCATGGAACGCCCTTTCCAATGTCTCCCGCACAACGGTCAATAACTACCTCAACAACATGGGATCGACCCGTTGGCAGCTGCTGTATCAGCAGGCTAACCGGATCCGCCTGGGTCTGCCCGCTTCAGGTACTTCCACTTCCAGAACCCCGGCAACGGGCGTTGAAAGTGAAGTGCTCAGTTATCTGGCGATCGCCGGTATTTCTGGTGAAATCATGATCTATTGTGCAAGCAAGGCCCGTAAATCCAAAGCCGACAAGTCCGCCTGAGTTCCAGACGGGCTTTTTCGAGATCGCAAAACGTTTTTCATTTTGAATCATGACTTTGATGATCGATGATTTGAATGAGAAACGATGCGGATCTGAAGACAAGGAGGTGTGCTATGGCACAAAACTCGAAAAAAGAACTCGAACGGGCACGCCGGGTAAAGGAAGAAGAACTCTACCAGAAAGAAGGGTATAAAAAAGCTGCCTATCTGGACCGGGATTTTACGGATTACACCAACCATCTGTTCGCGTTTCTGATTGATCTGAATATTTGTCTGACCCCGGTGTATTTGTGGGGTGTGGAGTTCATCCTGATTTTAACCGGCGTCATTCCGCCCGCCTTTTTCGACCTGCTGTTTTATCTGATGTATGGTCTGCTCTTTTTGACCAGCTGTATCATGCTTCCGCTCTATACAGCAGCCCATGGCGGCCGGTCATGGGGCTGCCAGTATATGGGGATGCGTCTGGTCCGCGCTGATAAACAGCCGGCTTCGGCTATTCGCCTGGTTTTGCGTCAGCTGTTTGGTTTTGGCATTCCGCTGATGCTGTTTGGCTATTTCTTCTCCTTCTTTGGCATTTTTGCCTGGTGGGGAGCACAGGCCCTGGTTGTTCTGCTCTCACCACACCAGCAGACCATTTTTGACTGGGTCTTCAATCTGGTCGATGTCTACACACCCCGCTACGAAATGAAGGTCGTCAAAGATCCAACGGAAATGGAACAGGATGTTCAGCAGGAAGTCCTACCCGCTCCGGTTGATCCGGCCGCTGCCCAGGTGCTTTCTTCAGCTGCCCGCAAATCACCTGCACCGGCTCCAGCCCCGGCCCCTTCTGCTTCCCGAGTTCAGAAAGAAGAAGAGGTCAAACCGAAAAAGGCCCGCAAGGAAAAGGTCAAAGACAAAAAAGAGAAAAAGCAGCGCCGCAATGTGCCTGAGGTTGTCGAACAACCAGTCGTTCAGGTGGTAGAGCAGGTGCAGCCCAAACCGGAAATCTCCAAGATCGACCTGCACATCCGTTCCAACTTCTCGGATGACTCAGATGCGGAAGTCGAGGAAATCTTCCAGCAGGCGCAGGCCAATCATATGGAAGTCATTTCCATCACCGACCATAACAATGCCCGAGCAAACGCCCTGGCACTGCATTTTGCCAAGCTGTATCACATCAAATACATTCCTGGCGTTGAAATCGACTGCCAGCTGTATGGAGAGCGTGTGCGGATTCTTGGCTATTACATCAACTGGAATGATCCATTCTTTGATGGCGTCGAACGTCTGTCGCTTAAACGCGAAAAAGATGTTTCTCAGGCCCGGATCACAGCTCTTGAAAAAGCAGCTGGCCTGAAAATTGATACGGATTCTCTGCTGGCCAATTCACGCTTCAAGATTCTCAAGCCGCGTGAACTGACCGATCTGGTCTTTGAAACCGATCAGGCCAGAGACCTGCCGGCGATTGCCGAATACTTACAGAAGTATCCGGATGAAAAAGAAGCCCGCGAACACTTCCGCAAAGACTACTTTGGTCCAGGCGGCAAGTGTGAAGTGCGCACGGAATATCCAGGCGCAATCAAAGTCATTGATGCGATCCATAAAGCTGGCGGCATGGCCATTCTGTCCGGCTGGCGCCTTGATGAGATTTCCAATGATGTCATTACCGCTCTGTTAGAAGGCGGAATTGATGGATTTGAAGTCTTCGCGCCCAATAACTCGGATCAGACCAAAGCCTTCCTGTTAGCTCTGGTCAATGATGAAAAACTCTTCATCACCGCCGGATCGGATTATCATGGCACCTGCAAGCCCGACCGGCAGCTGGGTGTGACCACCGCCACCCCGAAAGGTGAGCAGTTTGTCTCGATTTTTACCCGTGCTGTCCGTCAATCCTGAATTCCAAACCCTTAAAGCCGTCCAAAACTGACGGCTTTTTTTGCGGATTTGTCAAGGTACATTTGGAGTGCCATCTTCCGCAGAAAATTATGATAGAATTTTGTTCAGACTCACAACAGATCCAGTTCTCGCATATCGGCGGGTTCTTTTTTGCGCTTGTCTGTCGCCTTTTTATGCCTTTTCTTAGATAACGTGGATAGAAATGGTGTAATAGATATAAAAAAGCGATAGAAAATGGAAAGCGACAAGGGAAGCTCAATCGGAATCTGGAGTCCTTTGTGAAAGAATAAAAATGTTCCCAACAAGCTCATGCTTCGCTTACTGCCTGGACTTTGTCCGTTATAGACTTTGTCCGTTATAGACTTTGTCCGTTATAGACTTGGTTTGAGATACGCTTTGTCTGCGTTGTGCTGGATCCTTTTGGATTCTGGCAGGATTGAGTCAGGCTTTTTGACCTGACTGAAAGGTCAGGGAAAATACGAAAGGGAAGTGGAAGAGTGAGCTTGACGATAGAAAAGAAAAGAGAGGTGGTCCGCATGGATCCAAAGAAAGAACCTTATTTTTTAACCACGGCGATTGCCTATACATCTGGTCGTCCTCATATCGGCAACACCTACGAAATTATTCTCAGTGATGCCATTGCCCGTTTTAAACGTGCTCAGGGCTATGATGTGTTCTTCCAGACCGGAACGGATGAACACGGTCAGAAAATCGAAGAAAAAGCCGCTGCTGCTGGTGTAAGCCCACAGGAATTTGTCGACAAAATTTCGGATCAGATCCGCTCCAACTGGAATCTGATGAACACCAGCTACGACTATTTCATCCGTACAACGGATGAACCCCATGTCAAAACCGTACAGAAAATCTTCAAGAAACTGTATGAGCAGGGCGATATTTACAAAGGTGAATATGAAGGCTGGTATTGCACTCCCTGTGAATCCTTCTGGACTGAATCCCAGCTGGTTGACGGCAACTGCCCCGACTGCGGAAGACCCGTTCATAAAGCCAAAGAAGAAGCCTACTTCTTCAATATGCAGAAATATGCCGACCGTCTGATGGAGTACATTGAAACCCATCCTGATTTCATTCAGCCGGAAAGCCGCAAAAATGAAATGATCAACAACTTCCTCAAACCAGGTCTGCAGGATCTGTGCGTTTCCCGTACATCCTTCAGCTGGGGAATTCCAGTTGATTTTGATGATCATCACGTTGTCTATGTATGGCTCGATGCCCTGACAAACTATATTACTTCTCTGGGTTACGATCCTGATCTGCCATTAGACAAACAGCCAGAAGCCTTCAAGAAATACTGGCCGGCTACTCATATTATTGGTAAGGACATTCTGCGTTTCCATACCATTTACTGGCCAATCTTCTTAATGGCTTTAGGTCTGCCGCTGCCAAAGAAAGTCTTTGGTCATCCTTGGATGCTCATTGGTGATGGCAAGATGTCCAAATCCAAAGGTAACGTCATTTATGCTGAAGAGCTTGTAGATGAATTCGGTGTCGATGCCGTCCGCTACTATTGCCTGCACGAAATGCCATTTGCGCAGGACGGAACCATTACCTGGGATCTGATTATTGAACGCATCAACTCCGATCTGGCCAATGTCTTAGGAAACCTGCTTTCCCGTACCATTGCCATGTCGAATAAATACTTCGATGGTGTCATTGAAAATCCAGGCGTTGAAGAACCAGTGGATCAGGAACTCAAAGACGTTGCAGCCGCAACAGTGACCAATATGGAAGCCAAAATGGAAGCTTTCCAGGTTGGAGCTGCCCTGGATGAAATCTTCACCCTGCTTCGTCGTTCCAATAAATATATTGATGAAACTGAACCTTGGAAACTGGCCAAAGATCCAGAAAAAGCCGATCGTCTGAAAACCGTTCTGTACAATCTGCTCGAAAGCCTGCGCATTGCGGGTGTTCTGCTGGAAAGCTTCATGCCAGAAACTTCTAAGAAAATGCTCGATGCCCTCAATACCAATGAACGCTCGCTCGATTCTGCCCGTACATTCGGTCTGCTCGAACAGGGTGGTCATGTAGCCAAGAGTGTAGAACCATTGTTCAAACGCATTGATCCAAAAGAATTCGCCAAAGATGCCAAGGTGAATGAAGAAAAAGCGGATCAGAAAGCTGCCAAGGCCAAGAAAAAAGCCGAAAAGAAAAAGAAAAAAGAACCAGCTGCTCCAATCGAAATCGATGACTTTGCCAAAGTCACTTTACAGGCCGGCAAAATTATCGATGCCAAAGTGCATCCAGATGCTGACAAACTGCTGATCGAAACCGTTGATCTTGGAGAAGCCGCTCCGCGTCAGATCGTTTCCGGTATTGCCAAGGCGTATAAACCAGAAGATCTGATCGGCAAGATGGTTATGGTTGTTTCCAACCTCAAACCCGCCCAGCTTCGTGGTGTCGAAAGCCAGGGCATGCTGCTTTGCACAACCGGCAAGGAAGGACCAAGAGTTGTCTTCCTTGATGATTCGGTTGTTCCAGGCACGACGATTCGATGAATCCCCGTCAGAAAGTTCTCTTTACCCAGCTGCAGATCGCCTCGGTAGGCGTATTGTTAGCAGCATTTGGGTGGATGTGGTCGGAAACCTGGCTGAAAGTCTTTGGGGTCTGTATCTTTGTGTATGGACTGGCGCGGGCATGGATTTTTTCCAAAGTCATTTCTCAGCAGGATGAAAACGAAGAACCAATGGATATGAGTCTGGATCTTTCTTCGAAAGACGAGGATGACGATTCGGGCGAATATGCGATGGATGAATGGGAAGAGGCTTTGATGCGCCGCTTTGGCAAGTCGAAAATGATGCAGGCCATGGAAGCAGAGCTGGAAGCAAAGACACAAGCCAAAAAAACAAAGCATCCAGATTCGTCTGAATCCAGTCAAAGCCATAAGGGGACGAGTGCGGCAAAGTCGGATGATCCTCATACGCATTCCTACACGAAAGACGGATCCAGCAATCAGGCAGACGCCTGAAAGGCTCCTTTTTCAAAAAGAGTGCTGCCGGCCAGGCAGGATTGGTTTCCATCCTTATAGGGGGGAGATTCCTGTCAGGAATTGAAAAGAAAAGAAATTTTAAATGTACAAGTCATGAAGACCAGTTTTCCCTGCGAAGACTGGTCTTTTTTCATGGAGGGGGACGGTTGAATCCATGAAACATAATTCCCATAATTTTCACTGAAGAGGGATTTAGTTTCACTGTTTGTTCGATTATAATAAATATGCATAAGCTAAAGCGCTTACATCTAAAGATAATATAGGGTCGAGAAATGATAACCTTTTCACAGACATTCAGTACAGCAGGTGAAAAGAAAAGGGCAGAGGTGGATTGACCAGTCTGGGAAATCTGTCAGTAAATTTTGTGAATCTTTACTCGTGCCGTAGGAATACCACCCAAAATTCGAAAAAATAAAGCGAATAAGATTACTAAAATAAAATGGTAAAACGATGGGATTAATGTCGGTTATTTTACTAAATTTATTATGAAAACCCTACCAAATTTCGTTGTATTCGATAAAACCCTATGTTATCATTCGGGTGTAATTAAAACGCAACAGCGTTCTCTTTGATAAGAAGAGGGTATAGAAAGGGTACAGAACGTACTATGGAATTTAATAAACTTTACAAAACAATGATGGTTGGTGCGATGGCACTGTCCATGGCTGCATGCTCCAGCAGCTCTGATTCTTCTACTGCTTCCAGTACTGCAGATTCAACATCTGGCGCTGCAAGCTCCGGTGAAGGTGAAGTTTCTGTTTTCTACTACACATTCGGCGATGACTACATCTCCACTGTCCGCGCTGCACTGGGCAAAGATCTCGAAGCTGCCGGCTTAGCCTACAACGACTACGATGGCGGTAACAACCAGACCACTCAGACTGAACAGGTTCAGACTGCAATCTCCAAAGGTTCAAAATGCCTCGTTGTCAACCTCGTTGACACAGCCAGCCAGGATGCTGCCAAGAACATCATCGATATGGCAGAAACAGCTGGTATCCCAGTTATCTTCTTCAACCGTTCCGTTGGCGAAGAAGTAATTACTGCTTACGACAATGCTGCATTCGTAGGTACTGACTACGAAATGGCCGGCAAAATGCAGGGTGACATGGTTGGTGACTACCTGAACGCCAACTATGACACGGTTGACCTGAATGGCGATGGCGTAATCTCCTACATCATGCTGAAAGGCCAGGAAGGAAACGCTGAAGCTGATGCCCGTACACAATACGGTGTTGAAAATGCAAACGCAAAATTAACTGGTGAAGGCCACGAAGAACTCGTTTACTACAAGAGCGATGCTCCAACCTTATACGAACTGGATAAAGATGGCGCATGGTCCTCTGCACAGGGAACTGATATCGTTCAGAACGCTCTGTCTCAGTACAACGAAGAAAACGGCGACATGATCGAGCTGGTTATTGCCAACAACGATGGTATGGCTCTTGGTGCTCTGTCCGCATTACAGAATGCCGGCTATAACAATGGCGATGGCACAACAACGATCCCAATCTTCGGTGTTGACGCTCTTGAAGATGCAAAAACTGCAATCGACGAAGGCAAAATGACTGGTACCGTTAAGCAGGATGGCGAAGGTATGGCTGCTGCAATCTGCCAGATGGTTCAGAACATGCTCAACGGCAGTGACAAATTTGCTGACCTGGATGCTGACAACGTAATCGGTACATGGCGTATTAACATTCCATATTCCGAATACAAAGCTGACTAATTTCAGCTGCTGCATTAACTCTTGATATCTGATCTGATCAGCCACGGACATCCGTGGCTGATTTCAGATCATGGCGATCTTTTGCTATGAGAAGGTCGTCATGATCTGAATCCAACAGGGTTTGGACAGATGAATACAGAAAGGAAGTTTCATGAATCAGGAAACCAAAACAGCCAGCCCTGTAACACCAGCTGGCATGAAAAATACGACCGTTCATGATGAAGCCTGGCAGAAAGACCATCCTGTTGTTCTGGAAATGAAAAACATCAACAAAGCATTTCCAGGCGTTAAAGCGCTTGATGGCGTTTCTCTCAATGTGCGCGCAGGTTCCGTTCACGCTCTGATGGGCGAAAATGGTGCCGGCAAATCCACACTGATGAAATGCCTGTTCGGGGTGTACTCCAAAGATGATGGAACCATCGTCTTTGATGGCAGGGAAGTCAACTTTACCAACTCCAAAGAAGCCCTCGAAAATGGAGTAGCCATGGTGCATCAGGAACTCAACCAGGCGCTCAAGCGCACGGTCATGGACAACATCTGGTTAGGACGCTACCCGACAAAATTCGGTCTGGTCTCCGAGGCCAAAATGTACAAAGACACTCAGGCGGTCTTTGAAAACCTCGAGATCGATGTCAATCCAAAAACCATCATGTCCACGATGCCAGTCGCCCAGCGTCAGATGGTTGAAATCGCCAAGGCGGTCAGCTTCAACTCCAAGGTCATCGTTTTTGACGAACCGACTTCCTCCCTCACGGAAGAAGAAGTTGAACACTTATTCAAGATTATCAACATGCTGCGTGACCGCGGCGTGGCGATCATTTACATCTCCCATAAGATGGACGAAATTCTGCGCATCTCCGATGAGATCACTGTTATGCGTGATGGTCAGTGGGTTGCAACCGAATTTGTCGAAAATATGGATATGAACAAGATCATCAAACTGATGGTCGGACGTGAACTGACCAACCGGTTCCCGCCCAAAACAAACAAAGTAGAAGATGAAGTTTCGCTTGAAGTAGAACACTTAAGCGGAATGTACTCCAAACTGCATGATGTCTCCTTCCAGGCTCACAAAGGCGAGATCATCGGTGTGGCGGGTCTGGATGGCGCAGGACGTACCGAACTGCTTGAAACCATCTTTGGTGTCGCTACCCGTAAAGAAGGAACTCTCAAACTGCATGGCAAAGAAATCAAGATCAAAACGCCAAAAGAAGCTGTAAAAAATGGCTTTGCGCTGCTGACGGAAGAACGTCGGGCAACGGGTATTTTTGGAATTCTTGATATCAATGCCAATACGACCATTTCCAACCTGCCAAAATACGTGAAGTATGGTCTTCTTTCCGACAAGAAAATGAAAGAAGATACCGACTGGTCGATCAAGGCGATGCGCATCAAAACGCCAAGTCAGCAGACCAAAATTTCCACGTTGTCAGGTGGAAACCAGCAGAAAGTTATTCTCGGACGCTGGCTTTTGACCACACCGGAAATCCTTCTGCTTGACGAGCCAACGCGCGGTATTGACGTAGGTGCCAAGTATGAAATTTATGAGCTCATCAGCAACCTTGCCAACCAGGGCAAAACAGTTCTGATGGTCTCTTCCGAAATGCCGGAATTACTTGGTGTATGCAACCGCATCTTAGTCATGTCAGGCGGCCGTCTGGCTGGCGAAGTAGACGCCGACAATACCACCCAGGAAGAAATTATGACCCTGGCTGCCAAATACGTATAAGAATTAGAGAGGAATCATCATGTCAGAAACTCAGACAAAAAAGAAAAACCGGATGCAAATCTGGCTTGACGATTACAAGGCGATGAATCCAACCGACAAACGCCGGGCTATTGGATCTCTGCTGCTGAACAACGCCATGTATATCATCATTCTGATCGCCGTGATTTTCATCGGCATCAAAGAACCAAAGTACTTTTCCATTAACTCCATTGTTAACATCATCAACCTGACGGCTTCCAAACTGCCAATCGCACTTGGAATTGGTGGATGTATCGTTCTGACCGGTACCGATATTTCGGCTGGTCGTATGGTTGGTCTGGCTGCGGTCATCATCGCGTCCATGTCCATTACCAACAACCGTATTTTCCCTGGTCTTGAACCATTACCAATCATCGTTCCATTACTGGCTGCGATGGCTGTGTGCGGATGCATCGGTTTTGTGAATGGTTTCTCCGTCGCAAAATTCAAACTGCACCCCTTTATCGTTACCCTGGCTACTCAGCTGATCACCTACGGTATCATCCTGATCTACCTCAAACTTGGTACCAACAATGGTCAGACACTGTCCGGATTTGACCCAACTTACCGAAACATTGTCAATGGAACGATGCTCTCCTTAAGTGCAACCGCCAAAATTCCATTCTATGTTCTGTACGCGGTAATCCTCGTTATTGTGATGTGGATCATCTGGAACAAAACAACCTTCGGTAAAAACATGTTTGCGGTTGGTTCCAACGAAGAAGCTGCAACTGTATCGGGTGTAAACGTATCAAGAACCATCATCATGGTTTTCGTTCTTGCTGCGATCATGTACGCATTAACCGGCTTTATCGATGGTGCCCGTATCGCTTCCGTTAACGCCAACACCGGTCTGAACTACGAATGTGATGCCATTGCCGCCTGCGTTATTGGTGGTGTCTCCTTCGTCGGTGGTACTGGACGTATCTCCGGTATCGTAATCGGTGTTCTGTTATTACAGATCATCTTTACCGGTCTGAACTACATGCAGGTTGACCAGAACTATCTGTACATCATCAAAGGTCTGATTATCCTGGTTGCCTGTGCAATCGATATGCGAAAATATCTTACGAAGAAATAACTTGAAGACTTTATTCAGCCTGAGCCCTTGCGTTCAGGCTCCTTTTTTTGTTCAGATAAATGTGTTCACGGAAAACGTGAACGACTGACATCGTGAATGGAATAAGTCATGAACGAAAAAGCAAGACAGAAACAAGATAGAAATGAGAAATAAAGATGAATTCACAATATCCCTACACCAATGACAAAACGACCCCTCAAGTCCATAAGGATGGTGGTCTGTATAAAAACCTGAATGTCCCCGTCAGAACCTTGTCGATCCTGATTATCGGTGGGTTGATTTTGCTGGTTTTCCTGGCCATTTCCGGAAGCCAGTCGGATGGCTTTTCGGTCCGGTATAATTCCCAGGGTGGATCTGACGTAACCGAGCAGAAATACAAATATCTGGATCCATTAAGTGAACCTGAAGCACCAAGCCGGGAAGGGTATACGTTTGAAGGCTGGGCTCTGGATCAGGCTTGCACAGCACCGGTTGAATTTGGCCAGCAGGTCGAGCAGGAAATGGAACTGTATGCCTGCTGGAAAGCAGATGAATAAGGAGCTCTTCATGAGTCCGGACCTGTTTTCTGAAAAAGAAGACCGCTTCCATGAAGCTGACTTCTGCCGAGTTGGAATATTCCGGAGCATTTTAAGGAACACTCAGACAGATGTGGTGCATTGTCCGGCGACAACTGAACAACTTGCCTTATAATGGCAAGGAAAATAGTCGTAACAAGTATAAAGAGCAGGGGAGAGAGTCAGCTCTGCGATCCTGCACCAACCTCACGTAAGGTGGTCCAGCTGACGATGATACGAAGCGCTAGAACATGATTTCTAAGCATACTTCGGTATGCTTTTTTTTAAAGGAGAAAGTTAAATGAAAGACTATATTTTTACCAGTGAGTCGGTTACTGAAGGCCATCCTGATAAAGTCTGCGATCTGATTGCGGATTCTATTGTTGATGAAGCTCTGCGCCAGGATCCAAATTCCAACATGGCTGTTGAAGCAACTATCAAAGATGACTTTATCCTGGTGTATGGAGAAGCCAATACCAAGGCCAAAATCGATTATGAAACAATTGCCAAGGATGTCCTCAAGAAAATTGGATATCCTGAAGAATACCACGTTACGACTGTTGTCAATGAACAGTCTCCTGAAATCCATAATGCCGTCAACAAAACTGAAGATGGCAAACTGGAAGTTGCAGCTGGAGACCAGGGTATCATGTTTGGTTATGCCACCAATGAAACCGAAGAATTGATGCCAGCTCCAATTTACTATGCCCACAAGCTTTCCCGTCAGCTGACCAAAGTCAGAAGAGCACATCCAGATCTTTTAAAACCAGATGGCAAGACCCAGGTTTCTGTTGAATATAAAGATGACAAACCAGTGCGCATTGATACCATTGTTCTGTCTACTCAGCATTCCAAAGACCTTTCTCAGGAAGATCTGAAAAAACTGGTTATGGAAGAAGTCATCAAGCCTGTCATTCCTGCCAATATGCTTGATGACAAGACGAAATACTTCATCAACCCAAGCGGTTCCTTCGTGGTTGGCGGATCCTTTGGTGATTCCGGAACCACTGGCCGTAAGATTGTCTGCGATACCTATGGCGGCATGGGCCACATCGGCGGCGGCTGCTTCTCTTCCAAAGACCCAACCAAAGTTGACCGCTCTGCTGCTTACTATGCACGCTGGGTTGCTAAAAACCTGGTTGCAGCCGGTCTGGCCGACAAAGTAGAAGTTCAGGTTTCCTATGCGATTGGCCGCAAAGAACCTGTTTCCATCCTTGTGGATACATTTGGCACCGGCAAGGTCAGTGATGAAGAAATCATGGATATCGTCAAGAAGAACTTCAACTTTGAAGTTGGCAATATCCTTGAAGAACTGGATTTAAGACGTCCAATTTATGCCCGCACCACAAACTATGGACACTTTGGCGATCCAGAACTGCCATGGGAAAAAATTAAAGAATTAAAACGCTAAGCTTCACGAGTATTATCCTGTTACGAATTTTCAGCCTGTCCGGTAATTGCTGGATAGGCTTTTTTTAACAGGAAATGAAGTAGAAGTATGGTTTGAAGATGCCCATAAAGCCTCCGGAAATAATATGGACAGTCAAAGAAATCTGCCAAAGAGGTATAGGCAGCAAAGAAAGGCGGAAAAACAAGAAATACAATCAGGGCGCAATTCTCGCAAAATGAATATAGATTCTGCCTGGATATGAAAGAAACCGTTCTGCGATAGATTCAATGCATTAGTTAGATTGACTTAACTTCCGGAAATCTTTACACTGAACGTATGAAACCAGATAAAAAAGACCCGAAGCTGACGGAATCCGTAGAAGACTATCTTGAGTCAGTCCTCGTTCTTTCCAGCCAGCTGCCACACGTTCGCAGTGTGGATGTAGCCAGTCACTTAGGATTTTCCAAACCTTCTGTTTCGCGTGCGGTAAAAATGCTTGCCGAAGAAGGCTTACTGGAAGTGACTCCAAACAAATTTCTGCTTCTGACTGAGAAGGGAAAAGATGTCGCTGAGAGTACTTACCAGAGGCACGTTTTCTTTACAGATATGCTGACCAGCATTGGCGTGGATCTGGATACTGCCCAGGCAGACGCCTGCCGGATGGAACATGTGATTTCGGAAGAGACGTTTCAGGCTATTCGTGAATTTTACAAAAACCAGGATAAAGAGCAGACGGAAAAATCAGAATAATCCGTCTGCTTTTTTTCATGCTGTTTTTTTCACTCCGCTTTCAGGACAGGTGTGGTTGGTCTTCAGTTCATCAAAGTCCCTTACCTGACCAAAATTCAATACAATCAATCTATACCTGGACGATGAATGACAGACAACAAGGATCCATGAGGTCCCAGGAGAGTTGAATTTTATGAATGCAGAAGTTCTAGCCCCTGCCGGTAATCGGGAAGCTTTAGATGCCGCTTTTGCGGCGGGCGCCGATGCCGTTTATTTCGGGCTGCCTTTATTTGGTGCCAGAGCGTTTGCCAAAAACTTTTCCCTTGAGGAAGCGCGAAAAGTCATTGAGCAGGCTCATCTGGCCGGAAAAAAGATTTATATCACGATGAATACGCTGATTGAAGAAGATCAGATGGAACAGGCTTTTGAGTATGCCAAAGCACTCAATGAAATGGGTGCGGATGCCCTGATTATTCAGGACCTTGGCCTGATTCATTTGCTTCATCATCGGCTGCCGGATCTGGAACTGCACGCCTCTACGCAGTTATCCGTAACGACACCCTATCAAATTGAACAGCTGCGCAAACTTGGTGTTTCGCGTGTTGTTCTCGCCCGAGAGGCGACTTTAGATGAAATTAAAGCCTGTGCTGCAACCGGTATGGAACTGGAGGCGTTTATTCATGGCGCTTTATGTATTTCCTATTCCGGACAGTGCCGGTTTTCACAGGTCCGCTATAACCGCTCTGGAAACAAAGGTGCCTGTGCACAACCGTGCCGTATGGAATACACTCTTGAAGAAAATGGAAAACCAGTCAAAGCGCAGGGTCGCTTCCTGCTTTCGCCGCGCGATCTTTCTCTGGTTCGCAATATTCGCGATCTGGCCGATGCGGGCGTTTATTCGCTCAAAATTGAAGGCCGCATGAAATCCCCGGAATATGTGTTTGAAAGCGTCAGCGCGGCCCGCAAAAGCGTTGATGGCAAAAAATTGACCAAGGACGATATCATCGGCATGCAGACGGCTTTCAACCGCGGCTATACCCTTGGTCACACCTTTGAAAAGACTGGTCTGGATTTGATGAATCCACTCACCAGCAACCATCAGGGTGTGCCCATTGGCAAGGTTCTTGGTCAGAATAAGGATAAAGTCAAAATCAAACTGGATCAGGATCTTTCCCAGAACGATGGTCTGCGTTTTGTGCAGGGCATGCAGTCGACCGGCGGCAATGCCAACTTTATTTATGATGGCAAAGGCAGACTGATCTCCGGGGCAAAAGCCGGCGATGTGGTTGAAGTCAAAGTGAACGACCGTGTCCCACCCCATGCGGAAGTGCGTCGGACATCCAGCTTTGTGATGCATAAGGAAGTTGAAAATGCGATCAAGAAGATCCATCCCCAGGCACCAGTCTCCTTTACACTCGAAGCGGATGCGATTGGATCGCCGCTGCATCTGATCGCAGAGGATGGCGAACACACGGTAACGGTGGATGGCCCTGAACTGCAGGCGGCCAAGACGGCACCGACAAGCAAGGAACAGATCGAAAAATCGCTGACCAAAACGGGCAACACCTGGGCGTATATCAACAAGATCAGACTCAATCTGCCAGACCAGGCGTTCTTGCCTGCCAAGGTGCTCAATGAAATGCGCCGTCAGGCTTTGGATGAGCTGGAAACCCTGCGCCTGCAGCCAAAACCATTCCGCGTACTGGACTACGATTTCCATCCAGAAAAACCAGCCCCAATGCCAAACATCGTTGAAATCATGCGCAAGGAGCAGAGCATGGATGATGGGCTGATGCAGGTCAGTGAATTCCCATTCAAAGATGTTGTCCATAAAGCTTCGCTGTACAAGGATGAAGGCTTGTTTACTGATCATCTGGGTAAAGGCCGAATTGTTGAAAGCATGAATATCACCAATTCCTATGCGTTAGCCGCCCTGCTGGAACTTGGCTATGAAGGCGCTGTTCTGTCGTATGAAATTACAGACAAAGGCCGTAAGGATATGCTGGAAGCCTTCAAAGAACGCTATGGCTTTGATGCGCCGGTCATGCAGACGGTCTATGAAAAACCAAGACTGATGTTGATGAAGCACTGCCCGGTCAATACGACTTTAAAAGATGGCACCCGCACCAACTGCAGCCTGTGCCGCCAGAATCGCTACACCCTCAAAGGCAAGGATGGCAAGAAGGCTATTCTGTATGGCAATCCGGACTGCCGCATGCAGATTTTTGATGAACATCCAATCGACACCATCGATGAAATCCCTGAATACAGGGATCTTGGCATTGAAAGTTTCCGGATGGTGCTCACGGATGAAAATGCCAAAGAATCCCAAAAATTGAGGGAGCAATTCAAAGAAGAACTGAGCGCTGACAATCTGCAGATTTAAAACAGTTTCAATACGATATAGCCCTTAAATTCTGATCGTACCGGTGTCGTTTTCCGTAACCACAGCCTCAAGTATGCGCCGACATGAAATCCGAAAGGTAAGCGATAAATCTATTCAACGCGCGGAAACTGACCGGAATTTCATAGTCGTTCGCGAAAGCAAAAGCCACTGTGATATAATTACGCCGTATAGAAGGCAAAGGAGGAAATATTACATGCCTATTATTACGGACGTCTACGCTCGTGAAGTCCTCGATTCCCGTGGAAATCCTACTGTAGAATGCGAAATCACAACTGAATCCGGTGCTTACGGACGCGCTATGGTACCAAGTGGTGCTTCTACTGGTGAAAGAGAAGCTCTCGAACTTCGCGACGGTGACAAAACTCGTTACCTCGGAAAAGGAACAACTAAAGCTGTTGAAAACGTAAACACAAAAATTGCTCCTGCTATCATCGGTATGGATGTAACTGACCAGATCCTGATCGACAAAACTATGCTCGAACTGGATGGAACAGATTTCAAATCCAACCTGGGTGCAAACGCTACTCTGGCAGTTTCCATGGCCGCTGCATGGGCTGCTGCTGACTACTATGGCATTCCTTTCTACAACTACGTTGGTGGATGCAATGCTCATGTAATGCCAGTTCCAATGTGCAACGTTATCAACGGTGGAAGCCACGCTGACTCCACAGTTGACTTCCAGGAATATATGATCATGCCAGTTGGTGCTACTTCCGAAAAAGAAGCTGTACGTATGGCTGCTGAAGTATTCCACAACCTGAAATCCGTTCTGAAAGCTAAAGGCTACAACACTAACGTTGGTGACGAAGGTGGATTCGCTCCAAGCTGTGTAGATGGAAACGAAGAACCTCTGAAACTGCTCGTTGAAGCAACTAAAAAAGCCGGCTATGTTCCTGGCAAAGACATCATGATCGCTATGGACGTTGCTGCTTCTGAATTCCACAACCACGAAACTGGTCTGTACGAACTGAAGAAATCCGGCGGCGGAAACAAGACTTCCGATGAAATGATCGCAATGTATCAGGAATGGGTTGAAAAATATCCAATCATCTCCATCGAAGATGGTCTTGGCGAACGTGACTGGGACGGCTGGAAGAAACTGACAGACGCTCTTGGCAAACGTATCCAGCTGGTTGGTGATGACCTGTTCGTAACCAATCCAAAGATCCTTGCAGAAGGTATCGCTAAAGGTATCGCAAACGCAATCCTGATCAAAGTTAACCAGATCGGTACTTTAACTGAAACATTCGACGCAATCGAACTGGCTCAGAAACACAACTACACAACAGTTGTATCTCACCGTTCCGGCGAAACTGAAGATTCCACAATCGCTGACATCTCCGTTGGTACAAACGCTGGTCAGATCAAAACTGGTTCCCTGTCCAGAACTGACCGTATCGCTAAGTACAACCGCTTAATGCGTATCGAAGACGAACTGAACAAACGTGGAACAGTATCTGTTGCTCAGTACCCAGGCGTAAACGCATTCTATCAGTTAGACATGGAAGCTGTTGAAGCTGACATGGCTAAACAGAATAACTAATTATTCCTCTGACTTCGAAAGAGAAGGTCCTCGTGATCTTCTCTTTTTCTATGCCTTTTTGAATCCTGTAATCTTTCCCCGCTGGTAAGCAGAGCTTGAGGGGGAATGCCATAAGGCTTGCCAAATTGTTCCCATGATTCTCTATAGGTTGTTCACAGAATAAAGACAAATACCTGAATGGTTCATTTTTACAGACGACCCGCGTTGTGATTCTGAAAAAAGAAATAGGCATTCTAAAAGGTGCAGTTCTGGCTCATTGATGAAGATGCAATCTTTTCTGTCTGTGTTAAAATGCTCATAACTATCAGGGTTTTAATCTTTCTTTAATTTATGAAATTTATAGAGCAGTCAGAGGATTCAGAAAATGAAGTTTTCAGAAACCGCTTAGAAGAGAAGAAAAACAGGATTTGTTATCCGCTTTCTTAAGAATTTGGTAAGAATTATAGGGGCGGCTCTCCTGAAAGGTTGAGTCTGGTTGTTTATGTCTGATAGACTGTTTCCAGAACGCCCCAACGCTTTTTTGCGTGCAATGGCGGTGTTCAATCCAGAAAAGGAGGACACACGATGAAGTGGACAACAAAACTTTCGGGAATTGTCTTTGCGATGCTCATGGCTGTTCAATCCAGTTCAGCGATTCTGGCCAATGAAAACGTCGCAGCCGAATCAACTAAACTTTCAATCCCTGTGCTCTTTAAAGAAGATCATGTCAACAATCAGCTCGACTTAACCAGCATTGCCCATGCCGCAAAAGTCGAAAAATATAGCGAAGGAATCCTGGTCGCAGCCAATGTCGATGGAACTTTAAAAGTAAAAGTCAAAGACGGCTCGGTCAACGTTAAGCCAAAATGCCTGGCGATCTCCGATGAAGATAAAGAACGCCTTCGCAAGGAACAGGAAAAAGACGCTCAGAAGCAGGAACGCCGCGAAGAGGCTCAGAAAAAAGTCGATGCCAGCAAGCCTGCATCCGGTGAGGATGACGATGAAGATGGACTGACCATGGACGAAATTGAAGCCCGTGCTCTGGCCATGACGGATGGGGATTTAACTTACGAATACAATGGCGAAGTCCTCAATCCAGCTGCTGGAACCATCATGGGGCCTTCCGGTAAGGAAACCTACTACAATCTGCCTATGGAAGGCGTTATTTCTATCATGCGCTCCATCGGCAACACCGACCGCTACTGGGTTCGCGAAGATGGTGTAAAAATGTTAGGCGACTATGTCATGGTTGCTGCCCACCTGCCAACCCGCCCAAGAGGTTCTTTAATTCCAACATCTCTTGGTATGGGCATTGTTTGTGATACCGGTACGTTTGCGCTGAGCAACCATACCCAGCTGGATATCGCGGTCAACTGGTAATCAAAGCCGTAATCACGAGACGAAAACAAGAAATTCGAAATGCCAGATCATTGCCCAAGAACGGATGATTGAACAAGAACCGATCCTTGAAGAGGATACAGGCGTTCAAAACCACAATACAGTTCGGTTTTTTAGGAAGACATCGACATCTTTGTTGGTGTCTTTTATTTTTGCCTTCACGGCCTGAAGGCAGGTGCTGCCAGCATGTTTGGCAAGATCTCCGTTATCAGATTCAATGATCATGCTTCATTTCCGGCAATAAGGAATCAGAAAGTTAAAGAAAATACTTGATCCGGTGGAACAAGCCTTCGGCTTTTGCGTATATGCAAATATCAAAGAAAGGAGTGGTTTCAATTGGAACAGTAAGACGCCGGTCTATCGCAGGTAGAGGAATGGATCCGCAGGTGAATCGGCCAAATATGTATTGCCCTTCAGTCAGGATGAAAAACCAAAAGGAAAGGGGATATTGTAATGCCATGCAAAGTCAATGACCCCACCCAAACTGCCTTGCAATTTGGATGGGGCTTGAAATAAGAAGCTTTCATGCATCTGTTTCAAGCCTGATTGACTAGCCTGAGTCTTAACTGACTACGTTATTTGAGAATTGACCTTTCACAGGTCTAAACAGGCACTCCGGAACGTTCAGCCTAATTCCGGACTCTGCGGATCTGCATTAACCAGCGCTGAGGTCAGGCGCAGTGTGTAGATCAACAAACCTCTTATAACATTGGCGAAGGCTGATGCTTCATACACTTCAAAGGATGCTTTTTGTCCCAAGAAGATTTATTACCCTGGAGGTAAAACGATGGTTTATGTATTAGATATTGACGGTAAACCCTTAATGCCAACCGAAAGGCATGGCAAGGTGCGCCGCCTTTTAAAAGAAAGAAAAGCAAAAGTGGTAAAGAAAACTCCCTTTACCATCCAGCTTTTATATGATTCAACAAGATATACCCAGCCTGTCACTCTTGGAGTGGACGCTGGTTCCAAACACATTGGTCTTAGTGCTTCAACCGAGACAAAAGAACTTCTTGCCTGGGATGTCCAGTGCAGAACAGATATTCCTGAGCTGATCTCCACAAGAAGAGAGGCGCGGCGGGCAAGAAGAAACCGCAAGACAAGATACAGAGCGCCCAGATTTAAAAACCGGGACAGATCGCAGCCAAACCAGGTTCAGCCTGAACAAAAAGATACTCAGTCTAAGCAAAAAGGATGGCTTGCTCCGTCTGTTGAGCATAAAATCGACACGCATCTTAACCGGATTGCCGCAGTTCAGAAAATTCTGCCTGTAACAAAGATCGTGGTGGAAACAGCCTCCTTTGATACGCAGAAATTAAAGAATCCTGACATCAGCGGTATTGAATACCAGCAGGGGGAACAGACTGGTTTCTCAATGCCATTCGGTTAAGCGGATAAAACCATGATTTGATTCACAAAAACTGAATACGGCCAGTGCCAGGTCCAGAAAATGCTCGAACCAGCTGAATAATCGACTTAAATTAAGGTCTGTCAGGTCTGAAAGGGCGCATTGAAAACAGGTGCCGTTCAAACACCTTTTTGACAATCTCAATAGTGTTGTATTTCAACTATAGGTTTAGGAAGTGATTAGGTCTGCGCCTATATCATTCGGTGCTGATTGGAGTCCAGTTTCCTGAGAGTATGCCGCTCAAAGTATCTCTCTGGTTTTACCGGTGTTGTATGCCTCCAGATCTCTCGAACCACGTACTCCTCATCGAGAATTTCGTAGTTGAGGAACTTCCTCAGAATCTCAATTGCGAACTTTCGGTTAATCCTGGTCTCGTGCTTTGGAGGACGTTTGGGGGCTGGACGGTTTCTTTCGCAGGCCATGATGCAGGCGCTGATCAGGTTATGCAGAATCAGACGGGCCCAGGTCTCCTGATAGACTCCGTTGATTTTGCGTGCATGAATAGCCTGCAATCCGACATAGTATTTCAGCTCCAGGAAAGCCTTCTCCACCGACCAGCGACTATCGTAAATAGCCCGGATATTTTCTAATGTGTATTCTTCCTCTGGCAGATTCGTAATGAAATACTGGTAACGTTCTTCCAGCTTATCCGGATCTGCCAGCCCGACTCCCATATCGATTTTGAGCAGACGGAAAGAGAATTTACATTCACCGTTTTCGTCCAGAATTTCGGATGACTTCTTGTGACAGAAGTGATGAAGGGCATCCCCTTTGTTTGAGACTTTCTTGGATGAAGTCAGAATCAGATTTTTGTGAATATCGATCTCGGGATCGATGTCGGCATCTTCCTTGATTTGAAGAAGAGAATAGAAGTCACGTTTTTTTAGACGGA
>CAJTLE010000009.1 GCA_910577085.1 uncultured Allobaculum sp. | reverse complement strand
ACACTCTTTCACATCGCTCATTTGAGGCAAATGCGTTTGAATTCCTTTTGAAATGCCTTGCCTATAATCTTTTCCGCTTCTTTCAGTTTCGTGTGATGGAAGGAACAGATCAGAACATCACTGTCAGGTCCTTCCGAAGCAGGTACCAGAAAGTTGCTTCAAGACTCAGCCGTCATGCCAAGAGCTTTCACCTGAAGATTGCCAGCTCTTTTCGTCATGCCCAGCGCTTCATGCACTATCTTCACAAAGCCAGGACAGTCAGGTGGATAGCGAACTGTCCACGTTAATTTTCCTGTATATAAAGCTAATTTAAAATTTCGGCAGCCTTCGGACTGTCTTTTTGTCGTGCACAAGCCCAATTTTTCTTCATTTTTCGTCCTTTAAAGCCTTCTTTTTTTGCCCCCTGCCGTACCCCTGTCCATCCCTAATGATGGGGATAACCCAGTGATCTCCATTTTTGTCCTTAATTCGAGAACAAATCCACATAAAATACATTTGTGAAAAAGCTCATGAATTACTCAGGGATATCGCAAGTATTATCTACAACCATGATGACTTTCTCAACACAATTCTCTGATTTTTCCAATATTTTCCCATTCTCACCAACAGAATCCAGGCATTTTATTTGAAAACTCTTTTTCTGATTTCTCACTTCTTTCTCGCTTCGAATGATCTGATCATCCAGTCCATGGCCCTGTAATCATCCACCACCAAAAGAAAAAAGCAGCTTTGTCTGTGCGTAACGCATGCAGGCAAAACTGCTTCAATCTCTCATCATTTCGTTAATAACTTTCACCCTCGTAAGGGTCGACTGGGGCGGTGTAAGGATCAATGGCGTTTGGATCGACATTTGGATCTACGATCTCAGCGTTGGGGTCTACAGGCTGCGCGTTGGGATCTGTATTTGGATCGGTCGGCTGTGCATTCGGGTCGGCATTTGGATCCGTCTGTCCGGCGTTGGGATCAACAGCCTGGTCTTCAGGATTGGCTGCATCAGCTGGAACGTCTTCAAGATCCTGGCGTTCCATCGGGACAATGGAATAGATGGGCACCGGATCCTGGTGCTGGTAAATCAGATGCAGGCCTTCCCCGCCAAAAATTCCAAGGCCGGCGGTTAACACCAGAACCAGCAGGGATTTCATCCAGTAGGTAAACATATTGGCTGCCTTGAAGGTATTTTCAAGACGCATGTACTTAAACTGGCCCCACAAATTCATCACGGGAACCGCCAGAATCAGAATCTGTACCAGATAAGCGGCAGGAGCGGAGTTGGTCAGATACAGCATCGGCTGTAAAGCTTCTCCTGCCGCCACCAGATTGGCATACTCATACGAGCGCACCCACAAGACATAGTCATTGTAAAAACCAAAGCCGGCAAGAATACCCACTCCATAGATCAGGTTGATTAAGAAGATCACCTGAATCTTAATGGAGCGTAAGCGAACCTGACTCATCCGTACGGCTCTTGAAACGGTGCAAAGCCAGGTAAAGGTCAGCCAGAACAGATAGATCAGCGGGCTGTAGGGGATCCATGGAAATCCGACACAAAAGATCAGACTGATCCAGAGCATCAGGTTGCCAAGGGTATCGGTGCGCGAATGCCAGCGCTTGATTTTGCGGATTCCAAACGTCCGCATGGAAAATGGCGTCGTGATCAGCGACAGCCACTTTAACGGGATCAGCATCATCAGCATCGCCACAACCAGTACGATTGCTGAAAGCAAAAGATCCTGTTTTGATACAATTTGCGACATACTTTCTTTCCTCTTCAGTCCAGATTTTTATTTCCCGAAATCTGGATTAGACGACGCGTTTTTCCTGGCCGGCAGGTCCAAAGAATTTTCGATGGAGTTCAAAGCCGAGAAAAAACACGATACCACTCAACAGAATAACACTGATTGGCGAAACATAAAGCTTACCCGGAAGAAACCTTGCCAGGGCAATCACACTTAGATACAAAACAAACAGGACGCCAAGCCCAAGCCAGCGCTTCCAGCCGCCTTCAAAACGAAGCAGGCATTCAATCAAAAGCTTCACCACCACATACGCCCCAATGGTCTGGGCGATGTTTTCCAGACCAAAAGGCATGGTTCCCATCAGATTCTGCTTTTCCAGAACCTGAATAAAAAGCGTCTGATAGAGCCCAATCCAGCAGGGGGCAAACAACAGAAGGTCAGCCGCTTCCCGACCCAGCCAGGACGATGCGGCATGTTTCTGTTTGAGAGCAGCTACTTTATTTGGCATCTGTTCGAGAAGCGTTTCATCGGCCTGCGGCTGGTGAAGATCATGAATCATCTGGCCGATCAGCTTTTCCTGTTCTTCAATGGGCGCATTGGTCTTTCGAATCGCAAAGATCAGCTGGCGGCCTTTCACTTTGGCCCAGCCTGGGAGCGTGTAGCTTTGAATGGCCGGGGCTTTGAAATAAAGATACAGATTCATTTGAGCACCTGCACAAGATCAACAGGTGGGTTGAGCGCATTGGCTTTGCGCAGCTGTTCAATTTTGTCTTTCAAATCCGCAAGCACATCCCAATAGTTATCGGTCTGGCAATAACAGAGAACTTTGATCTGGATGCCCATGCCATCAGGCGTATAGTCCCCGACAATCGTTTTAGGCGCCGGGTCAGCCAGAACACCGGATTCCTTTTGAAGCACTTCCAGCAGGTCTTTACGGAAGGCTTCATAGTTATCCTGAATCGACAGCGGCACAAGAATCACGATTCGTCGTGTAGGGAGTGCGGAATAGTTGGTGACCGGATTGGCAATCAAGGTTGCATTGGGGATCACGACTTCCTGATTGTCAAAGGTTACCAGCGTTGTAAACATGATTTCCACCGTCTGGACCGTTCCTTCCAGCGAGTCGCATGCAATATAATCACCAACTTTAAAAGGCTTGGTGACCAGAATTTCCAAGCCGCCCGCGACATTGGCCATGTTGTCTTTCAACGCCAGCGAAATGCCAAGACCCAAGGCGGAAAACGCACCAACGGCCACGGACATGTCGACGCCGATCTGGCCTAACGCGACAATTACGGCCAGAATCCGGATAAAGATATTCGCAAACGAGCCGGTAAAGGTGAGCACCCCTTCATCCACGCCCTTGCGATTGTGCAGCCGCAGAATCTGTTTCTTGATAAACGGGCCTAAAAAATAGCCCACCATCAGTTCAACAGTGGCTGCCAGCAGTTTAATCAGAAAATTATTATGGAGAAACTGTTCCCAGGTCATACTTCCCTTCCTTTCAAAATCACCGTTCGAAATTTGTTTTGTTTAGATCCTTTCTGATGTCTTCCCGGCCACAAAAACAGACACAACAGCTGCCGGCCATACAGCGGTGCCGGCCATAGAGCTGATCCAGGCAATTTTGCTCCTGCAGGCAGTTCAGAATGGATCATTTTCAAAAAAAGCCGGACTCAATCCAGGATTGAGTTCGGCAGAAAAAACTAAGCTAAAGCCTCTTCGAGTCGTGCGATGGCGGTATCAATTCGGCGTAAGGATTCGTCCTTACCTAAAATCCAGGCAATTTCAATGGCTCCGCCTGGAGTGAACTGTTTACCAGAAAGGGCTGTGCGGACTGGCCAGAGAACCACACCGTTTTTCACACCCAATTCTTTTGGCAGAGCCAGCAGGGTTTCGTGAACGGATTCTTCAGTCCAGTTGTCCAGATTTTCCAGAGCAGTGCGGACAGCTTTTAAAGCAGTCAGTGCGGATTCTGGAGTGGATTTCATCTTTTTATGACGATACATTTCCAGATCGTAGTCGCCGGTCTTGTCGAAGAAGTCTACAGATTCTTCAATCTGAGTCAGGACATCAATTCGTGGCTGAATGATCTTGGCAATTTTTCTGAGATCATATGGACCTTTAACAGCGCGTTCGAGATATGGACGAACCGTTTCGAAGTAAGTGTCTTCATCCATGTTGCGCAGATAAATTCCATTCATCCAAGTCAGCTTATCGATATCGAAAATAGCCGGGGACTTGGAAATACGTTTTACATCAAAAACTTCAATTAACTCTGGCAGAGAGTAAATTTCCTGTTCCGTAGGTGGTGCCCAGCCAAGCAAGGCAATGTAGTTGATGATGGCAGCTGGCAGGTAGCCTTTTGCGACCAGATCCTGGAAGGAAGCGTCACCGTTTCGTTTGGATAGTTTCTGGTGTTCATCTTTCATTACAGGTGGAACGTGAACATACGTTGGACGATCCCAGCCATAGGCATCATAGATCAGGTTGTATTTTGGTGTAGAAGACAGGTATTCGTTACCACGGACAACGTGAGAGATGTTCATGGTGTGGTCGTCGATGATATTGGCAAAGTTATAAGTTGGGAAACCATCGGACTTTAACAGGATCTGCTCATCAAGCAGGTCGCCGTCAAATTCAATGTGGCCGTATACTTCATCATCAAAAGAAGTTTCGCCGACATTGGCAATGGTCTGACGGATAACATAAGGTTCGCCGGCATCGAGTTTTGCCTGGATTTCTTCCTGGGACAGGTGCTTGCATGGATCCTGGAATTTGAAAGAAATGCCCAGGGATTCAGCTTCTTTACGCTGCGCTTCAATATCTTCTTCAGAGCAGAAGCAATAGTGAGCGTGGCCTGTTTTGACCAGCTCTTCAGCATAGCCTTTGTACATGCCTAAACGTTCAGACTGAACGTAAGGACCATAGTCGCCTCCGATATCTGGTCCTTCATCCCAGTTCAGGCCAACGTCTTTGAGGGTTTTATAAATAATGTCAACGGCACCTTCGACTTTACGACCCTGGTCAGTATCTTCGATTCGAAGTAAAAAATCGCCGTTCTCATGTTTGGCAATGAGATATTCAAATAATGCGGTCCGCAGGTTGCCAATATGCATATATCCGGTTGGGGATGGGGCAAACCGCGTTCTGACTTTTTTTGTCATGACAATCGATTCTCCTTACTAATCAAGTCAAAGTGTAGTCGATACGGGCTTGATTTGCAAAAAGATCGACATCTTCCGCTCCTTTTCGGATTGAAATCCCCTTTGTCCGCCAGAACCTGATCCAAAAACCATCCCGCTAGATCATCCAAAAATTCTGCTCTTTCGAAAATCTCCAGTTTTCAAAGCGATCGGTTCTAAAGGATATAAGAAACATTCCTGCAAACAGTCTTGGAAATCATCTGAGTAAAAAATCCGAGAAAAAGAAATACCTCCTGGTGCTGGAACCAGGAGGGTAAAAAAAACCTGCGATATGCAGGCGTATAAGGAATCAGCTTTCACTGATATATTTTCATATGGCTGGGGTACGTGGATTCGAACCACGGAAATGGCAGATTCAGAGTCTGCTGCCTTACCGCTTGGCTATACCCCAATGCGATCACGCTCATTTAAGATACTCCAGATCAGAATCAAAGTCAAGCATTTCTTTAAGAAATTTATTTGGCTTTAGATTCGAACTGTTTCGCTCAACTCGAACTCCCATATTAAACCACTTCCTCTTTTTGAATGCAACCCTGAATTCAATATTTTTAAACTTTTTTCCTGAGGCACCCCCTGAGACTTTCCATATTCCCATATCGCTCCCTGATAGGGGCTGTCCGGTTTTCAAATTTCCTTCCACCTTCAGAATTTCCATCTCCAGCAATCCGCTTTTATAAGCCCAGATCAGTCTGAAAACGACCTGAACAACAACCGTCCTGGCCGATCTGTTTCCAACAGTCAGCCCGGTGCTGACTTTTTAAAAAATTTTCGGTTTTTGCGATACATTCTGAAATCTTGCGTATATCCAGTTGAGTCCTCACTCTGATCCTCTTTTGGACAGCCATTCAGAAGGCAGATTCCTTCAGCTTCGCGATTCAGCTAAAGGAATCAGAAACTAACTCCCTGGTATCTGGATTCCGCTTTGTTGTGACGATTTGCCGGTCAAGCAGCAGAAAAGGATCAAAAACAAAATAAGAAGAAGTGAGAATTCAAATTTCATATAATGAAGGAGAAGACGAAAATGGATTCACCAAAGCTTCAAAAAACATCGATTGCCAGCAAGTTAGAGAGCACAGAACACAAAGTCAGTTATGATGCAGCCTGTAAACGTCTGTTGTCAGAAAAAGTAGTTCTCGCCCACGTGACGAAATCCTATCTTACCGAGTTCCAAGACTGCTCTGTAAATGAGATTGCCAATCGGTATATCGAAGGAACGCCGCTTGTTGATGCCATTCCGATCACGACGGACAAAACAAATCCAGCAATTCTCGGAATGGATTCCAGTGACAAAACGACCAGTAAGGGAGAAGCCACTTACGACATCCTGTTTCGGGCTCTTGTTCCAAATACCCAGGAAGAAATCGGCGTGATCATCAACGTGGAAGCTCAGAAAGATTCTTATCCTGGCTACCCAATCGTCACACGGGGCATTTATTACTGTGCCAGATTGTTATCTTCGCAATACAATCGAGAATTTACAAATTCCCACTATGAAAAACTCACAAAAGTATATTCGATCTGGATCTGTCTCAATCCGCCTGTAAAGGACAGAAACAGCATCACATCCTTTGATTTTCAGCCGCATACACTAGTCGGTAATTCAGTGGCACCCGTCAGCAGTTACGACTTAATGTCCGTAATCACTGTCTATCTTGGAGGACCAGGAACAAAAAATTACAGCGGCACACTGCGTATGCTGGATATTCTGCTTTCTGACGTTAAAAGCGCCGCCGAGAAAGCAAAAACGCTTCAAAATGATTATGGGATCCAGATGACTCAAACCATGGAAAAGGAGGCTACAAACATGTGCAATTTAAGCGAAGCGATCGAACAAAGAACAACCAAAAAAATTACTTAAGCTCCATTCAAAGCATCTTGAAAAAAACACAGCTTTCTGTTGATCAGGCAATGGATCTGGTTGATATTCCAGAGAACGACCGCCCAAAATATTTGGAATTGCTCAAGCAACAGCAGCAGTAAATGCTCTGCTCCTGCAAAAGGTAACTATATGTCCTGTAATTTAAGCGAAGCGATCGAAGAACGGGGAATCAACAAAGGAATCGACATTGGAATCAACAAAGGAATCGACATTGGAATCAACAAAGGAATCGACATTGGAATCAATATTGGAACCTTGCATTCCCTTCAAAGCATCTTGAAAACACCGCTTTCCCCTGACCAGGCAATGGATCTGATCGATATTCCAGAAAGTGAGCGGGCAAAATTTTTAGAACTGCTCAAGCAACAGCAGCCGTAATCCCCCCACCAGGCAATTTGAAGATAGATGAGTGAATCGATACGATGTAAGGCATGGAAGAAGCACAGCTTTATTTTGTCTACATGCTCGTCTGTCATGACGGGACCTTTTATACAGGTTATACGCCTGATCTTGTGCGGCGCCTGAAAACTCATAATGCCGGACGGGGAGCCAAATATACCAAAGTCCGAACGCCGGTCTATCTGATTTATCATGAGGTGTTTCTGAATCGACACGAGGCATTGAGCCGCGAATACCGGATCAAACAGCTGACCCGTCAGGAAAAACTTGCTTTGGCCATCAGCCGGCCGTTCTGTCTGATTCAGATGGCCCAGCTGTTTACGAATGAGAATAGTAACGAGAACAGTAACACCCCTCCTAATATCAATATCAGCACGTAAAAAGAGCTTTTCATCCTGGTCGATTGTTTCGATCGACAGGTGAAAAGCTCTTTGTCTGTTTAGAGATTGTTTTGGGGAAATCGAAGACTTGGACTAAGTCTTTACTCTCAGGACATTTCCTCCAGGCGGGTCATTTTTTCTTCCCATTCCTTGGTCAGATTGGCGATTTCATTGTGCTTGTCGTCAATCTTAGCTTCCAGTTCATCCATTTTCCGGTAGTCCTGATAATATTCCGGTTCATAGCGAAGGTCGCGCAGCGTTTCCAGATCTTCTTCCGCTTTGGCAAGCAGTTCTTCCAGCTTGGCACAACGATTGGTCAGCTGGTTCTTTTCCTGACGGAGCATGGCCGATGTTTTTTCTGGTTCCGGCTTTTTCATCTGACGGCCGCGGCCTGCTGGAGCAGCTTCGATCTGATTGAGCGCTCCCGCTTTTTTCTTTTCTGTATATTCGTTGTAGCTCAGATCATACATCTTGCTTTCCGGTCCGACGACAAGAACTTTGTCGGCCATTTTGGATAAGAACATACGGTCATGGCTGACAAACAGAAGCGTGCCGTCATAGTTCTGGAGGGCTTTTTCCAGAGCTTCTTTGGCTGGAATATCAAGATGGTTGGTCGGTTCGTCAAGAATCAGCAGGTTATCATGAGCCATCATCAATCTGGCCAGCGATAAGGAGACTTTTTCGCCTCCAGACAAATCGTTGACTTCTTTGAAGACTTCATCTTTGGTAAACAGGAAGGCGGCCAGGACATTTCGGATCTGAGTCTGGGTGCTGTCCGGCTGGTCATCCCATAAGGTATCGATGACAGTCTTGGTGGAGTGCATGGCAGCTGTTTCCTGATCAAAATAGCCAATATCAATCTGGTGGCCAAAATCATACTGACCGCCAAGACTTGGCAGCTGGCCAGTCAGGGTTTTGAGCAGAGTCGATTTACCAATGCCATTTGGGCCGATAATGCCGACACGGTTCTGACGGAACAGGTTGAAGCTGACTTTGGATAAAGGTTTGTCATATCCAAACACCAGGTTATCTACTTCCAGAACCCGGTTGCCGCCTTTACGGCCGGATGTGAAGGTTGCTTTGATTACCGAGTTGTCGGCTTTGACATCTTCAATGCGGTCCATCCGCTCGAGATATTTGATTTTGGATTGAGCAAAGGCTGCTTTGCTTTTTTTGTAACGGAATTTTTCGATGAGCTCTTCCATGTGATGAATCTCATCCTGCTGACGCAGATAGGCTTCATGGTTCTTTTCGATCCATTCTTCCTTGGCTTTGACATAGTGGGTATAGGAACCTGGATAACGCATTGTTTTTCCATGTTCAATTTCCACGATTTCATCACACACATGATCCAGGAACATACGGTCATGGCTGACAAGAATGACTGCACTTGGATAGCGGCTGATGTAGCTTTCCAGCCATTCAATGGAATCAAGATCGAGATGGTTGGTCGGCTCGTCGAGCAGCAGAACATCCGGTTTTTCCAGCAGCAGACGAACGAGCGCAATGCGGGTCTGCTGACCGGAAGAAAATTCATCCAGACGTTTGTCCAGATCCTTTTCTTCAAAGCCAAAGTGGAAGAAAACCGACTTCATTTCATGTTCGTAGTCATACCCACCCAGCGTTTCAAACTGGTTTTGCAGGCGGTCATACTTTTCGAGCTGTTTTTCTGAGTGGTCTTCGCCCAGAATCATGGCCTGTTTTTCCAGCTCTTTTTCCAGAACTTTCAAGGGTTCAAACACTTTTTCGAGTGCTTCTTTTACTGTGATGGTTTTGTCATTAAATACAGTCTGCGAAAGGGTTCCAATGCGGGTTGCATTCGGGATAATCCGCTCGCCTTTTTCAAAGTCTTCCTGGCCGGAAATGATATTTAACAAGGTGGTCTTGCCGCATCCATTGCGGCCGACCAGTCCGATTTTTTCAGTTCCCTTTACTTGCAGGCTTGCTCCCTGCAAGATGTCATGCGCGCCAAATGACTTATACAGATTCGAAACTTGAAGTTTCATTTTCGATAAGCGCAAGGATTCCCTGCTCTTTTCTGCCCTGGCCGTTTTGTGGTTTGGGTCTGCTTTCTATTCAATCTGTTCTCTATATAGATAGAAGACAGACAACGACAGAATTCCACCGCCAAAGACAGGTGAAAGACAGGGAGAAGGAATTGCGCGCCCTCCTTTCCATATCTGGGTATCCAGAGTCCTTTTTAAAGAACTCTTTCCTTATTTATCAGTTTGTATTTATCAGTTTGTTTGATGTGCTTGTTTACACGCTTGTTTTATGGACTTGCCTGGCAGATTTTCCTGCAGGCCTGTTCTTTCGGTTTACATAAGATTCTCCAATTTTAAAGACGGATTTATATGGTCGTTACTGTCCGTCCACAGCCGGCTGTTCTGCTGCAGGCTCTTCTACCGGAGCAGTCTGAGCAGGATCCGCATTTTCAACGGATTCGGTTACGGGAGCCACAGATTCTGGGGATGCCATCTGGCTGGAAGCAGTCTGTTGGGTGCTCAGCTTACTCAGATCAATTGGTGTTGAGATATGCGCATACTGCAGGATGCCTTCACTGATTCCTCTGGCAATCGCATCAATATGCTCGAGGAAGTAAGTCCGGCTTTCAGCATTTTCCGTGGACGCAAAGCCAAACAGAACACCGTTCATGCCATAGGCATCTGAATACTGGCTGTTGGCTTCAAATCCGGCGGCCTGACCGGCACTGGTCACTTTACCACCAGATTCGCGTATGGAAGCAGTATTGGTCAGTTTTGTATAGTTGTAATTTTCATCGGGCTGGAATAGATCATATCCATTGCCCTGATTGAGCTGGGTCAGTGTCGAAATGTTTTCCAGTTCGACGCCATTCTGGTTGAGACAGACCGTAATTTCATTGCCCAGTCTGCCATTGGTAAATGGGCTGGACAAAACAAACGGACGAGTATAGTCCTGCGTATACATGCTCAGCGATAAGAAAATTTTTGCCTGAGCCTGATAGCCCGTTTCAATTGTGCTCTCTGCACCGGTATAAATCGCTTCTTTAACTTTCTGATGGGAATAAATAACTTTCAGTCCCGTGCTTTCCAGATTGGCTTTGATCTTTTCAGCTAAAGCCCATGCCTGCTGGGTTTCAGAGAAGCCATCAATTGAATCTTCAAAGGTGGTCTCGTCTGCCGGCCAGGCCAGGGTGCTTGGATCGATGCACACATCTGCAATAGTCTCGAGTGGATCACTTTCCGTGACTGCGATAAACAGATACGGTTTGTCCATCTGAATATTGTAACGATCCAGATAATACGGACTGGAAGCGACTTGCACTTTTTTGACTTTGTCATTGTCGCGCATAGTCACAAACGTATCTTCCAGCTTCGCGCTTTCGGTGTAGGCGCGTTTGGGTTTATAACCATCGGACAGATACACTTCATACACCCCTTCGGGCAGCATCTGCAAGTCAATGCCTGCATCTGCTCCGCCACTGAAGGTCGAGGAAATCGTATTTCCATCTTTAATATTGCGCAGAGTGACATTCCGGCCGAAAAAGCCGTCAGTTTCCATGGGTTCAAAGGTTCGGTCATAGAACACCAGAGAAGTGCCATAAATGGTCATGTCGTCCACCTCAACCGTCTCGTCAAAGGCGCTCTGTGGCAGTTCTTTCAGATCCGAAAGCTGGATCTGATCAAGGTAGGTCATGGAACGCTTTGGGCTGAGAACTTTGGGCAGCCAAAGACACAACGCAATCACAATCACCAGCACAATGACAAGCGCACCGGCCAGAATCTTGCTTTTTCTGCTGAAACGCTTGCGCGTTGGTTTTCTATTCGAACCGGATGGCTTCTTACCATCCGGGATTTTTTTATATTGATTTTTATTTTTCTTCTTGGTCATGGTTTAAGAGTATCGAAATCTCAGCCAAAAAAAAAGCAAAGAAAAAGAAGAGCTGCGACAACTCTCCTTTTCCCAAAGCTATAAGATTAAAAGAGGAAATAATGGAAAGATTCAACTTTGAACCAGCCGCTTTCTGGTTCCCTGCTCGTTATCTTCTTTCCAAGCTCACTATAACATTGCTTTTTTTGGTCCTGTGTTTTACGCCCGAAAAAGTGAAATCCATAAAAAAAGCCGACGGGCATCGGCTTTAGAGAAAAGAAAGGGATTTGCAGAAAAGACTCTGCATGTCAGAGCGGGATCATCTGACAGTCATGAATATACATCCCTTTTCTCAAACGAATATTAAATCCTCAGGCAAATTTTGCGAAAACAGTCGGCCGAAACAAAATAAAAATCTGGATGGGCGAGATCCAGATTTTTATCAGATGAGAGTAAGAGAAAAGAAAGGAAATTATAATGAGGAAACCTGCTGCTTGATTTCCATGGCTTTATCCTAACAGAAAGCTTTCCGGTCACAATGTATTTTGCTTGATTTTTTTATTTGATCTTTACGGCAAGCCCCATGCTTCTTTATCCCAGTATTTTTCTTCGACTTTAAAAATTAGCCTGGATTTTTTAGATTCTGCTCAAATCTCAAAGCCAGAATAGTTTTTCAAAATATTGGTTCTACCATTTCTTGCCAGGTGATTTTTTGACATCAGATCTGTCAGGTCAAAGGCGGAAAACAAACCAAATCGGCCGGAATTTCGCGTTTTTTGTAGACGAAAGCAACAGAACCGTCAGTCAGACCAAATAAAAACCGGAGATGGGCGAGATCTCCGGTTTTTAAAATATGGTTAAGAGAAAAAAGAAAGGAAATTTAGGAAATCCGCTGCTTGATTTCCATGGCCTAATCCTACCATATTCTTTATGTGATTGGTGTATGAACATTGAGTTTTTTCTTCCGATATTGTGGGCGGAATTTTGTGGAGAATGTCGAATCTTAATTTTCCTGCCCTTGAAAAGTCCGATTTGAGTTAGAAACCAATCCGGACTGAATATGAAAATCTTACCGATCCCCGTAAAAACCCGCTTTGACCACTTTTCCGATCCGTTTTCCGGCCAGAAAATATCAATTTTTCAGACATCGGCTTCAGAATTCATCCCGAAAAATATGCCAGTTTCATACATTTTTGCCGAAACGGTTTCCGAAACATTTCTTTTTGTTTTCGTAGAGTTTTCATCAGCCTGTCGATTCAAGACTACCCTGTCCACACCGGCCGCCCGATTTTCTTCATCGCCTGATTCCAGGCATCCGGCAAAGTTCATTTTTTCAACGAACTTTTTCTGGTGAATGCCCCTTGGGATGTTCTCTTACAGTCTCGAGCAAGTTGTGCAATCTGCGAGTGTCCTTAAACACGTAAAAACCCGATCTGGCGGGGATCGGGTTTCTACTATGATAAGAGAAAAAAGAAAGGAAATTTAAGGAAACCTGCTGCTTGATTTCCTTGGCTATACTGTACCTGATTTTCTAAATCTTCCCAATTTTAACGCTCATAAACTTTATAGTTTCTTTACAGAAATCATGAACGTCTTTAGACATGTCCGGACAGGAAAAATCACTCTGGTCTATCTGGAGCCTGCTGGCCAGGCAGCCAGATCCATCCGTCAGCTAACCGCATCCATTCAGATCGAGAACCATGTGAAACCAAAATGAATGAAGATCCGGAAAAGAAAAAAATGGATCAGCAAAAACCAAAAACTCTCAGCTTCCCCATAACGCAATAACCGACCGGGGTGGCGAAACCCGGTCGGTTATTGCGTCTATTATATGAGAAGAGAAAGAGATAAGAAAGGAAATACAATCTAAGGAAATCTGCTGTCTGGTTTCCTTGATTCAAAAATACAGGATCTGATTTCAAAAGGGCCCGTAAACGCCCGTTTTTTTATTTGCGGAATTTTTGATTATCTTTTTTCAGATGGTCCGCTCTTTCCTGGAATCTAAGACCTTCTGCTTCCTGGCTTCTAATCAAAACAAAAGCCCGGATGAGCCGGGCCTTTGCTTGAGAGAAATTGTAATAATGATTAAGAGAGAGAAAAAAGAAAGGAAATTATTGCTTTCTATCAAGGAAACCTTCTGCTTGATTTCCTTGGCTTTACATTACTCTTGATTTGTCTATATATTCAAGCGCTAAGGAATAACCATTTCACTCTGTTCCACTTTTATAAGATTTGAGCATATTTTCCGTAATTCGTTTTGAGATCCGGAAAATTTCGATCCCAATGACCAGTTTTGGAAATTTTTAATTCCAGCCAAAAGGGACCAAAAACCTTTTTTCGAACAGGCTGTATTTCTTTTCTGAGCAGTTCCCTGAAGGAAGTATAGCCCTCTCCATTCATCATTGCCAGAGACTGCCTTCCACCAGTCAGGCGATTTTTTCATCCTTTCCTCACTCTTTCCTGTGGCCATCCTGATCGCCAGCATGACTTTTCTGACTTATGATGGTCCGATCCTTCCTTTGAGCAGATGTAAAAAAATGACCGCCTGTTGCTGGTAACAGCATGGCAGTCGCAGAGTTATTCAGTTCGTTTGTAAAGCCTAGGGCAGAATTGGATGAACATATCCAATCAGTGGTGTCGAGCAGTTTACGCTGAAGACGGCAGTGGTATATCCATTCCATCCGCCATGAACAGCCTGTCCATCACCGATATAAATTGCAACATGTCCCTGGTAGACAATGATGTCTCCTGGAACTGGATTGTCTGTGAGAGGTCCTAAAGACAGATAAGCCGATGGAGCCCCATGGAAGTCAATTCCAACTGCCTTCAGGGAATTTGTCACCAGCATGGTGCAGTCCTGATTCACACCGATCTGTGCCAGAGCGGCCTGTGCGATGCGATCATACGCAGCCGGATCTCCGACACCGACGCCATCGGCGCCATACGCATAGTTGCCATGGGTGACATTGGTTTCCATCACACCATCATTGGCAAAGCTGTATTGTTTGTCATCAATGGTCTTGGTTTCATTGGTCACGGCGCTTCCATCTTCATTGAGGTAGTAGCGCTTGCCATCATTGTCGACCCAGCCGGACTGAGTTTTACCCTCTTTGTCCAGAACATAAGTCTTGCCGTTTTCAGTGATCAGTCCGCTTTCGAGCTGACCGTCTTCGTTGTAGTAGTAAGTGGATCCATCCTGTTTAACAAATCCTGTTGCCATTTCTCCTTTGTCATTGAAGTAGTAGCTTCCGGAATTGTCTTTGAATGTTCCCGTTAATTTTTCACCATTTTCATTTAAGTAATAGGTTTTCCCATTGATCTGAGTAAAACCGGTCTTACGGGTTGCCTGTACGCCTTCTGTAGCGACTTTGGCCCGGTTATTGTCGAGACTAGCAATCTGAACCGATTTGACTGTCGGCTCAGTTTCAGCGGCACACACAGGAGCGCCTGTGAATGCTCCAGTCATCATCAGAGTAGTGCCCAGCGAAAGAACTGTTTTTCGAAGCTGTTTTTTCATGTTCGCGTCCTCCTTGTTGACTCGAACAGATTAACAACCCTCGTTTTTGAAAGCAAAAAGGCCGGGAAGATTTTGTTTAGATTTTCTTAATATTTATCAGAAATAATATCCTTGACATCCTTTAAATATAAACTATTTACATCTATCTTGTGATTTTATGGGATTCTGTTGAAAATCTTGGAATTTAGGTCTGTTCATGCACCGTATACATTATTAATCCAATTCTCTAACCCCGAAAGACAGAAAGAAAGCCTTTTCATCCTGTTTTCCGGGCGTATTTAAGGCTGTTTAATTCAATCATCTTTAATCCTGCTTTAATAAATCTTCTATGTATGATGAACAATTCTGCGGATTTTCAAGCCCGAAAACTGACCTTTAGATCATCATAATCCGCCCCATTCAAACAACCCGAATCACACTTGAATACCAAAAATCTTACGAATTTCGAAAGAACTGTCGGCCAATGCGCTGTTTTTGTCGGTTTCTCTATACTCGGTTTTTCAATGACAATGTGGGATTTTGTGAGGCGTCATTTCTGGTCTCTCAGGTCCTCAAAAGCATACGGCTGGACTTAAAAAAATCCTTCGTCATCTGACGAAGGAAATGTACAAAAAAGAATCCATCCAAAGAAAGTCAGTCCAAAGATAAATACCGCCACTTGCAAAGACATACCATCAGGCAAAAGCCATAAGCTTCTATGATTCTGTTCGATGAGCAAAAATCACCTGCTCCTGCCAGTTTTCAAGTGTCCGTCTGGCAATGTCGGCTGCGTCGGCATCCGGCAGATTGAGGACATACTGGCGCAGGATGGTCAAAGCCAGTTCTTCTGCTTCGGCATAGCTGATCCCGGCCGTTTTCTTGGCCAGCTCTTTTGCGGAAAGTCCCAAAGAGAAATGATGCATGTTTTCAAAGAAGCTGTAGTAGGCTTCCAGATCTTCTTGCGTTGGACCTGGCAGTTCAATACGGACCTGAAATCTTCGCCAGGCGGCTTTATCCAGTAATGAATCATGATTAGTTGCCGCGATCGCAATGACGTGGTCAGGAAGATCATCGATCTGTAAAAGCAGCGAGCTGACGACACGCTTGATTTCGCCGGTTTCATGAACATCACCCCGTTCCTTGCCTAAGGTCTCAAATTCGTCGAAAAACAGGACGCAGGGATGATTTCTGGCAAATTCAAACAGCTGGACGAGTCTGGCCGCTGTTTCGCCCAGATAAGAGCCGATGATGCTTTCATAGCGAACCACAAATAATGGCAGATCCAGCGCACTGGCCATCGCCTGGGCCAATGAAGTTTTGCCATTGCCCGGCGGCCCGATCAGCAGCAGTTTATTGCGCGGCGCCAGACCATAACTGTGTAAGAGCTCGCTGTTTTTCTGTTCTTTGATCAGATCCTGACAGACCGTCTGCACACTCGGCGGTAAAAGCAGATCTTCCAGCGACTTCGTTACATTCTTTTCGATGAAGAGATGACCATACTCTTCCCTGTCTGAACTGGTCAGAGATCGGCTCAGAGACCGATTGGGCAGCGCCAGCTCAGAAGTGTTGTAAGAACCGGAATGCGAGCGCGCAGGTGTGCCTGAATAGGAATTTACCATCGAAGCCGGAGAAGATAACAGGCCGCTTCGAGGAGCGGAAATCAGCAGATCATCGATCTGGGCAGCAATGGCCGTATGACGTTTGGCTTTTTCTTCCCGGCTGATGGCACGGGCGGTCTGTTTGAAATGCGGAAGGTCCCCGGCCAGACCATAGCGGATCAGCTCGCAAAGTAAACTGGATTTGGGCATTCTGCTTCTCTCCTCTCGTACGGATCTGGTTTTCCTTATCGATCCGTTTTTCCTTTTGAATCTATCTGGTCAGATTTTTCAGCTGGATAATTCAAGTATAACAAGGAAAGAGCTTTCCAAGCCTTCGGCTTTTGGACGGAAGTCAAAATCCAGATCGGACAGTAGTTGTCCGAAGCCATTAGAAAAAGCAAAGCACGCTCCCAAAAGCAGCGTAAAAAAACAGATCCCATTGCCAGAATGGCCCTGAGACCTGTTGAATTGTTCTCTTCAATTGAGTTTATTGCTTGTGTCTGTTTCTTCTTTGAGTGAATTTCTTCGATTTAGAAAATCAGGTTTCTTGGTGTACGTGGGTATGGCTGAACGTCACGGATGTTCTGGATACCGGAAAGATACATTAACATGCGGTCAAATCCAAGACCGAATCCAGAGTGAACGCATCCACCGAAGCGGCGCAGATCCATATACCACTGCAGGATTTCTTCATCCATGCCTAAAGCATCCATTTTGGCTTTCAGAACGTCGTAGCGCTCTTCACGCTGGCTTCCCCCAACCAGTTCGCCAACATATGGAACGAGCAGGTCGCATGCGGCTACGGTCTTGCCATCTTCGTTTTCACGCATGTAGAAGGCTTTGATTTCTTTTGGATAGTCCGTCAGGAAGACAGGACCGCCAACAACTTCTTCGCAGATGTAGCGTTCGTGTTCGGACTGAAGATCCATACCCCAGAAGATGTCGTTGTTTTCAAAACGGCCTTTGGCTTTCTGAAGTTCTTCAATAGCTTCGGTATAAGGCATACGTTTGAAGGTCGAGTTGGCAACGGCTTTGACACGGTTGATGCAGTCTTTGTCGATAACGCGTTCGAAGAAGGCCATTTCTTCTGGTGCGTGTTCAAGGACGTAGTTGATGCAGTATTTCACCATATCTTCAATAACGTCCATGTTATCGGACAGATCTGCAAAGGCCATTTCTGGTTCGATCATCCAGAATTCGGAAGCATGTCGGGTTGTGTTGGAGTTTTCGGCACGGAAAGTTGGACCGAAAGTATACACGTTGCGATAAGTCAGGGCGAATGGTTCAACATGCAGCTGGCCGGATACGGTTAACTGGGCATGTTTGCCAAAGAAGTCTTTTTCGTAGTCCTGATTTTTGATGGTCGTTACTGTAAAGCACTGACCTGCGCCCTCAGCATCGTTACCAGTGATTTCTGGTGTATGCACATAAACGAATCCACGATCCTGGAAGAAGGTATGGATGGCCATGGACAGAACAGAGCGTACGCGGAAGATGGCATAGTAGGTGTTGGCACGTGGACGTACGTGTGGGATTTCACGCAGGTATTCAAAGCTGTGACGTTTTTTCTGCAGTGGATAATCGTGGTCAGCCATGCCTAAAACGGTGATTTTTGTCGCGTTGATTTCTAATGGCTGTTTGCCCTCTGGTGTCACTTTGACAACACCAGTTACTTCAATAGCCGATCCGGTTGTGATCTTGGTGGCTTCGTCATAGCCTTCCATTTCAGGCGTGTAGACGATCTGTAAATTGGAGAATGTCGAGCCATCGTTGAGTTCGATGAAGCTGACGTTTTTGGATTTACGGTTGGTTCTCACCCATCCCTGAAGGGTGACTTCTTTTCCATTGTAATCCTGAAGATTTGATTTCAGTTTTTTGACTAACATATTCAAATTCCTTTCTGTATTGATAAAAGTTTTTTTGCTGAACTTCGTGACTGTAATTTCATGGATGAACTCGATCAGAGAATGACTGCATAAAAGTCAGAAACAAAAAAACGCTCCTCAATGACTTGAAAGTCGTGAGGAGCGATTGTTACCGCGGTACCATCCTGCGTTCCCTTTTCGGGCACTTGATTGAGCCTTAACGCGGCCAACGGGACTGTCTACCATTCTTTAGAACTTCTCCAGTCCGGCTGGGCAGGTGTTCAAATTCCTGGTTCTGCTCCGGGTTTCACCATTGCCCCGTCTCTCTAGGCCAGAGTTGCAGGAATTTCACTGCTTCGATGCCGTTGAATCCATCGAGTTTGTTGTAAATACGAGTTCCTGGATAGAAGATACCACATCGACAGCTTTGACAGCAACTCCATGCGGAACCTGAAAATGCTGGTGGGTAAAATCGACAATCCCGGTAATTCCGTTTTCAATCAAACGGTCTACTGTATTCTGTACATCTTCAGAGATGGTCAGAATCGCAATGCGGCATCCTTTTGGAATGCGCTGCTCCAGTTCATCGAGCAGATAGACATTAATTCCAAACATGTTGCCGACTTTGGCAGGATCTGTGTCAAAGGCACAGGTGATCTCACCGACCACATAATCCCATTTATTGTAGTTTAATAAGGCCCGCCCAAGGTTACCGGCGCCGACCAGAATAATTTTTTCGTCGAAATCGACTCCAAGCTCAGAATTGAAGATGTCGATCAGCTTGTCTACATCATATCCATAGCCCTGCTTGCCAAGGCTGCCAAGGAAGGAAAAATCCCGGCGAATGGTCGTTGGTTCGATATCTACGAAATTGCTCAGTTCCCGGGACATGATCTTCGAGACCCCGTTTTTCTGCAGTTTGCGTAACGCCTTGAGGTAAACTGGATATCTCTGGAGCGTTGCCTTTGGAACAGAGTTTGCATTTTTCATCTTCATCACCGCACACATAATACCATCTAAAACGCAATTTGTGAATTTGCGATCAACATTAACAAAACTCCTGTTAGAAAGTTGCGCATTCTGGCAACGATATTTGAACTTTTTTCAAGCATGAAAGGCGTTTCACGCCTGCCGTACGCACGCCCCTTGCTCCACTTCCCTGTTTGAGCATGAAGTTTACTTCACAAATCTTTCCAATGACATTTTTGAGCAATATTTACAAACTCCATTTCCTCCTCTTGCCACGGCTGCTGGCCATAAGAAAAGACCGGGATTACTCCCGGCCTGATTTTCTGGATTTTGACAGACAGACCTTTAAAGATCTGCATGAGTTTTTCACAATTAGAATTCCATCGCCGCAAATTTTATCACCACAAATTTTATCACCACAAATTACATCTGCGATTTGGAAGGCTTGGGCAGCGAGATATCAAACATGGACAGATCCACGTCGATTACCGGCAGATCATCGACCGAAATATCAAAGCGCGATTTCTGTTTTCGCTGCTCATTTCGCATCGCATTGGCTTCGACCCGCTCTAAAATCTGCTGGCGTTCAGCAGCCGAAAGCGATCCGGTCTGGTCAAGATTGAGAGTATCAGGGGCAAAGGCATCCGAAGCATTCTGACTAGCCTGTGTGGCTGCAGAAGCGTTGGCATAGCGGACTGCCCGTGTGGCCGCGACTGGACTGACTTTATGGCCTGGCTTGCGGCCAACCATGGTTCTGTTTGGTCTGGAAGCTTTTTTGCTGGGTTTTGATGTGCGTCTGGTTTCCTGCTGGAGCTGCTGCTTTTCGAGCGCTCTTGCCTGATTCAGGCTGAGGTTTCTTGCCTCTTTCATCTGTCTTGCTTTTTCACGGGCCAGTCTGGCTCGATCTTTGCCCTCTTTCCAGGCCGCATACATTTCTTTGAGATCATAAAGATCTGGAAAGAGCGGCAGGTTTCGAACCGGCAGCGAGCGGACAAACTGACGGCTTGGCTCACTCATTTTTCTGGTCATCATCTTCAGGCGTCTGATCTCCAGCCGTCTTTCAAACCAGAGAAAGTAATACGCCACATACAGGCCATAAATAAGCAGACCACTCCAGAAACAAAGCCAGAAGTTCCAGTGAAACACCAGAACAAGCAGACTGGCCAGAAGGCCTAAAAACACAGCCCCGCCAATGACTGCCATCCAGGCAAGCTTATTGGGGTAGCGGCGAAATCTGGCAAGCAGTTTTTCATCCGGTTCAAACTGAGGATAGATCGGCTGATTGAAGGCAATCGATTCATAAAGCATTCCTTTAAACGGTCTGCCCCAGGCTTCGAGAATCGCATTCTGCCAGTGCCGAATTGCTCTGGCCGATTTTGGATTTCGTTGACTGCGATCCATCTTTTCCAGCATGGTCATCGCCTTCAAAACGGCATTGGGGGAAAGCGGTGAGCCTTTCAGGGTATTCAGGTATTCAAGCAATCGGGAGTTGGACATGGAAAACGTAGAAATCTCGTTTTTCATGGAGCGCTCAATCTGGACGAGCGCAATGTACTCGACATCTTTTTCCATGCTCTTCCTCCTTTTCTTTTCAACCAGGTGTTGACGCAGATACTTCAGTATAACAAATTCCGATGGCATTGATGACTGTCAGAGAAGACTTTATCCTTACGTCTTTCAAACAAAGGCCGGACAAAGCGTCATAGAAGACCATTTGAATCTTTGTAGGCCTGATCAGTTCTTCATTCCCTGGTTTCAGGATACAACCACTCAGGGAAATAGGCTTCTCTTTTTTCGCCATATTCCTTCACCACTTGAATATCCGGCTTTAATCATAAAAAGCGGGCGGATTTATTTCTCCAGCCCGACTTGATGCAAGTAGACTTTCCACTCACGCGGACGCAGCCGCTTTAAAAGAGTGGCTGTAATCCAGGCAATGCCAAGTCCCGAAACCACGGACAGCGCCGTGAGCACGGGCAGAAGGCTGCCCATAAAAAACTGCTGATAAATCAAGGAAATGGCCAGTGTCTGACCGAAGGTGTGGAACACGGCTCCACAGACACTCACCCCATAAATCGAAAAAATATTGGAGCGTTTAGCCAGGATCATGGCCAGACAAGAGAGCGTGCAGCCAGTTACCGACAACAGAAAGGAAACGGAAAATAGCGTTCCGGTGGCAAGGGCGGCAATAAACACCCGCAGCGCCGTCACGATCACCATGTCCTTGTTTCCATAGGCATATAACGCAAACAATCCGGCGATATTGGCCAGACCGATTTTATAGCCAGGAATGACCATGACCAGCGGGAAAAAGGATTCGACAATCTGTAAGACAATCCCGACGGCCGTTAACATCGCCAGGGTTGTAATGGTCTTAAAGTTCTGCTTTTTCATTGAATCATCGTATCCTCACTGTTTTCGCCACCGTTTTCGATCGTAATCACGGTTTCGTTAGGCAGACAGACAATTGGGACCACCCCATTATCGGTCGGTGCCTGTTTGGAACAATAATGTAACGGCGAATTTTCCTGTGTGACTTCGACCTTGCCGCCAGAAACCACAATATGAACCGGGCCGAGTGTCCCCTGCACTTCATATTCGCCATCCTGACTTAAGTCCAGCCGCAGCTTTTCTTCATTGCGCACCTTCACCACCGCAAAGCTGCCGGTATCCTGCATCCAGAACAGCGGAATCAACAAGGCCAGGGAGAGGACCAGCAAGAAGCTGATCAGAATTTTATCTGCTTTTTTCATCCGTTCACCGTCACCTTAACCGTTTTGGTAATCGCATTGCCAAAGCGGTCGCGGATTTTAACATCCACCGTATGCTCACCGGTTGTGGTTTCAAAATCCAGGGATGGCTCATAATAAACCCCGGATAAGTCCGTCGCACCAAAGACGTCGTCCCAGTTCACTTTCTGTCCCCAGCTGATTTCAATGGCATCCACAGAATTTTTGAGGGTCGGGGCTTTGGTGTCTTTGACTTTGATAACAAATGGGGTTTCGGCATCACCATCTTTTAAGACGAAATCATACGAACCAACACCCAGATAATCCAGAGAAACCGTAATGAACCGGTTGTCGGTAATCGTAATGCCCGGCGATCTTGGTTCAATCGAAAGGTTGCCCAGATCCACCTGGGCGGCATTATCAATGTAAAGCGATGGATTGGCATACACATCGGTTCCAAGCTCCATCACAAACGTCTGATTGGTCAGCTTAACCGGCTGAGCACAGCCGGAAAGTCCGACATTGAGTGCCCCGACAAAGACCAGCAGCCCGACACCAAGTGTGGAAAGCCGAAAGGCTCTGGATTTCTCGAATTTTTTTCGAAGCGAAGACTCACGAAACATTTCGATAATTCCCTGCCATAAAGAAGGGACATCATCCTGTCCAAAGCTGGTCACTTCAAGAGTTTTCTTTTCTTCCGGATCCAGGTCGACATACCAGCGGCGCCCATGAGGGGTATCGATGGCTTTGTCAGAATCCTGTTCTGTTTTCTGGAAAAACGTTTCGAGCTCAAAGGGGACATCGTTTTCAAAGGCACCACCGATTTTAAACGAATCGTTTTCCTCTTCATCCTCTTCATACAGCTCTTCACGTCCAAATCGATCATCCACCGAAAGGCGTTCGAGGTTTAACGAAAAGATCGGCTCGTGAGGAATGGTATCTTCTTTTGGTGCAGGTTCTACTGTTGTCGGCTCGACTGTTGTTTGTTTGACTCTCGTCTGCTCCAGGACAGCAGTCTGTTTCATCGCCGTCTGTTCAACTGTAGTCTGTTCAACTGTGGAGTGTTCCGCTGCCGTCTGTTCAACTGCAGCCAGTTCAATCACAGACCGTTGAACCTCATCCGCTTCTTTGCCTGATGGTTTACCGGAGTCAAATTGACGATCAGACGAAATCTCTGCAGGCTCCAGATTCTGTCTTCTGGCTGTGCGGGAAAGGGGTCTGGTAGAGGAGGTTTCTGTTGAGCTCTTTTGATCCATGGATTCTAAAACAGAGTCGAGAAGATCCTGCTCATTTCTGGCTCTAGTCATGTCTGGGCCCCCGAAAGAGCAAGTTCTTTCATCTTGGCCATGCGGTGTTTCATGCCCGATTTGGTTATGCTTTCGCCATACATCACATAGATGGCATCGCAAAGTTCCACATTGGAAGCTTCAGGATTCTGCTTGCGCGCTTCCATGACGTGGACGATTTTTTCCGGGACTTTGCATCCCGAACTTTCAATGATCTCAATCCATTCGAGCTGCTCTTTGGCCGCTTTCTGGGTTTTCATCTCATTGGCCACCTCGCAGTTGTCCAGGCGGGTGAGCTGGTTGTAGAAATCACGCTGAATGCGCTGGTCTTCAAAGGTAAACAAAGACTGGCTGGCGCCAAGCAGACGCAGAAAATCAGCAATCTTGTCTCCGACTTTGGTGTAGACGACATACGATTGCTTGCGCAGCGTGATTTTGGCCGGAATATGAAACCGGTCAAGGATTTTTACCGCCATCACGGCTAAATCCTGCGAAGGCAGGGTCAGTTCCATGTGGTAGTTGGTTGTTTTGGGAGAGTTGATGGAACCCGCTGCTAAAAACAGTCCCTGAATGAACGCTCTGGCGTTGCGTTCGGAACGAATCAGCGAATAGGGCGGCACGTTATACAAACCGCCAGTGCGCAGAATGCCCAGGCTTTCGAGAATCTCGCTGGCCTGGGAGTAAACGGTCAGACGGTAGATGTTATTTTTTTTCAGATTCATCCGCCTGATCGAGGCAATCTGCACATCGACGTGGTATTCACTTTTCAAAAGACGGAAGACCAGCTTGGCAATCGAAGCGTTCTGCGTCTGGAAGGACAGCCAGGTTTCACCCCGGTTCCAGTTGAGGGAAGCCCGGGACAAAAATAAAGCGCATAAAAGCGCTTTAGCCTGCCCGCCTGAGAACTCAAGCTTGCTGATTTCCTGTTTCACATCACTTGAAAACGACATGAACTTCTTCCTTTTCCATCATCGCCAGAATTTCCACCAGACAATCCGCAATCGCCTGAGAATCATGGCGGATGCGGCCGGTTTCATCGACGATCGTCAGATCGCGATGGAACACTTTGTAGGCGTGATCGACTTCTTTCTGAACAACGGGAACACTGCCCTGTTTGGCATAGCGTTCCAGTGTCTTTTCGTCGATCGGACTGCGGTTGATGATCGCAATCTCAATTGGGTTTTTGTAGGTATGGGTTTCAATGGCGCGCACATGATCTTCCAGAGAGAAGCCATCGGTCTCTCCTGGCTGGGTCATCGCATTGCAGAAATAAACCTTTGGACAGGTCGTATCCGCAATCGCTTCACGTACGCCTTTGACAATGACATTGGGCAGAATGGACGTATACAACGAGCCAATCCCGTAAATAATCAAATCGGCCTGCTTAATGGCTTCAATGGCTTTCGGATAAGCCCGGATGTCGTCTTCATAGAAGACTTTGGCAATGGAGTTGTTGGCGTTTGGAATATTCTTCTCCCCACGCACCAGGGTGCCATCATTCATCAGGGCATACAAAATCGCATTATCCAAAGTAGAAGGCAGAATGTTGCCTTTGACTTTCAGGACTTTGGAAATGGCTTCGACCGCGCCCATGTAAGAGCCGGTCAGGTCCATCATGGCCAAAAAAATCAGGTTGCCAAGCTGATGGCCGCCGATATCTTCCGATCCGGAAAAACGGTAGTTCATCAGCTGGGAGAATAATGGATCATCATCATCTTCCGCCATGGCACAAAGCACATGACGGATATCGCCCATCGCCGGAACGTTATACATATCGCGGATTCGTCCCGTTGATCCGCCATCATCTGCGACCGTGATGATGGCAGTCAGGTTGACGTTTTCCAGATGCTTGAATCCATTCATCATGGCGGAAAGTCCGGTTCCGCCGCCGATTACAACGACGTTTTTCATGCAACATCATTCCTTAAATCCAGGTCGCGGTGGGATTTGAATGTTTTGTATTCGTCTTTGTAGTGGTCATAGAGCCAGTTGCAGACCGAAACCGAGCGATGCTGCCCACCAGTGCAGCCAATGGCGACGATCATGTGGTTTTTGTTCTGGGAGCGATAGCTCTCAAAGACAAAATCGAGATACGAGCTTAAACGTTTGACGTATTCCCGTGTCTCTTCTCGATCCATGACGTACTTATAAACACGCTCATCGTTGCCAGTCAGTTTTTTCAGACCCGCTTCATAGAAGGGGTTGGGCAGGCAGCGCACATCGATGACGATATCGGCATCCATTGGCAGGCCATGCTTAAAGCCAAACGACTGGAACGTAATCGCAAATTCCGGTTCGGTCTGGCTTTTGAAATACGGTTTAAGAACGTTGACCAGAGCCTGCGGCGTGAGGCGCGTCGTATCGAGATGAAGGGTATCCTTCATGTTTTCTTCTAAAGAACGGAAAGAATCCCGCTCCAGCTCAATGGCCTCTTCAAGCGTGGAGGCTTCATTGTGAACAAGCAGCGGGTGCATACGGCGCGTAAAGCGATAGCGAAGCAGTAATTCTTCATCACTTGCGTCGACAAAAACAACCTGTAAAGGCCACTTAAGGGTATCAAAAAAGTTCATGAAATCCACATAGTCCTGGCTGCTTGCACTCAATGCCAGACGGTCGTATTGTGGATCGCCGCTTTCCATCAGTTGTTCTAAAGCCGGAAGGAGTTCTTTTGGATAATTGTCAATGCAGTTGTAGCCAAGATCGGCCAGAGCGTTCATGGCGGAGGTTTTCCCTGCCCCGCTCATACCGGTAATCAAAACCAGTGCTTTTTCTGCTTTTTCCATAACAGTCACATCCTTTCAGGGGGCTTCACTTCAAACAGAGCTGGACCGACTGGACCATTCAGATGAGAGGTTTGTCTTTAGCCAGAGTCATAAGCATGACATCCAGACAGGCTGTTTTGAAATGAAGGCTGTATTTGTGTTTATGTAGTTTTTTGAAATGTATTTTGAAATCTATTGTAAAGGTTGATTTTCATTGGGTGGACTGGATCTGCCAGATCTTTTTTCCTTTTCATTGGCCTCGATATTGTTCCAGTCTGAACCTGCCGGATTCAATTCAGAAAAAGCTGCTTTGAGATTCTCTGATTTCTGGTTTCTGGCTTTCAATCGGGCTTCTTTTTCTGTTCGAAGAAATAAGAGATCCAAACTGTTTGAAAGTCAAGTCAGACAACCACAACATTCAGGCAGGTATCGTCTTATTGTACAAAAAAAATCCGGCATAATTATGTGCCGGATTTGCTTTAATCTCCAACTGAACGTTCAAAATTATGAATATTTTCATTGGAGCCGATGACGATGATGATATCCCCGCGTTCGAAGACATAGTTTGGATCGATTTCTTCAATTGTTCCATTGCGAGTCTGGATGGCGATGATGGAAATGCCATACTTCTGCCGGAGCTCGAGGGTTTTTAACTGTTTGCCAGTAAAGTAGGAAGGCGCTTCGAGCTGGGCAATATCGATGTTGCCGGAAATTGAGAAGTAGTCGATGACTTTCTTATTGGAAAGCTGGTTAGCCAGGCGCACACCCATTTCGTATTCCGGATAGACGACTTCAGCCCCGATCTTTTCGAGAATGTTGCCCATATCCTTGTTATTGGCCTTGGCAATGACCATAGGCACTTTCAGATTCAGACAATACAGGGTGGCCAGAATGTTGGCGGCGATTTCTTCACCAATCGCAACAATGGCCACCTGACAATCCCCTACCCCGATTTCTTCGAGAGCGGCCTGATCGAGATGGTTGATCACATACGCGTAGTCGGTCAGATAACGCATTTCACGCACCCGGTCCGGGTTTTTATCAATCAGGATCAGATCCTGACCATTTTCCGCGAGGGTTTCGGCAACCGCTGAACCGAACCGGCCCAGGCCGATGACACAATAGGCGGAGCGTCTCTTTTTAAACATGTCAAAATTCTTTTGCATGAGAATTTCCCTTTCAATGTGCGAGTCCTTTCATCACTTTTCATTTCTCTTTTAGACTCGCCTCTATTCTTAAACCAGAAGACAGCTTGCAGCAAGGCAACAAAGACTGACCGGAGTTTCTATTTCGTCGGTCTTTTCGATCTGTCTTTCCATGCTGTCCTATGGAATTTTTTTGTTTCGTTTTGCCTGCGGCCCTCTTCAGCCGAAGGTATTTATATTTATCCAATCAGAATGTTTTCTTCGGAGTAGTGGGCTTTTGGCTCCTTACCGGTAATCAGCAGGTTGGCAATCGTGACCGTACCCAGGCGGCCCATAAACATCAGCCCAATGATGACAAGCTGACTGGCCTGGGATAACTGAGCGGTAATGCCCACGGAAGATCCAACCGTGGCCAGCGCACTGGTGACTTCCACCAGCACTTCTGACAGGGTGAACTGAGGATCAAAGGCACAGATCAAAATGGTTCCCAACAGCACTGCCGAAAGGCCAAAGTAAAGAACAGTCGATGCTTTGGTAAAGCAGATATCCGGAATCCGGCGGTAGAAAACAGAGTCTTCATCATGACCGGCGCTCGAAGAAAAGGCCTTTAAAGAAATCGCAAAGGCGGTTGTTGTCTTGATACCACCGCCCGTCGAGTTTGGCGAAGCACCGATAAACATCAGGACAATAAAGACAAGCAGTGCCCCGGTCGAAAAATTGGAGAGGGGGTAGCTCGCAAACCCGGCCGTTCGGGTAATGACGGACTGGAACCATGCTTCCAGCCACGTCTGCGGGGTGAGAATCTTGAACAGAACCGTTCCCACCACCAGTAAAAGCACTGTCATGAACGCCGCAATTTTGGTCGTTAACATCAGTTTGGACCAGTGGAACCTGTTGCGCACCAGATCGACCATGGCGATAAATCCAAATCCACCGATGATGATCAGCGCACTTAAAATCAGAATCAATGGCACGTTGCCGGCGTACGGAATTAAAGAATCCCCGCCCACAAACAAGTCAAAGCCGGCGTTGTTAAACGCTGAGATCGATAAGAAGAGGGCATGGCCAAGTGCCTGCAGCGGGTTAAAATAACTCATCAGCACGGGCCACATCAACAGGGCTCCGATAGCTTCAATGCCAAAGGTCATAAACAGAATACACTTGGCAATATGAATCAGTCCGGTATAGCCGGAAAGATTCTGCGCCTGGACAAAGAGCGTCCGGGTTTTAAAACTGATCCGGCCGCCTGAAAGAAGCGTGAAGGTCATGCCAACCAGAACAATGCCCATGCCGCCAATCTGAATCAGAAGGGCCAGGACAATCCGGCCAAACAGGTTGAAGGTCTGTCCAGGAACAACCACCGTCAACCCCGTCACGCACACCGCACTGCACGATTCAAACAATGCGTCAAGAAAACTGAGGGGAACACCCGCAAAGCGTGAGATCGGCAGCCACAACAGGAAAGCGCCGATCAGAATGACACTTAAAAACCCGAGTACAAGCAGTCTTGCGGGGGTAAGCTTGAAAAACCACTTTTGTATTCGTCGAATTACCATACGTTTTCACTTTTTCCTTTTTCTGGATGGATCCTTACAGGCATGGCCAGTTTTCTGACATCCTGATCAGGATCAAATCAAGTTATAAACCTTAGGCCTCCTTCAGGCAACCTGTCCTCTGTCTGAGAACCAGGCCCGAACCAATCCAATCCAGTTATTTTTCTTATCCGGTAAAGATTTGCCCAAAAACAGGCAGAAATTCTGGACTGTCCGTTTTTCTCATTGTAAAAGGTGCAACAATAGAATGCACGAAGACATGCCTGCCTGGCTTTATCGGATATGGCGCCTACTCTATCACGTTTCGCCCAACGATTCGACCAAAGGGCTATGGACGATTCTCATGAATTGGTTTGGCTCCAGATTGAAAGGCCTTTTCTTCGGTCTGTAAGCATGGGACTTTCTACCATTTTAAAGTGACAGAGACAGACCTGTTTTGAAAGTCAGGAGTGCACAAAATGACATTCCTTCCATGTTGAAAATTCGGTAAACTTTAATTATGAAAACACCAACCTCCCGCGCTGCCACCGACAGAAAAGTCAATCTGCCGCTGGCCCTTTTCTACCTGCTTCTCTTGTTTCTGCTTGTCAGTGCCATCTGGATTTTTTCCAGCCAGACCGGCTCTGATTCCCAGGCTCTGTCCGATCAGCTGATCCACTGGCTCCATCTTGAATCATTGCCCGAGATCCGGTTTCTGATCCGCAAAGCCGCCCATTTCTCGATCTATCTGGTCATGGGCATTCTATGGTATCTGTTTTTTGATGCCCTGGGCTTTACCTCCGGCAAAGCAGTCCTGGGGGCAGTTTTCTTTTCCCTGCTCTTTGCGGGAATTGATGAAATTCACCAAAGCTTTGTCGCCGATCGTGCCTGCCAGTTTCGCGATGTCGTCCTCGATGAGATCGGCGCCATCAATGGAACCTGCCTGACTTATCTGCTGCTGTTCCATCTGCGCTCTTTCCATCATCGGCCACACTCTCATATTACGTCCAACAAGGCAATCGATGACTTTGAAAATGAAGGTCCTCTGCAAGTCGGCCTCTAATCCCTATTCCTTATGCAAAAAAGTCCCAGATTTCATGAGCTTCCATGAAATCTGGGACTTGTTTTCATTTGGGTTTATGGACTGATTGATGTCCTGACTTTTTTTCAACAGCAATCAACGTTAAGCCCATCACGAGTTAAGCCTGAGGCGAAGTCTGCTGGTTCTGCGGCTTTTTCGGTTTGTAGCGGCGTTGATTGCGTCGGGGGCGCGCCTGACGTTTTTTGGCGTTTTGTTTTTCCATCTGACCATGACTTTGCACATTCAAAGGGGCTGGATGGGATGGTTTCTTGCGTCCTGCTTTTGATTTTGAGCGGGAATTGTTGGCAAAAGAGGAACGGCTGGAAGACTCAAAACCATACTCTTCTTCCTGACCATCGTCAAAGCCGGCGACCACGACTTCAAAGGGCTGACTGGCTTCAAACTGCTCGAGGGCCTGTAAGGAAAAATCATTTTCCTTTGGAGAAGACTCTGCAGCTGCTGCTTTTTTGAGCTTTGCCGGATTGGCATTTTTCCTGCCCTTTGCCTTTCGGCTTTTCCGCTTGGCAGATGAGGTTGTTTTTGGAGCAGCCGGCATATTGCTGGATACGTTCAGGCCTGCATCCACCTGGTTTTCTTTGACCAGCAGATCGTCCTTGATCTGGGTTTCCGACAGGTTCTGTTTTCTGGAAGCTGCCAATGGAGCCGAGCCTTTTCTGGACTTTTGTGTCGGTCTGACTGGTTTGCCGGTCTTTGGAGCTTTTACATTGGAAGCTGATGGCATGGTTTCGACAGCCATGGCCGCTTTTGCAGCTTTGCCTTTTGGCTGGCCTGCAGCTGGAGTGGTCTGTACAGATTTTGCCGATTTCGTAGCGGAAGACTTCTTTCCTTCTCTAAAAGACGTGGCCTGGGTGGAATTCCGTTTTTTTGCACCCGATCTTCCTGAAGTATGACGGGTGTTGAAAGGGCGGCCTGGAATTCCGTTTTTCTTGCGGCCGATTTTCAGTTCGATTTCAAAGGGTTCAAGGACATCAAAAATAGTCTGCGGATCGAACTCACAGCGAAACAAATCCGGTCCGAATTCGCCCTCAAAACAATCCTCCAGATCCAGATCCGTCCGGATTTTTCCGAGTTCATAACAGATCTCAGCCATCTGACGGGCATTGAGCCGGGTATCCGTTCCCTTGCGGGTCAGTACGGAATAAGGAGAGATCGTAATGCCCCAGGTACGCCATAAACGGGCCAGTTTCTGGCGGTCCGCTTTGGTGCGCACGGCATCAATTGGATCATAGAGCTCGGCAACGGAGTGGTAATGCTCCGCCAGTTTGATCGAGCGGTTTTCCCCCATGCCCGAAACACCAGGAATATTATCGGACGGGTCACCGAACAGACATTTGATCATGGGCACGGCTTTAGGGTGGTAGCCAAATTCTTTATACAGGACATCTTCATTGACCAGCACAACCCGGCTTGGCAGAGAAGATGGCATGTTATGGGTTTTGCGCCATGCTTTCACTTTCTTTAGGTCAGCCATGCCATACCAGATGTGGATATCATCATTGATCAGCTGGAAATAGTCCTTGTCGCGGGTCAGAATGCGTACCGGAATGTATTCACACATCCGGGTTGCGATCGTTCCCGCAAAGTCATCCGCTTCATAGCGGGTATCACGGACCTGGCTGATCCCTAACTGTCCGCAAAGTGCATAGGCGGTTTCAAACTGCTGGCGCAAAGGAGTTGGAGTCGCCTGACGGTTGGATTTATAGGCCGGCCAGAGTTCTTTTCGAAACGTATTGCGGCCGGCGTCCCAGCAGATCACCAGATGACTGGGCCGCTGGAAAGTGACGATGGTAAATAAGGTATGGAAGAAGAGTTCCAGGGCATTGCAGTAATGACCCTGTTTATCCTGTTTGAGCAGGCGGGGGTACATCTGCTCCTTTTTTTCTTCATCCTTTTCTTTGCGAAGAGCTCTTGGCAGGGAGGCGTAGTAGCTGGTTGCCAATAAGGAAGAGCCATCCACAATCAGAAGAAATTCATTTCTGTTTTTCATAGTTCTCCGGAATCTAAGCAGGATTTCCCTGCAGTCGATCAACCGGATTGTTGTTCGCTTCTATTTTTATTCCTGCGCCTGTTCGAACAAAAAGGCACACGAAAAGACTTCTTCAAAGAAATTTTCGAAGGCAGTTTCGGTTATTTTCGATTTGGGCACAACAAAAGAGCTGGCGCAGCTTTCTGGGTTGAAAAGGGCTTCAGCAATCTGTTTTCAGGAATTGAGCTCACTTTGAACTCTATGAATGGATCCATCAAACTGTTTCGCTTTTTCGAAACAATTTTGCATCTGGTCAAATCGTAAGACCGGATTGAAAAACGGCTTATCCGCTTCGAATTTTGGCTGGATGAGCAAATCCGTCTTTAAATTTGGATCCGTGTTATTTTTGCCCGGAATCAGCGGGCTGAAAAGATCCGGCAAAAAAGAATAGCGAACGTATCGGTTGATCGCATTCAGGATCAGCACACTGCCTGAGATCCGCTTGTGATCTCAGAGCAACACACACCGTATGAAGATTAAAACGGTTGTCGTTTGTTTGAATTAGGGAGCAGACCAAAACGTCTTTTTTTCGACTTGATTTGGGTCTGGCTGGCAAAAATCAATGATAAGAAAGCCAGTCAGAGTCAAAAGGGCTTCTTTTGATCTGCTTATGCATCAGCTGATCTCTCTATTAATAACAGAAAATCTCTTCTCTGTTCAAGCTGGCTGTCTTATTGCCTGCAATTTGGTGCGAGGTTTGGACCGTAACCGCAATCATTCAAACTTAGTTTTTTGAGGCTGACCTGTTTTCAGTCCCGAATTTTGATCATCAATGGTTCGATCAGAGTATCGGGACTTGAGGTCTGTAGTGTACAAGATTTTTTAGCGAATGAAAAGATGCCGGAGGTATATCGATCAGCTGGGAAAACAATCCTGAAGCCGGTTAACCCCTGCTTTTCTTCTTTTCAAACTCGCTATTCCAGCAGAGCCCACGAAAAAACGGGGCGTTGATTCCCCGTTGGTTTTCTCTCATTTCCAGATCGATATCCAATCTGGCTCAGGCTTGGGCATTCACCTTGGCCATAAAGCGTTCGCGGTTGACGGCAGCCCGTTTATGAATGCCTTTGCCAATGCAGGTCTCACCACAATAAGCACTGACTTCAAATGTAAAGATCTTGCCATTGCTTTCGATCAGATGGCTGACAATGCGAATACGGGCATGTAAAGGTGATGGCGCATCATGTGTTACATTCATGGAAATGCCGACTGTGGTATAGCCTTCTTTGGTTTCAGCAATCTTGCAGGAGGCTTCTTCCATCCAGGCGATCATCTGAGGCGTAGCCAGAACCGGCAGATCGCCGCTGCCCATAACCATTGCCAGATTCTGGGCTTCAACCGTTCGATAAAGTACAGAGTAAAGTTCCATATTTATTGTTCTCCTTCATAGCATCCCGCAAGGTCCTTTCAACCTGTCCGTCAATCGACATTCAAGAAAAGAACACTGGAATTCATCTTCTTCAGACATGGTAAGCAACCATCCAGACTCGAAACCTGTCTTTTCGATTCTGATCCATAATCAGATCGATCAATCCGTTCTGTCTGGTGTGCAGGATGGATTGCAGAGCAGGATTGACCCGCTTCCTGAGCGGCCAACCCAGATACTCTTTGAATATGCCGCTATCGTACCACTCTAAAAAAAATTGGCCTGTACTTTGATCTATATTGTGTTAAGCGCTTTGCGAATGGACAATTTCAGGAATGGAATTTGATTTAGCTCTTTCATCCGATAAACTTGAGTTATGACTCAATATCAAGATGATCTCAGGCTTCTTAAAAAAGCAAAGCGTCGGATCCAGGCGGTTCTGATTCTTTCCTATCTGGTGATCTGTCTCTGGCCGGCAGGCATGTACTTCCTGCTCAGCCAGCCGATCTTCACCCGGCCTGATTTTTTTACCGTCCTATACTTACTCGTCACCTTAGTCCAGATGGTTGTCTGGATGGTGATCTTCTTTGCGATTTCCTCCGGTAAGTCATGGACCAGACATCTGGTTCTGCTTGGATGTTTTGGGGAAATCGCCTTCTGTGGATGGCTGATCTATGATCTGACCCTCCACCCTTCCTTCATTGCGGTCTATCTGGTCTGGATCGTACTGGAAATGGTCAAGAACTTCTATCTGCTCTGGCTCTACAAGTGGCTGCGCAACTCCTGGTGGTCACGGATTTTCTTTGACCATGTCATCACGCTTTCCGAAAGCGAGCGTCAGGAACAGGAACGCCAGCAGCAGGCCAGAAAGAAAGCAGCCAAAGCCCGCGTTCAAAAAGAGAAAGCAAACCAGGAAAAAGCGTATGCTTCCCGCCAAACTTCCTATGACCAGTCTGGTCACTATGGCCAACAGACCAACAGTTACCAGCAGCCAAATGGATATCGAAACGCTCCGCAAAACACCTATCCACAAAACCAGCCAGGTTATGGCAATGGAAACGGCTATCCAAATGGTAATGCCTATCCAAACCACAACGGATATGCCAACAACAGCTACCCCAATTCCTATCCGGCCAACGGCCAGACGCCTGGCTATGGCAGTCAGCAGACTGGGTACAACCAATACCCTGCCCATCAGCCAAATGGATATGGAAATACCAGCTCCCCGGCTCAAAATGGTGCCTATCCTCCCAACGGAAATCAAGTTCCTGTAGAAGGCAGACCTCTCAACTTTGATCCATCAACCGGGCAATACTACGATCCCTATACCGGTCAGGTCATTCCAACCGGCCAGTCGGCCTCCTGGCCGACACCAGATTTCCAGCCGGGCATGTCTTCAACCAATGGAAACTATGCTCCTCAGCCAAATGATGCATACTCCAACTTTGGTTCCCGTCCGGATATCACCTCAAGAGCAAAACCCGCTCCAGCCCAGAATGGATCGCGAAACCGACAGGCCGCAAATAACGCCCCTGCCAAATCACAGCCGGTTCGCATTGCCGTCAAAAATCCAGTGGATATTGAAGGCAACTCCCATGAAGAAGCTGCAGCCAGACGCCAGAAAGAGAAAGAAAACCGGCGTCAGCTTTCCAGCAAATATCCGCGTACCGCAATCCGGATGGCCATTGTGGTCTATGGCGAACTGATCCTGTTCCCATTGATCGTTCACCTGTTCCAGAACAACTTTGTCTCCATCGACAACGCCTCCGTCTTCGCACTCAACCTCATGTTTACCCTGTGTATTCTGACCGGTGCGATCTGGACCCTGCCGATCTTCTTCCTGTATCTTAAACAGCCAGGATGCAAAAAGATCTTATGGTTCTGTGTCGTTGCGCAGATTGGCGTAGCCGTCTTTGGCGGCATGATGTTAAAAGGCTACTACGATTCCGACACCGTCCGCTACTCCATGAAAGTCTTTACCCTGTTCTTGATGTTGGAAGTTCTGCGTTATGGACTTTTGATTGTCGGCATCTTCCCTGCCTTCAAGCTTCCTGAAATCAAGGACGACCATTCCGCATCCGATGATGATCTCGATGACGAAGATCTCTCCGATTACGAATTCGAACTTGTTGACGAACAGGATCCGGATGATCAGGACGATGACTACGACGATTCTGATCAGGATGACAGCGCACCACGCACTGGGCACCGAATTCTTTCGATCTTCACCCATAAAGACCAGGACGGTGAAGATGACGGATACGACGATGATGATGACTATAACGATTCCAGAAATCAGAACCAGTATGATCACGGAAGTTATCAGGATAGCCGTTATGATGAAAACAGATATGACAACGGAAACGACGAAGATCACTACGAAGAGGAAAAGCCTTCCTTCTTCTCCCGTGTCTTTGGCATCCATGATGATGTCGACGATGATGATGACGAATAGCATCTAACCTGTAATCAACCATAGTCGACAGACTCTTCCAGATTCATCCAGCTGTGAAAATTTACCGCAAACAACGTAATACGAAAACATTTCAAGAAACAAACCAGAAAGGTCACCAGCCAGGAAAAACATCCAGTTTTCCAGCCGGTGACCTTTTCTATGGCAAGCAAAAAATGCTGGCAGCCGGATTTGGGATCCGGATTGCCAGCATGATGATTCGTTATACAATTGTAGATTTTGCTTCTGATCCATGGGATCAGCTTATCGAGTTCAAGACCAGTTTATTGATTAGTCTTTAGATTCGATGATGGAAGCTCTCCAGTGTTCGTTTGGTTCAACACCCAGGATTTCGCAGACAGTTGCGGCGATATTGGACAGACCCATATCGTCATCGTGTTTGAGTGTGCATGGGTAGTTGTAAACGATGAATGGAACACGGTTGAGTGTGTGAGATGTTTTAGCTTTCAGAGGAGCATCTGGTTTTTTGCGTTTTTCGTACATTTCATCCGCATTACCATGGTCAGCTGTAACAAGCAGAACACCATCAACGTCTTTAACAGCCTGAATAACACGGCCTAAAGCCAGGTCAACGGATTCAACACCGATTACAGTGGCTTCAAGGTTGCCAGTGTGGCCAACCATGTCACCGTTTGGATAGTTCGTGCGTAAGAAGTCGTATTTACCGGAGCGGATCGCATCGCACAGTTTGTCAGTGATCTGAGCAGACTTCATCCATGGACGCTGTTCGAATGGAATAACGTCGGATTCGATTTCTACGTATTCTTCGAGGTTTTCGTCGAATTTAGCGGCACGGTTTCCGTTCCAGAAGTAAGTGACATGGCCATATTTCTGAGTTTCAGAAATTGCATATTCACTGATGCCGTTGGCCACGAGCTGTTCAGTCAGTGTGTAATGGATTTTTGGTGGTTCAGTGAGGTAACGCTTTGGAATCTGCGCATCTGCATCATACTGAAGCATACCAGCGAATTTAACGTGTGGAACTTTAACACGGTCAAATTTGTCGAAGCTTTCGTCACCATCAAAGGCTAAGGAGATTTCCTGAGCACGGTCGCCGCGGAAGTTGAACAGGATGACGGAATCGTTGTCATCGATGGTTCCTTTTGGATTGCCTTCTTCGTCAACAACGACAAATCCTGGCAGATCCTGGTCAACAACACCGGATTCATTGCGGTAAGTTTCGATGGCTTCAGTAGCGGATTTGAACTGACGTCCAAGGCCGCGTACGTGGATCTTCCAGCCTTCTTCAACCATTGGCCAGTTGGCTTCATAACGGTCCATTGTGATCTGCATACGTCCGCCGCCAGATGCGATCTGTGCGTCGAAGTTTTCATCATTGAGATCGTTCATGAAGTTTTCGATTTCGTCAACATATTTTAAAGCGGAAGTTTCAGGTACATCACGTCCGTCTAACAGAGCGTGAACGCGCACTTTCTTAACGCCTTCTGCTTTGGCTTCTTTAATCAGAGCCTTTAAATGATTAATGTGCGAGTGTACATTTCCATCAGAAAGCAGGCCCAAGAAGTGAAGTGTAGAGTTATTGGCTTTTACGTTGTCAACGAGTTCTTTCCAGGCAGCGGACTGGAACATTTCACCGGATTCGATGTTTTCGTTTACGAGTTTTGCACCCTGTGAATAGATCTGTCCACTTCCGATTGCGTTATGACCAACTTCGGAGTTACCCATATCGCCATCTGTTGGCAGACCTACTGCCAGACCATGAGCTCTTAACTGCGTATGGGGGCAGGTTTCCCAAAGCATATCGAGATGCGGCTTGTAGGCCATTTTCACTGCGTTGCCAAGAACGTTGTCAGACAGTCCGACACCATCCATGACAACCAGTACAACAGGTTTTCTTGCCATGTATTTTGTTTCCTCCTTTAAATACATCTTTTTAATACATCTTTCGTTCTTATCCATTATAAACTCTGTCATCAGGTTGGAAAACCGGACAAAGCTGTCCGCGGGCATTTTTTGTGAAAGCCAAAGAAGAAGTTCCGCTTGAAAGAACTGAAACCAAAATGCAGAAAGACAAAAGCGTTACAGAAACCGCCTACAGTCAGAACACATATTTCATTGGGCCAATCGTCTGGAGTGTCTGCTCTGCTTGATCTATCTGATCTGTCTGGTCTGCCCGATCTGACGAACCCGTCTATGATTCCTGACAACTCCTGACAGATGAATATGAATCATCAAGGCGAGGATATGGTCCCTGCTGCCCTGTTATAGAGACAAATAGTGCCAGAATGCGATAAAAAACTGCCTTCTTTACTGAATTTGAAAAAGAAAAGCGATTCATTCGAAAATATAAGTAGCAGGTTGAGTACATAGAGGCAGTCTGTTCATGCGGTCAGAGAAAAGTGCAGCCAGTCAACAAACTCCAAATCCTCATCAGATCAACGTTTTCAGCCTTTTTCATTTCGACTGCACCCGAAAACAGAATCTGCTCTCCTGATTCTCAACAAGGAGGTACGTTCATGCAAATCGAAAAAATTGAAAAGGGGAATGGAGAATTTTTATATCAAGTTACCGTTGAATCCATCGACGATCAGGGAAAAATGGTAAAACATACGGAAACCTTCCCGACCAAACATGAAGCGCAGGCTTACAGCGTCCGGGTTTCCGCCGCCCTTCTGGCCTCCAGTGACAATGCCAACAAAATCCGGACTGTGGACGATATTTATAAGGAATGGCTCGCCATTGACAGTATCCGCTTCGCTGCCAATTCGAAAGTTTCCTATACCTATCACTATGAACGCTTTATCCGGCCAAGCCTTGGCAGTCTGGACATCCGGCATGTCACCTACCCCGTTCTTCAAAGCTTGTTCAATGCATTCTCGGATAACAGCCAGTCAACAATGGATCTGATTCGCTCCTGCCTGAAAAACATTCTTGACTATGCCCAGAAAGCCGGTTATATCACCAGTCATCAACTCAGTCTGATCTATGTCCACAGTGACAAGAAACCGGAGCGCCGCCAGATGTATCTGGATGAAGAAAACTTTCTCGATCTGTGTGATCATTTCAAGGCTGAGCCCACCGTCATCGCCTATCTGTATCTTGGCTACTATCTCGGATTGCGCCGGGCGGAAGCTCTTGCCCTTTGTTTCTCAGATATCGACTTTGAAAACAACACGGTATCGATCACTCGGCAGATGGATTTCACCGGTGGAAAAAAGTCTCGGTTCAAGACCATCACCCCGAAAACAGATTCAAGCACCGCTGTGCTTCCCCTTTGTGAGACGCTCAAAACCTTTCTGCTGGAATATCAAAAGGTTCATCCCTACGACCTGATCGTTTCCGATCCGAAAGGCAGTTTTATGGCCCCAACGACGATTCAGCATAAAATCAGTGTGGTGGTCAAAGAGCTGGGCATGGATTTCCATTATCACATGCTCCGGCATACGTTTGTCACCAATCTGATCCGCAGCGGAGCGCAGCCCAAAATTGCGGCCAAACTCGCCCGGCACTCCAATGTCAAAACAACACTGAACGTTTACACCGAAGTCAGCGAAAGCGAACTGCGCCAGGCCGTTGATCAGGCGTTCTCCAAAAAAGCATCGGATTCTGTGCCCCAGTCTTGATTAACGGTGCTTGCCAGACGAAAAATTGACTATCTGACCGTCTTTGAACAACCGTCATTTGGGCTGCCCTAAACGAAATATGTCATGAAAAAAACCGGTATCCTGTCTCAGGACGCCGGTTTTCGATTTTACGATAAATTTGTACTTTCGCGGAAACGGGAAAGGAACTGTTTTGTTCGTTCGTTTTTTGGATGGTTGAAGACTTCATCCGGGGTTCCCTGTTCGGCAATGACGCCCTGATCCATGAAGATCACGCGATCGGAAACGTCTTTGGCAAACTGCATTTCGTGGGTAACGACAATCATCGTTAAACCTGAACTTGCAAGACCCTTCATAACGTCCAGTACTTCACCGACCATTTCCGGGTCAAGTGCACTGGTTGGTTCATCGAAAAGCAGAACTTCCGGATCCATCGACAGAGCGCGGGCAATCGCAACACGCTGTTTCTGACCACCGGAAAGTTTGGTGGCATTTTTGTTTAAGAAATCACTCATGCCTACCCGTTCCAGATGCTGAAGCGCGATTTTTTTCGCTTCTTCATTCGAACGGCCAAGAACTTTTCGCTGACCAAGAATGCAGTTATCCAGAACATTCTTATTTGCGAACAGGTTGAAGTTCTGGAATACCATGCCAACCTTTGAACGATAGTCAGTTGGCTTTAAACCGCCGCCTAAAATGTTCTGACCATGGAACGAAATCGTGCCAGAGTCTGGAATTTCAAGCAGGTTGATACATCGAAGCAGAGTACTTTTTCCAGAACCGGAAGATCCGATAATGGAAACAACTTCCCCTTTTTCGATCTGGAAGTCGATATCATGTAAAACTTCCTGGGAACCAAAGCTCTTTTTGAGATGTTCAACAGAAATTACTGGATTACTCATGCGGACATCTCCATAAAGAATTTCTTCTTTTTCGCTGTGTCATCATCCTTACTCATATGACGCTCAATCAGGTTGAGCAGCCATGTTGCGACTGTAGTCAGGATCAGATACAGAATTGCGGTATCGAAGTAGATTTCAACAAATCGCATGTTCGAACCCGCAATCGAACTCGACTGGAAGAACAGCTCCGTAACAGAGATAACGTTCATCATACAGGAGTCCTTCAGGTTAACAACCAGCTGGTTGCCAATTGCCGGGAAGGTGTTTTTGATTGCCTGCGGGAAAATGACGTACACCATCGCCTGGAAGTTGCTCATACCAATGGCTTTGCATGCCTCTAACTGACCTGGATCCACGGACTGAATACCAGAACGCAGAATCTCTGCCATATACGCACCAGTGTTGATCGAAATGATCACAAAACCAGCAGTAATTGGACCCCAGTGAATCACTGGGCGAAGCAGGTAGTAGATAAAGCAAGCCTGAATCATCATAGGTGTGCCACGAAAAATCCAGATATATAACCCGGTAATCCAGCGGCCAAATTTCTTTAATCCCTTAATCAATGGAGAATCCAGTGGATCGATTGGAACCGAACGGATCGCGCCGACCACCAGACCAATCAGAAAGCCGAAGACGGTACCGACAACCGCAAATTCGATTGTCACTTTCATGCCGTACCAGAACATCGGCCAGTTTTTTACGAGTGCCCGCCAAGCATATGACCAATCAATGGACATGACGCTTATTCACCAGTTGGAGCGTTGTTGACCGCATCCAGCATATATTCATCACGGGTTTCCTGGGAGATTTCATCCAGAGCAGCCTGAACGTCCTTGAATTCCTGTGTGTCTCTTGTGTTGTTTTTCAGACCGATGGAAACAGTTGTGTCTACATCGAATCCTTTGCCATCTTCAAATGTGATGTAAGTCAGATCTGGGTTGGCAGCAACGATACCCTTAGCAACTGGCAGCTCAGCAGTGATTGCTTCAGCTTCACCTGTCTGTAAAGCCAGAACGAGTTCTGGATATGCAGCTTTTGGAGTAACGTGTTCTACACCTTCGATCTGATCGATGATGGTGTCATAGTTTGTGTTTTTCTGACCGATAACTTTGTGACCGGAGAAATCCTGAATGCTTGTAAAGGAAGCAACATCAGAATCCTTCGGAACGATCATAACCATGTCAGAAGAATAGTAAGGAGTTGTAAAGTCAATTCCTTCTTCGCGTTCATCGTTGGCTGTCATACCAGCAACAATCGCATCGATTTCGCCAGATTCAAGAGCAGGCTGCAGACCATCCCAGTTGATCTTCTTAACGACGAGCTGTTTGCCCAGTTTGTCAGCCAGGTCCTGAGAAATCTTGACATCATAGCCATCGCAATATCCTGCACCATTTGGCAGTTCTGCAGAAGATTCAGTTGCATCTGTTGTCTGCCAGTTAAATGGAGCATAGTTGCACTCCATACCTACAGTAAAGGTTTCACCAGAAGCAGCAGCTGTGCTGGAAGCAGATGTTGTCGAACTTGATGTACTAGCGGTACTTGCAGTGCTTGAAGCAGAGCTGCTTGAGCAGCCAGCCAGAACGAGCATTGCGCATGCGGCAGTCCACATTGATTTTTTCATAATTTTTCTCCTTTTCTGGAAATAAAAAAACTGTGGTCCCCACAGTTCAAAAAGAAGGTTTCAAGATAACGCCTCTTCGACTGAAGGAGTCTGCAAGGTATTTCCCTGCATCCCAATCCACGCCCCTGCCAGAACCTGAATTTCGGCGGTGATTGCCTTTCCCTTCCTTCATTGGACGCCTCCTCGAGAAGGTACTCATCTGCACCGCAGCCTCTATCTTTTATTTCTCAACATTTGCGGTCATCTTAACAGCCGATATTTAGACTGTCAATCAATCCATCCCTCGAATCTTTCCACTCTGCCATAAAAGTCTCAAAAACAGATGAAACGAAGGCGTATTCTGTACTTGAACAAAAATGGAAAGCACCATATTTTTTTGACTTTCATCCAATTTATTTCACACATTTTTGAGGATCCTCCCTCTTTCCGTATCGATCCTAGGCACTAATTTGCCACTTTTCAAGGCACCAACAATTTGCCTTTTGGATCTATATCCATTTTGCGTATAAATTCGGCATATAAATACATATAAATATGGAAGAAAAATTACTTTGAAAACACCCCCTCGGCTGACAAGGCAACTCTATGCCGGTCACCCCTGGTTGTAGTTTAAATGTCGATATTTGGCTCAAAAATGAGTCTAAAACTGTATTTGGAGACAGACTACCCCCTTTCCCCCGTTAGTCTGTACTAATGAATTATGGGATGCCTAAGACTATCTCACCAGTCATTTCTGAATAGACATTTCCTTCTTCATCGACAGTACATCCAAAAAGGTCGGTAACCACTTTTACGACAGTCTTCATGTCCAGCCCCAGATACTTCAATATTTCAACACACTTTTTGAGCTTCTTTGTTTCTTTTTTGATAGTTACTCCACTTGGGGCATAACTGCTGTCACAGTCTGAAGGATGCCATTCTTCTTTCTTCACAAACATATGGAAAATGGCGACGAGTATCTTTCTGGCGATGGCGATAATGGCTACTTTCTTGTTGACGCCGCGCCCAGCCAGTTCCTGAAATTTACAGGCGTAGTAAGGTTTCTTCTTGTCTTTAACCGCTGCCCAGGCACACTGTACGAGCAGCGGCTTAATATACTTACCACCTTTGGTGATATGTCGATTGTGAACCTTACCTGCTGACTCATCACTTCCAGGGGCCAGTCCAGCCCATTTACACAGCTGGGCCGCATTTTTAAACTGGCACATTTCAATGCCAAGCTCTGCAAGAATAGACATACTGCTGACTGAATCGATTCCCGGAATGGTTTCCAGAAGACGGCGATATTCCTTATAGTTACAAAGCATCTTGTCCATCAGACCCTCCAGACGCTTGATCTCCGAATCCAGATACTGAATATGGTTTCTGATGATCTGCAGCCGGTCTGTCTGATGTGGTGTAAATGGGATTCCATCACAAGCCTTGAGAATATCTTCACGAGGCTGCTGACAAAATTTGATTGATTTACCACTGAGGTAGTGACTAACCGTTGAGCCACTACCTTTTTTTATGTCTAATAAGAAATCACATTAAATACACAAAATCATTTGAAAATATATTGACATTTTATCACTTTTGTTTTATAATTTAACTAAGGTGGTAATAATATGTTCAAATCTTCTAACCAAATGACTCTTGATTTCAGTCCCTATTCCGCACTTTACGGTATTCTCATCCCTAAAGACAGCTTCTGGAGAAAACTCCAGGAAGAAATTGATTTCAATTTTGTCCGGGAAACTCTGGCAAAGAATTACACGATAGATTTTGGACGTCCGGGGGTTGATCCTGTTTTCATGTTCAAACTCCTTCTGCTCAAAACAGCTTTTGAACTGTCCGACCGCGGCCTGATCGACCAGGTTCGTGTCAATATGGAAATGAAATACTTCCTCGGCCTTTCTCCAGAGGAAGTAAACATCGTTGATCCTTCTCTTCTGTCCAAGTTTCGCAGTCAGCGAATGAAAGATCCTGAACTGCTGGATCAGCTGATTCAGAGAACGGTTGAATACGCCATTGAAAAGAACGTTATCACGCGCAGACAGTCGATGATTGTTGACTCTACCCATACCAACGCCCGCTTTCAGCACATTTCTCCACGGGAAGAAATCATCCGCCGCTGTAAGAAACTGCGGAAAGCTGCTTATTCCGTCGATAAATCCCTTCATGACAAAATGCCGGAGAAATCCAAAATGAACACCGGAATTCTGGAGGATGCGATGGACTACAGTCAGAATGTGATTCGCGTTATTGAACAGAATGAAGCTGCTGCCAGTCATCCCAGTGTTCAGGAAAGCCTGAATTATCTGAAAGAAGCGTTAAACGACACAGAGAACGAACTCGAATATTCAAAAGACCAGGATGCAAAAGTTGGGCATAAAACTGCGGACAACTCATTCTTTGGATATAACCTAATTTCCCCACTATATACACAGGAAGCGCTAATCAAAATGAAGACATAGCCACACATAAAGCTAAAACTTGTTTTTCCTCTTGAAAAATCAGGATATGTATAATAGTATCTTTACAAATTA
>CAJTLE010000008.1 GCA_910577085.1 uncultured Allobaculum sp. | reverse complement strand
ATCCAAAAGACTTAAGGCAACAAAAGAAGCTTTGATCAGAGATATGCAGGGCTGTCTTACTCCCATGCAGATTAAAATGATCAATGTTCTGCGAACTCATATCCAGGAGTTAGAAACACATATCCAAGAGCTTACCGATGATATTGATGATCAGCTGAACAAGGAAGAGAAGGATGCCTGTGAGTTGATCAAAGAAATTCCAGGGATCTCAGATACGAGTGCCCAAACGATTATTTCTATTATCGGAACCGACATGAATCAATTCCCGACGGATGGCCAGTTATGTTCTTGGGCTGGGCTATGTCCAGGAAACCATGAAAGCGCAGGAAAACGAAAAACAGGCAGAACAAACAAAGGCAACAAGGTATTGCGAAGTACCCTGGTTGTCTGTGCTCATTCTGCAGTTAAGAAAAAGGATTCTTACTTTGGAGAGATGTATAAGCGGATTTCTAAGCGTCGATCGAATAAGAAAGCAATAGTTGCGGTAGCCCATGCCATGTTGAAGACCATTTGGCATCTTCTAAAGAAGGGTGAGAAATATCATGATTTGGGACCAGATTACTTTGAAAAGAAAGAACGAGAAGGAAAGATCACTTCACTCAAGAAGAAACTTCAACATCTCGGGGTAACTTTGACGCCAGATCAGCTAGCTATATTAGATGCATAAATAGCTAGAAATGATATCTAATTTGTTTGATAGGGGCTTTTTGCGCTTTTTTAGGAATAATGTATACAGGGGTTACAGAAAAAACTGAGTGTTTTTGATCCAAAAGATTTATCAAACCTAGAGACTTTTTACTGTATTGGTACTTCGATCGAAGCATTAACTTTGAATACAAACACCAAAATAATAGACTTGAATTGTTCAAATTCAAAATTGAAAAGTCTTGACCTCACAAGCAATCCAAGTCTGAGCACTTTGGATTGCAGTGATAATTCATCATTAGTCTCACTAAAGTTGAATGCAGAGACAAATAAGTGGCTGTATTCTTTAGACTGCTCAAATACACAAATTGATTCTCTGAATTTAGAGGGTTTTGAAAGCTTACATGAAGTAAAGTGCAATTACTGCAAGGAATTATGGACTGCAACTGTTAAGAATTGCCCTGAATTATACAGTTTTTCCAACACCTCTACGCCAGCCCTGAGAAATCTTAATGTTAGAGGATGTCCAAGACTCAACAAAAAATCTATTGCCAGAAATGAAAACTTAACAATCGAAGACGATCCCGTTGAAACCAAATACGACTATACCGTCAAAGGTATTGAAGATAGCTACTGGCAAACAGGAAGTGCGATTGAACCAAAACCAGTTCTGAAATATGGAACTTATACCCTTAAAGAAGGTAAAGACTACAAACTCAGCTATAAGAACAACGTCGATGGTCCAAAAGGCAGCGTAACGATCACAGGTAAAGGCGTCTTTGGCGGTGTTAACAAGACTGTTTACTTCAAGATCGAGAAGACTGATCGCATGAATCGTCTTTACAATCCGAATTCTGGTGAGCACTTCTATACAGCAAGCACTGCTGAAAAGAATCACTTGGTAAAACTGGGCTGGCGTTCTGAAGGAATCGGATGGACGACTCCAAAAACTTCCAAAACTCCAGTTTATCGTCTCTACAATCCAAATGCGGGCGATCATCACTATACGATGAGTTTAGCGGAAAAAGATATGCTGGTAAGCAAAGGCTGGCGCTATGAAGGCATTGCTTTCTATTCCGGTGACAGTGATGGCGTAGCGGTATATCGTCAGTACAATCCAAATGCTAAAGCAGGTGCCCATAACTATACTTCCAGCTTTGGAGAACATAAGTATCTGATCAATGTTGGCTGGAACGGTGAAGGCGTTGCCTGGTACGGCGTTTCCAACGACTAATCACAATCCGACATTCAACAGAATGTAAACATCATGCAACTCAAGGCTTCAAACCTTTGTGTGGCTTCCACGCAATGGTCTGAAGCCTTTTTGATTGCTTCGTCGGTGAGGATTCTGGTTCGCGGTGTGATGCAACCGTCATTCCTGGATCCCTCTAGCGAGTTCTTCCTTGAGGTCTCTTGTTCTCGGTCAGCATGTCTGTTGCGTCTGTTACCAGTATAGCTTTAGCTGAAGAATTCGCCTGATCGGTTCACCGTAAGCCTCTCTTGGTTTGGCGATAAAACAATGAAGCATTGCCACATTGAAGCACTGATTTGATTCTCTTTTGGTGGTCTTGGGATACATATCTGCCTGTTCTGTCCTGTTTCCAGTCGGTCTGAGTCTTTGGCTTACAATATCAATCTGTAGATGAAATACTTGAATTAGGCTTAAAGAAAATCCAGCTAAAGGAGGCTTTTGAATGCAACAGCACAATTTCACAGAAGAACAGATTCAAAAGCTGCAAAGCAATCCGTATACAAAGTCGGTTTCGCCATATACATTGAAGTTTACCGATGAATTCAAAAAGGAATTCTGGCTCCAGCATCTGGAAGGAACCTCCCCAGAGAAGATTTTTATTCACCTTGGCTATGATCCCGATATTGTCGGTAAGCATCGTATCGCCAATACTGCTTATCTGATCACGAAAAAGTTCTCCGCCACGAAAGACAATCCAGCGTTGAAACTTTCGCAGGGAGAGGAAATTGAGGATCTTGAAAACCGTGTCCGGATTCTGGAAAAACAGTTAGAATCTTTAAAGAAATCAATTCATCTGAACAATCAGAAAAACCAGAGAAATCATCAGGCTCTCTAAACCTGATGCTGATTCTCTGAAAATGGGCTGTCCTTGGGAAGCATGAAAAAAGCTGTCCCGCGGACAGCCCTTTTCGCTTCTTCTTTAATAAACTTTCCCGGCAGGCCGGTAGAAAGATTCCTCTTTCTATTTTTAGTTTAAATCGGAACGATACGATCGGATACTCATATGCATCCGATTTCTGTTCTAAAAAAAGATCGGAACGAATTTTCAATTTATTCTTTGGATTGGCCTGATTTTCAGTTTTCTACTGTTCCGCTGACTGAATTTGCTTGCGTCCTGATCTCAAATCGGATCAAAAGCAGACTCCAGAAGGCAAAAAAGGCTGGTCGATCATCCTCAGATGATCGGCCAGCTATTACTTTCTCCGGTTAGTTCCTGACTCAATTCCTGGGCAAGTTTCTGACTGGAACAATCGAGGTGCATCTCTTCGTCTTCGAGCCGTGGTTCTTCAACGCTTTGGGACTGGTCATCCTCAATTTGAAATTCTTCAAAGTTCCGGGTTTCTTCATCCTCAAGGTGAGAGTCTTCAAAGTTCTGTGACTCTTCCCCTTCAAGCTGCGATTCATCAAAGCTTTCCAATTCTTCCTCTTCCAGTGAAGGCTGCTTTGGGGCGGAATTCTGGAGATTTGGATCTGCTCCTCCTTTATCTGGCAGCTCGTTTTTGGTCTGATAGATGGCCATTTTCTGCAGCCAACAAGCTTGTTTCAATCCATCCTGGGCGAAATTAGCGAAATCTCGACGAACTCTTGCGGCCAGTCGGTATTGTTCCGGTTTGAGCAGTTTGAGCTTCTGATGGTCGATGGCTTCTACAGCTTGTGGATCCAGATCGCTGAAAAAGCGTTCCATTCCATCCAGCAGAATGGTTGCCGCAATTTTTGGATTGATTGAGGTTTCGGTATCATACAGAATCCTTGCCTGATCCATAGAATAGATGCTTGCGCTCTTGAAGTTTTGCTGGGCATAGATCTGATCTTTCCAAGACAATTCGATATCATCGCAGCACGCCAGGTAGACCAGAAACAGATGGCAGAACCAGGCGTCCTCTTCGTTGATGCCAGAGATCTCATAGGGATTTAAATCCACCATCCGCAGTTCAATATGGTTGATTCCCTCTTCGTTGAGCAGATCTAGGTCGTATTTCCCTTTTGGTTTGATCCGGACAGGATAATACAGCTCTCTAGGTGCTTTGAGCAGGCCTTCTTTCACATAGCGATCAATGGAGGCTGTATAGGCTTCTAAAGATGAATAGTCAAAATAGGGGGTGAAGTAGTTCCAGTAGCCCAGGGCGGAGTTTCGCATCGAGCTCATTCCAGAAAAGGCTGGTTTTCCCAGATCCTGTTCACTTTGTAAAGAGCCGTCATAGACCGGGCTTGCATTGAAAAGCAGATCGATCAGCCAGCCATACCAGACAACTTTGCTGACAAGATCCAGATAGAAGCGATCTTTAAATTCGCGATAGGTTTTATATTCTGGATGGTATTTCCATTCCTGCATCAGCATTTCATCCCGGAATGAAAAGTTGTAATGGATTCCAGAGTAGACCATCTTGCCGCGTCCATAGCGCGATTCCAGGTATTCTCTGTATTCAATGGCCTGTCTGGAGCCGCTTTTAAGCATTGGAATATCATGGGGACTTCGAATAATCGATGGATTGGAAAATGGCCAGAGGACTTCGCCCATGTCATTTAAGACCACCTGCATTTTACAGGTCAGATCTTCACAGGCCTGGCGGGCCTGTTTCCATGAAGGATAGACATCGGTATTGATCTCAGTCTGGTTTTCAGCAAAATCCTGGACAATATGCGGATCGTTAAACGGATGGGGTGTACTGGCAAAAAGACCCGTCGACTGCATCACGCGCAGCGACTCTTTTTCCAGTCCAAACCATCCTTTAAACAATTGTTCCTGGATGAGTTTATCTTCAAGGTGTAGTTTCATAAACGGCCTTTCTATACTTCTATATAAGGTCTCCGGTCCGCTCTGGCTGCTGAATTGACAACTCACCAGGCTTTGGACAACAGAGGAAATGGACAATTCAGTTTGATTCCCTTTAGACATTTGCGTCTTTTACAGCCTTATTTCAGCGATTTTTCATTCACGATAGGTTTTTATCTATCGTCTCTGAAAACGATCTTTGAAAAGGCTTTATGGCGTTTGTACTCTGCTGCGGGTTACCATTTCATCCTGTTAATGACCGTTAAGGTCGAATATTTCATCGAAGAAGCGGTTTGATTCAGGATGACAGTGACAGGCAGGGCTTGCACGTCTGTAAATGGGGACTAAGAATTTGGTTTTATTGTATGGAGAATTGCCGATTTTTGCCCTGAATATGTCCATCCATTTCTGTAAGAGTCTGGCAAACATGGCTTCTGGCTTTAAATAGTCTGGCTGTAAAGAAATAGTTCAGGCCGCCGGCAAAGACAAAGACAGCTCAAAACTGAACTGGAATAAGTCTCATCAAAAAGCTGGAAAAGGCCGATGGGCAAGAAAAGCGCGAAGAGGCAAAGCCAAACGAAAACAGACAGGCTAAGACAAATGAAAACAGACAGGCTAAGACAAATGAAAACAGACAGGCTAAGACAAATGAAAACAGACAGGCTAAGACAAATGAAAAAGGAAGAGTCCCTGACTTTGAGTCTCTTCCTGGTTAGCATCATCTTATCTTGGTACCCTTGCGGGCAGTTCATTCAGTTTGTTATTGTGCAGCAGATTAAGCAATTTTTTCAACGGTAACCAGACCGCGCAGATTACGGACAGCGCCCTGGCCGTTGATGGGTTTTCCCAGTTCGTACAGGTCTTCATATTCGTTATAGCCGCCGTAATAGAGAATAATTTCGTTCCATGGCTGATGGTAGCAAAGACCTTCGATTCCTCCAGGTGCAAGCTGGGCACCGAAGCAGTTCATTTTCTTAGGTGCCGAGAACGAGAATTCTCTGGAACCCGATTTTGTCATTTTGACAGTCATTGGCAGCATTCTTTCGAATGCGTATCCGAGTTCGGATTCTGGTACATCATAGGTTACATCGTTTCCATACTGGTCTGAGAATTTAACTTTCATGTGGTTTACCTTCCTTTGCGTACTCTTTGCTTTTTTATGCTTCCTTTTTTCTATGCCGCTTAGCCTCATTGTAATCCATTGCGTCACTCATTCACACTCGTGATTTTTCTTTTTTTCCTCGGTACAATTTACTTTGATCCGGCCATTTTGCAGGCATCGAACATCGTCCCGCGACCAGCGTTCCTTGCCCTGAACACACAGGTTGGAAAGTTTGCCAGTCTTGGCACGAACTGGATAAGCAGGTGGACAGACAACCGTCGAGCCGGGATCAACATTGCGAATAACAATCGCACCCGCACCCACTTTCGAATCTTTGCCTAAAACAATGTTGCCAAGAATCTTGGCTCCTGCGCCGATCAGAACGTTATCTTCAACAGTTGGATGGCGTTTGCCATGGTCCTTTCCAGTACCGCCAAGGGTAACTCCCTGATAGACTTTGACATCGTCACCAATAATGCAGGTTTCCCCAATGACAACACCGCTGCCATGGTCGATAAAGAAGCGCCGGCCAATCGTAGCACCCGGATGAATATCAATTCCGGTTTTCTGCTGCGCGCGAAGCGACATCCATCTTGCCAGCACAAAGTGCTTTTTTTGATAGAGCTTATGTGTCCAGTACCAGGTCTTGATGGCTCGGTACCCTGGCATCATAAGAATCTCCAAAGATGAATTTAAAGAAGGATCCTGCTCCATAAAGCAGGCTTTTTCTTCTTTTAAAAAGGCTCTGTAACCCAATGGGATCATCCTTTCCGGTTAAGCTAGATCAATTCTATCTCAGCTTGTTATTTTTTGCACAAACAACCCACATAAAAACTGAAAACCATTCCATTTTGTTTCAGTTTTGGGACGGGTCATCTGATTGTAAGCGATTTCGGCTTATCCATTACTTTTAAGAGAATGGCCTCCATTTTACTGGAGGCCGTCAGTTTTTTAAATTTTGTTTAACTTTTCACGAAAGAGAGATAGGATTTATCGACAGATTTCGAACAAATATCAAAATCTGACAGTACAAATTGGAAATTCTATGTCGATATTTCTTTTTAAAGCGTCTGGTTTTTGGTGCATTCTTCCAATTTGACCAGATCAAAATCATCTTGATTTCTTCAGAAATCCAATAAAGAAGGTCATTTCAAATCTCAATCGATCAGGAAGGAAAATCAATTGAGGAAGGGCAAATCGGCAGTCAGGAAACAGGAATGGTTATCTTTCGTTTTTGAAATCTATCAAAATGTTAGCATTCCATTTTGGCTGTCTCAGACATTTTGCCTGTTGTTTTCGTTGAATACAGATTTGGGTCAAAAGCGCCTATCTTTTTCAGCCAGAGATCAGTCGAATCAAAAAGCCATCATCCGATCCTGCTGGATAGCTTCTCGGATGATGGAGAATTGAAGCAGTGGGATGCAAAACACTGGATTTGCATCTGGATCGAAACAGGATTAACAGAATAAACTATCCGATCAATGACTAGAGATATTCTTTCTGGCTGCCAGCGCAGCGATGATCTGGTTATATGACTTTTTATTAATCGAATAAAAAAGCAGAACAACAGCAGTCACAATCCATAAAACACCAGGAATACTTGAAAAAGAGTGCCGAATAACACTTTGAATCAGCGGACTTTGCACCTGGTTAGCCTGAAAACCAAGCCCTCCAAGCACTGCAGCCAGCACCGAAGTTCCGATCGCCATACCGATCTTATTTCCAAGCGATACGAAGGCGTACTGGAATCCATCGTTGCGAACGCCAGTTTTCCATTCTCCATACTCTACACAGTCAGGAATGACCGCATAGATAGCGGTATTAAACCCACAGAAGAACAGCTGCGACAATGCAGCCAGAGCATAAAATGGTACAGATGAAGAGACAGGACTGAAAAAGTACAGGGCGATCACACAGATTCCAGTTCCGGCTGCAAAAAGTGAGGCAGCATGTCCTTTATTGCCAAGCCATCTGAAAACCAATGGAAATGCGGCTGCCCCAATAATGGAAGGAATCATCAGGACTAATGAATACGTGGTAAACAAAGCCTCATTTCCTTCTACATACTTGAAGTAATACATCAGGTTTGCACTGCGGCCATAGTGAACCAGTCCAAATAAGAGCTGCCCAGTAAGAGCAATCAGATAGGGCTTGTTGGCCAGAGCAGCTTTAAGCTGGACTCGAATCGAAACTCTTTCTTTGACTGGTACAGCAACCGTTTCTTTTGTTTTCGCAAAACAAAACCAGTGACAGGCTGTGAAGATAGCCCCATACAGAATAGTCACCAGCAGATATCCCTGCGCCTGGTTATTCCCGCCAAACAAAGCAATCAGAGGAAGTGTAATAATATTGATAATATTGATTGCAACCATGGCACTGACCGATCGAGAGGTATTGATCTGGGCTCGTTCCTCCATGTTCTGAGTCATCGCTCCGCATAATGTTCCATAAGGGATATTCACGCAGGTATAGCCTAAAACCAACAGGCAGTATGTAACATACATATAAATGGTTTTCGAACCTTCGGTCCACTGGGGATGAGCCCAGAAAGTCAGGACCAAGATAATTGCGGTAAGCGGAGCACCAAACAACAACCAGGGGCGATAGCGCCCCCAGCGGGATTGGGTCCGATCACTCAAACTGCCGATCAGCGGGTCGTTGACTGCATCCCAGAATCGAGAAAACAACATCAGCAAAGAGACTGTTGCCATGGAAATTCCACACACATCTGTATAAAAAATCATCAGGAAGTTACTGACAAACATCCAGCTGAAATTGCATCCGACATCCCCAAATCCATAGGCGATTTTACTGACCCACGGAACTTTGGTATTGGTTTCTTCTTCTGTCCCTGCTTTATTCAAGGACAGATCTGACAAGTCCTGATCCAGAGTCTGTCTTCCAAAATCATCAAATTCTACAGCAAGTCCGTTGTCTGACTGGACATTGAATTCATTCATCCTTTTTTCCTCCCTGCACACCGATTCACTTTCACTTTCCCTAGTTTTTATGCTTTATTTCAGTCTGGATATACCTTGGCTGATCTGAATCTTTCATTCTTTGAATGGATCTTCCAGAAAACTGAATATTCGGGTGCTTTCCTGGTTCTTTCTAAACCAATTGAAACTATTTAAATGCTTGAACCGTCTCTGAATTGGTGACCTGCTGGATTCAGACAATCCTCCTTCTCTGATCCATCCGGCCAGCCTTGGCTTTTTTATTTATTCCTTTTCGATTTTGACAACAGCTTTAACAATGTTTGCTTTATCAGCTACGCTGCGATCCATTGCGTTCTGGATATCATCAAATTCAAAAATATCGGTAACCAGTCCTTTCAGGTTAACTTTTCCTGAAGCTACAGCATCGATCGCCATTGGGTAAATATGACGGTAACGGAACACTGTTTTGAATGTCAGTTCTTTATCGAGTGCCAGGCTCATCGGAAGTGTCATCTCTCCTGTTTTCGAATACCCGACCAGTACGATCGTGGCGCCCTTTTTTGTCATATGAATCGCCTGACGGGTTGTAATCTCTGTTCCAGCCGTCTCAACAACCAGGTCACAGCCTTTTCCATCGGTCAGTCGTCTGACTGTCTCGATCGCATCTTCATTTTTACCGTTGATTACACCATCCGCTCCCAGCTCAAGTGCTTTGTCAAGCCGTTTATCCATCACATCGACCACATAGACACGACTGACACCTTCAGCCTTGAGAGCCATCATGGAAACCAGGCCAATACATCCAGCTCCCATCACGACCGCCGTCTGTCCGGCATGCGCCCCGCCTTGATTAGCAGCATGAAAGCCAACCGCAAGCGGTTCAATCAATGCGCCTTCGAGCGTGCTGACAGAATCTGGCAGTTTGAAACATAAGTCAGCCTCGTGAGCCACATATTCCTGGAAGACACCATCTACTGGCGGGGTGGCAAAGAAGACCACATCAGGGCACAGATTGTACTTGCCTTCCCGGCAGAATTCGCAGTGTCCACAGGTTTTCCCTGGTTCAAGGGCAACCCGGTCACCGACTTTCAGGTGTTTGACATTCTTTCCGACTTCGACAACCGTTCCGCCTGGCTCATGACCCAGCACGAATGGTGGTTTGACCACATAGTCACCAATTGCACCTGTTTCGTAGTAATGCATATCACTGCCGCAGATGCCGACATATTCGAGTTTGACGAGGACTTCATCATCCTTAGGCGTTGGAATCGGGCGTTCGGTATATCCCATCTTGCCAATTCCTTCCATGACTGCGACTTTCATCATTCCATTCATCTTCTTATCCTCCTGAATGTTTGATACTTTTATAAAGTATCTATGTAAGTGATTTCATTAAAACAGATCCTCTTAAGCGTGTCAATACACTTTGTATTTTTTAGTGATTTCTCGAGCCCATGATGAGATATATCCAGAGACAAGAAAAGGTATCGAATAAGTCACTATTAAAAGACAAGCAGACATACAAAGTGATGGATTTCCAAAAATAAAGACAGTTATCAAAGGATATGGAAAAAGGCGCTTATTGTTCAGCGCCCTTATTCAATTCGATTTATTTTAATATGTTATTTTGATTTCAACTTTAGCCTGTTTTTGATCTTATCAAACCAGATCCTGGCAGCCGCGCCTTAGAGCATCGATTTATATAGAGACCAGAAATCTTTCAATCTGAGTCAGGGCTGCTCCAACCGCAGAAGCTTCCAATCGATATTTACAGTACTTCAGATAAGAGGAATCGGCATTGAAAGTATTGCGGCTTTCAAGCCTTTTAGAAAGTGACTGACCATATTCTTCCAGAAAAGTGCCAACATAACCGCCAACAATGACATTGCAATCAAAAATCATATGGAGATTGTTAACGGCCACGGCCAGATTGTCCAGATACTCTTCCCAGGCTTGCTGCAAAACTGGATTCTTTTCATTAACTCCCGCAAAGAAAGCACCCAGATTTCCATCGGTCTGGTCAGCCAGGACTCTTGCAGAACAATAAGCGTCCAGACAGCCTTTTTTCCCGCAATAGCATAGCTTGCCATCCGGCACCAGCGTCATATGTCCAAATTCCCCCGCCCGCAGATGATTGCCGGTATACAAGGTTCCATCATTAAGAATTGCACCTCCAACACTGTTGCTTAAGGACAGATAAACCAGATTTTCTGAAGAATCTCTTCCATAAACTTCTGCCAGCCCGCCTGCATTTGCATCATTGATAAAGCTGCAGGAATAGTTGATATAGCGGGAGAATTCAGATAGAGGAACGTCCTTCAGATTGAGCACATGGGAATGGAGAAGGATTTTAGCTTGGTTATCAACAATTCCGGGTAAGGAAATGCCCACTCCAAGTACTTGCTGAGAATTGCAATGATCTTGGATAAATTGATCAACAAGAATTCCCAGGTCTTTTAGATACTCTTCATTGAGAACAAAAGGCTTTTTCAGCCGTTTATAATGAACAACTTCCCCTGCCAGATTGACCAGTACCACGCTGATATGATTAGCGGTCAGATCCAAGCCGACAGCCAGTCGTGCATCCACAATTGGAGCATAAGCTTTTGCTTTCCTTCCCCCAGTTGATTTATACTGGCCAACTTCCTGGATCAGACCCATTTCAAGCAACTCTTTTACATTCGTCAGAATGGTCGGCCAGCTCAAGGCGAGCTTGGCTGAAAGTTCCGTCTGGGAAACCCGCTTATTTGCAAAAATGCACCGAAGGGTCTGGATACGGTTCTGACGTTTTACATCTACGTTGCTTTTCAAAGAAGATTTCATAAGTCACCATCCATAATTTGTTTTATAAAGTTTCTACATTTCAGATTAATCATTTCATAAACAGCGTGCAAGGCTTCTTCCCCTTTCCACATCTTTCAATACAGGCTTTTTGTTAAGCGCTTCAATTCTTACAAATTTAGAAATCTCAAACATTTCGTCTGAACAACTGAAAAGGCTCTGCCAGATTCAGAAAAATCATGGCAGAGCCTTCAGATTCAGTAATTACAGGTCTTCAGACCTTATTCTTCAAAATAAGATAGATTATTTAGAGTGTTTGATTGCAGCCTGAGCAGCAGCCAGACGGGCGATTGGTACACGGTATGGAGAGCAGGATACATAATCCAGACCCAGTCCGTCTACGAATTCGATGGAGTTTGGATCTCCACCATGTTCGCCGCAGACACCAAGGTGGATGTCAGGACGAGTTGCACGGCCGCGTTCAGCAGCAATCTTAATCAGTTCACCAACACCAGACTGGTCGAGTCTTGCGAACGGATCCTGATCGTAGATCTTGGCATCGTAGTATTTTGGCAAGAAGTTGCCAGCATCATCACGGGAGAAACCGAATGTCAGCTGAGTCAGGTCGTTTGTACCGAAGGAGAAGAATTCAGCGACTTCAGCCAGTTCGCCGGCTTTCAGAGCTGCACGTGGAACTTCGATCATTGTACCAATATGGTATTTCATGTCGGAGCCTTCTTCAGCCAGGATTTTCTTCGCTGTATCGTCAACGATCTTTCCAACATATTTCAGCTCTTTGAGATCGCCGATTAATGGCAGCATGATTTCTGGTTCAAGGTTCCAGTCAGGATGTTTCTTGTTAACGTTGAGCGCAGCGCGGATAACGGCTTCTGTCTGCATCTTGGCAATACCAGGATTGGAAACAGCCAGACGGCTTCCACGATGACCCATCATTGGGTTGACTTCATGTAAGGAATCAACAACAGCCTGCAGTTCTTCTGCTTCCATACCCATTTCAGCAGCCAGTTCAGCGACTTCTTCAGGTTTGTGTGGCAGGAATTCATGCAGAGGTGGATCCAGGTAACGAACGGTCACTGGACGACCTTCCATGGCTTCGTAGATGCCTTCAAAGTCAGCCTGCTGCAGTGGTTCGAGTTTTGCTAAAGCAGCTTCCATCTGTTCCGGAGTTTTGGAAACGATCATTTCACGGATAGCTTTGATCTTGTCGCCATCGAAGAACATATGTTCTGTACGAACCAGACCAATACCTTCAGCACCAAAAGCAACAGCCTGAGCAGCGTCTCTTGGAGTATCCGCATTTGTACGGATCTGCAGACGACGACGATCGTCAGCCCACTTCATGAAGCGTTCGAAGTCACCGGAGATTTCAGCAGGAACAGTCTTAACAGCCTGGCCATAAACGTTACCTGTAGAACCGTCTAAGGAGATCCAGTCACCGCGTTTGAATGTCTTGCCGTTTACATAGAATTCGCCTTTTTCTTCGTCGATTGTAATGTCACCGGCACCGGATACGCAGCATTCACCCATACCACGGGCAACTACAGCGGCGTGAGAAGTCATACCACCACGAACGGTGAGGATACCTTCGGCAGCAGCCATACCCTGAATATCTTCTGGAGAAGTTTCCAGACGAACCAGAACGACTTTTTTACCATTTTCGGCTTCAGCAATTGCTTCTTCAGCAGAGAAGACAACCTGGCCGCAGGCAGCACCTGGAGAAGCTGGCAGAGCTGTAGTGATCACTTCAGCAGCTTTCAGGGAATCTGCATCGAACATTGGGTGTAATAAGGAATCGAGCTGCTGTGGTTCAACCATGAGCAGAGCTTCGTCCGTATTGATCAGACCTTCGTCAACCATGTCGCAGGCAACTTTCAGGGCAGCCTGAGCAGTACGTTTACCATTACGGGTCTGCAGCATGTACAGACGGCCGTTTTCAATGGTGAACTCCATGTCCTGCATGTTTTTGTAATGATGTTCAAGAGTATCGCAGATCTGTACAAACTGTTCAAAAGCCTGTGGAGCGATTTCTTTTAACTGGCTGATTTTGTTTGGTGTACGAACACCGGCAACAACGTCTTCGCCCTGGGCGTTCATTAAGAATTCACCATACAGAGTGTTTTCACCTGTTGCAGGGTTACGTGTGAAGGCAACACCGGTACCGCAGTCGTTACCCATGTTACCGAATACCATCATCTGTACGTTAACAGCTGTACCCCAGTCAGATGGGATATCGTTCTGCTGACGGTAGAAGATAGCACGTTCGTTGTTCCAGGAACGGAATACGGCTTCGATTGCTTCCATCATCTGATCTTTTGGATCTGCTGGGAAGTCTTCGCCTAATTCCTGTTTATAGAACTCTTTAAATTTCTTGACGAGAACTTTCATGTCTTCTGCATCAAGATCAAGGTCGTTTTTAATGCCTTTTTCGGCTTTCAGTTCATCAATGATTTCTTCGAAACGCTTTTTCGAAAGTCCTTTAACAACGTCAGAGAACATCTGAATGAAACGTCTGTAAGAATCGTATACAAATCGTGGGTTGCCGGATTTTTCCGCCATCGAAGCGGCAACGTCGTCACTGATACCAAGGTTCAGAATGGTATCCATCATACCAGGCATCGAAGCTCTGGCACCGGAACGTACCGATACTAACAGTGGATTTTCTGGATCCCCAAATTTTTTACCAGTTTCTTTTTCAAGAATATCGAGATATTCGTAGATCTGTTTCTGGATATCTTCGGAGATTGTTTCACCGTCGTCATAATACTTGTTGCAAGCTTCAGTCGTGATTGTAAAACCATTTGGTACTGGCATACCGAGTTTGCTCATTTCGGCAAGGTTTGCACCTTTACCACCGAGCAGTTCACGCATATCAGCATTGCCTTCATTGAAAAGATAAACGTATTTCTTTTCCATGCGTTTCCTCCTTATATTTTTCTCATACTCCAACATTCTACCCCAAAATTTTTTTAAAGGAACAAAGCCCCCAAACTCCGGTTGAATTGCGGCCTCTTCTATTGAAAACTGTTCCATTTTTGAATTATTTTCCGAAGATTCTGCGTCTGTTTTGAGATAAAGAACATCGATTTTGTGTTGTCTGGCCGGACAGACAGAGCGTTTCGTACACCTGCGAAGGCACTTCTCAAAGTATTCTTTCTGCTCAAGCGCTACCAAAAAGTCAACTTCCTTATCAGTCAGGGTTTTGGAAACGGTTACCAGTGGTCTGCTGATCAAAGAAGGGTTCTGCAGCAGTTCATCTGTTGATATCCCATAATAGTCTGCAATTGCGGCGATCGCTGAAGCGTTGGCTTCCTGATCCAATAAGAAGCGGAACACATTTTCTTCATCAATGCCGACTTCCATCTCATTGGCAAACTGTTTGATAGACCGGGCTCTCGAACAGCCCGGAATGGTTAAGAGTTTAATCATCGTTCTGGTTCTCCTGTTATTTCCTTATTGTATTCCATGTTGTCCGAATCAGCAGATACTCTCTTTGATGCTTCCATCACTTTTGGCTTATGCAGATTGCCCTCTCAAGGCTGACCCACACAGTCTGATGGCTTTGCTGGTCTATCGGCCCTGTTCTACAGAGTTGTTTTCCCCTGCCTGGCCGATAAACTTCTGATGTCTGCAACTCGTAATTTCAAAAAGAATTCAACATGATAAAATTCATAAGGTATATTCAAAAGGCATATAGAAAGCCCTCCCTGTTTCAATCTGACCGAAGATAAGCCAGATTTGGAATGGTTCAAGGATTTCTGGCTTTCTGGTTTTAAAATCTCTTCAAAAGAGAATAGAGTTTACAAAGACAGACATAGAAAAACGATAAAGATCAATCTCTGCCGGTTTTCTTATCGACTGTTCAAGCAAAGGAGTTATTGACTATGAAAACCATGCTAAGTGGAATCAAACCGACTGGCCGCCTGACTTTAGGCAACTATATCGGTGCGATTCGCGAATTCGTAAAATATCAGGATGAATACGAAATGTTCATCTTCATTGCCAACCAGCATGCACTGACCGTTCCAATTGAAGCGGCTGAACTGCGCAAAAATACTAAAGATCTGATTGCGCTCTATCTTGCGGCTGGTCTGGATCCAGAAAAAACCACCATCTTCTTACAGAGTGATGTTCCCGCTCATGCTCAGCTTGGCTGGATCATGACCTGCCTGTCCGGTTATGGTGAACTGCAGCGAATGACCCAGTTCAAAGACAAGATGGCCAAACAGGAAACAGGCATTACTGCCGGTCTTTACACTTATCCATCTTTAATGGCAGCCGATATCCTGCTGTATGATCCAGATTATGTCCCAGTGGGCATCGACCAGAAACAGCATGTCGAACTGACCCGCAACCTGGCTGAACGTTTCAACAAGCGCTATTCCGATACCTTCAAAATTCCAGAACCTCTGGTTACCAAAGTTGGTGCAAAAATCTACGACCTGCAAAACCCGACCAAGAAGATGTCCAAATCCGAATCCAGTCCAAAAGGCTGCATCGAACTGCTCGACAACCCGGCTCAGGCCCGCAACAAGATCAAGAGTGCTGTTACGGATTCCCTTGGCATCATTCAGTACGATCCTGAAAACCAGCCCGGTCTTGCCAACCTGATCACGATCCTGTCTGCTTTAACCGGTGAATCCATCGAATCCATCGTGGAACGCTACCAGGGTAAAGGCTATGGCGATCTGAAAAAAGAAACCGGCGATGTTGTCTTTGACTTCCTGACCGATCTGCAGAAGCGCTACAAAGAAATTCTCGACAGCAAGATCGTCGACAAAGTTCTTGAAGAAGGCGCCAAGAAAGCCAATGCGGTTGCCAACAAGAAAGTGGCCAAAGTGTACTGCAAAGTTGGTCTGAAAATTTAATTTCCGTTTTACCTTGAATTGCATTACTGTCCTTGTCTTTTGATGAGGACTTTTTTCTTGCTTCTTTTCCCTGACCCGGAAGCCAAAAGAAAAGGCCCCAACCCGTTGTGCGAAAAGAATTTCACCCAAAGGCCTGAAGCCAGTCATTCCAAAACTCCTTATATTCAGAATGTTAAAATTCATAAGTCCCCTTAATAGTTGAATTGGTCAGATCAGGCCGTTTCCGGCTGAAACGACCATGACGTTTCGACATTGGTGCGCAGAGTCACTGTCGGAATCTGCAGCTGATCCAGTAAAGATGGCAATGACCCTTCCGGATAGTCCACCGGCTTGCAGCCATGAAGAGCACTGAAATCTTTCGAGGACTCTTTGAAGGATTCGGATTTTACGCCTGTACACTGTAAATGACTTCCTTCAAACAGTCTGTTGATGCCATCCGCCTGAACCTTTGCTTTCGCGATTGCCTTTTCCAGCAGTGTCTGGAAGTAGTCCTCTTCCTTTTGCAGAAAATAGCTCATTTTCATTTCGATCGCAAAGGGCATTGAAGCAGCAACCTGCCAGATCGTGCGCAGATACTTGAGGTCGGCTGTGCCTTGGGTTGCCAGGCGGACAACAGCTTTCTGTTTCTGATCTGCGTCCAGAGAAGTGGATTCGAGAACTTCGATTGAAAAAGAAGCGGGATCAATCGCAGCGCTCTGAAATCCTGCCAGCAGCTGATCTGTCGATTCCTGAAGCTTTCTCAGGCTGGCCTGCATGGATAAACCTTCACATTTAATGTTCAGCGAGATTTCCATTCCATCATAATGGACAGACTGTATTGCATCTGTCTTCAAAACAACGTTTGTCATGTTATTCTCCTACATCAAATCACAGACTCCGGTCAATCTGTTTTTAATATGTCCATCTTAGCGTTTTTGTAAACCTCATTCAACCCCTTTATTTAAAGCATAATAATTCATTATTATTTATTTTTATCCAGTCATTTACTCAAGAATACTCCTTGAAAAGTCCGTTTTGACCAGTTGATCAGCCGGCGCCCCTCCCCGTTTTGTCCGGTCAGGTTGTCTGCTTTTTGACGGTTTCTGTAAGCGCTTCTATTACAACAAATCTCAACCAACCGGCGATAAATAGACCGGATTCGAAAAGACATTATCCTGTTCAGATTTCTTTCAAATCCTCTCCCCTTCCCGGGCCTGTTTTTTGACTTGTCTGCTTTCCATTGAGCCGTTACGCCTTGCTTTTTTCCAGGCATGAAAAAAGCAGAGAATTTCTTCCCTGCTTCAAACTTTTCGCATTCAATTTTGATGAAAACTTCCGGCAGCCCATAAGAAATCAGCGTTCTGTCGATTTGAATCCTTTCAAATGGACATTTTGCACGCTGAACTGGCTGTCTTATGTCTGTCTCAGGCCTGCTGGTCTCTTTTCTTTGCCAGTCGGTCATGAACAAGATCTTTAAAGATTTCCCCACGGACCTCATAGTTTTTGAACTGGTCAAAGGAAGAAGTGGCCGGGCAAAGCAGAATGACTTCGCCAGGTTTTGCTTCGGCAAGCGCAGCATCCAAAGCCTTTTCCATGGTCTCGCAGGTTTTAACATTGGAGAAGATCTCAGTAAAGACATTTTCGATCTGACCAAAGCTGTAACATTTAGCAATCCGGTCATCGTATTTTTTCAGAACCGTATAATCGATACCTTTATCCTTTCCGCCGGCCAACAGTCTTACGCCGCCCTCAAAGCTGGATAAAGCGGCTTCGGCAGAGTGGGTATTGGTCGCTTTAGAGTCATTGTAAATACGGATGCCATTCCAGGTGTCAACGTATTCGATTCGGTGCTCAACGCCTTTGAAGTTTTTGATGACGTCTTCAATGGTTGGCTGGTCAACACCAAGATGATAGGCCATGGCTGCAGCCATCATCGCATTGGCCAGGTTGAAGGAACCAACCAGTTTCAGATCTGCTACATCAAACAGCCGCAGATCATCCAGATATACACTGCCATTTTCTACACGCAGATTGGCCTTCGGGTCCGTCAGTGAAAAATCAATGACCTGACAGGGAATATTCACGGCGTAATGCATGACATTGGGATCATCGAGGTTGCGGATGAAGTAGTCCTCTTTCGTCTCGTTTTCATACACTCTGAATTTGGAACGGTAGTAGTCCTCCAGCGAATCCATGTAGTCCAGATGGTCAGGCGCCAGGTTGGAAACGACACTGATATGCGGATGGAATTTTTCAATACCCAGCAGCTGGAAGTTACTCAACTCCAGAGCCACTGGCAGATCCTGATCTTCATTGCCATTGACCACTTCAGAAAGTGGAATGCCAATGTTGCCCGCAGCCTGCGCGCGGTCATCTTTGGCTTTTAACATTTCATAAAGCAGGGTCGTAATGGTTGTCTTGCCATCGGTGCCAGTTACCGCACCATACTGGAAGTTTGGCGCAAACCAGCCAGCTGTTTCGATTTCGGTATAGATTGGCACGCCTTTTTCTTTGAAATAAGCCACCAGCGGGGCCCGATATGGAATGCCAGGGTTCTTGACGATAAAGTCATAGTTCTTTTCCTTTAAAAACTCAGGATGGCCCTCATCGTAGACCTCAATACCCATTTCCATGAGTTCCTCTTTTTGATCAACAGCCTTCATGTCGGTCAGGATGACATGATAGCCATGTTTATGAAGCAGTTTTGCGGCAGCCACCCCGGAACGGGCAGCTCCAATTACCAGAACATCTTTCATAGTGTAGGCACAGCTCGAGAATTCGATCTGCACCTGCCTCCTTTCACTTATTGATTTCCATTCTTATTCTGCAGCCTTATTTTCTTCGCAGCGACCTGTATTGGATTCGTATTGAACCGGTACTCAATCCTCTTCAGGATCCGATAGCGAATCCACTTTGGAATCCAGTATTGGAATCCAGTATTGGAATACGGTATTTGGAATACGGATTCTGGATCTGGCTTTCCTCTTTCCCTCTCAATTTGGAAGCGGACAGGAAAGCACTGTGAAGTTCAAAGTGTGCAGAGCATTTCATTCATTTTCTTATTTTAGCCGGATTGTCGCCCATCTGTCCTATCAGCACGAATTCCGGCCTGCAAGAGTATAAAAAACCCGCTGCATCCGATCAGTTTCGGCTTGCAGCGGGATAAAAAGCATTGAGATTTTGGTTCAATTGAGAATTTCCAGAATTCTTTTTTAAATCGAGAACCAGGCCAAGGCAATGGCAAGAGCCGCAAAAACAGCCTGCCAGGCCCAGAAAATGGCGCAGACTTTCATTTCCGACCACCCCTTCTTTTCGAAGTGATGGTGGAGCGGTGCCATTAAGAAGATTCTCTTGTGCGTCTTCTTATAGTAAGCGACCTGAATAATATCAGAGAGGGTTTCAGCAATGAAAACGATGCCCGCTACGATCAGAAGGAGTTCAAGATGCGTCATCATCGCAGCCGCTGCCAGCAGGCCGCCTAAAGCAAGGGAACCTGTATCGCCCATGAAAACTTTGGCTGGATGCAGGTTGAACTTCAGATAGCCGATCAGGCCGAAAACCACCAGAATCAGAATGGCCGCACCGCTGATCTGGCCTTCCCAGAACATGGCGAAGACAAATGGAACCAGCGCAATAATGCTCAGGCCGGCGCAAAGTCCATCGACTCCATCAGACAGATTGACTGCGTTGCTTGCTCCGGTAAATAAGAAGAAGCAAAGCAGAACGAATAACCACACTGGAACATTCCAGGCCACATGGCCAGGAAGAAGAATCGTTGGCGCATCTCCATTCAGGTAGACAAACGTCAAAATGACGGCCAGAACAGCCTGGGCACCAAATTTCAGTGCTGGCTTCAGACCAATGTTGGAATGCTGGACAACAATCAGATAGTCATCGATAAATCCGATCAGACCATAGCCGACATAGGCAATCAGAAGAATCCAGGCGGTTTTATTCCAGGCCCCTGGAAGCAGCCAGCCTAAAACCAGATAGATAATCAAAGGAGCCAGGATGAAGGCAAGACCTCCCATCGTCGGAGTCCCGGTCTTCTTTTTGTGGGAAGCAAGACCCTCTTCCCGTTCGGTCTGACCAAATTTCAGTTTATGCAGATAACGAATCAGACGCGGCATGCCGGCCAGCATTAAAGCCAGCACCAGAAGACCCATACAAAGGATCAGAATGGCATCCGATACCGTCAGAGTTGCAAGAGTACTCATACAATCACCTTTCTTTAAATCTCAAAGATTATAGCATGTTTACAGCCCTTTTCTACCTGCCGCCTGTATACGGACGGCCATGTGGAAAAACTTGATGATTCCGATATTTCCTTAATTTCTTTCAAACAGCAGAAAGAAAACCGCGGATTTGCCAGTCCAATCAAAAAGAATCGTTTCCTGTGAACTATTTCCGATCTTTTTAAAGGAAGAAAGAGCAAAAATCCGAACAAATCAATCTTTTTTTCGCATTTCTCTGGCTGTGTTTCTTTCAGTTTTTCAAACGTGCTGAATCCTGCCTGTCTTCAATCCGGAATTTTGTATCCCTTTTCAATGATCGTACCATTCTTTTCACTCTTTTTTGGCTTGTTGCTCATCCCATCAAGGCACAAGAGATCGCTATTCATCTTTATTTTTGATAGAATAGTCAGGGCTATTACTGATTTCACGTTTTCCGTTCAGTTTTTTCAATTTTCTATCGTCATTTGACGGTGAATATTGAAAATGAACGGAATGAGTGCTAATATGTCAAAGCGACTGTGAACAGACGCCTTAAAAATGGAGAAGGAGGGATACATCGATGTCTAGAAAATGTGCGATCTCTGGTAAAGGACCTATGTCCGGAAACAAACGTTCTCACTCCATGAGAGCTTCCCGCCGTAAATGGAACGTAAACCTGCAGAAAGCTACGATCATGGTTGACGGTAAGCCAACACAGGTTAAAGTGGCTGCCAGAACACTGAGAACACTGAAAAAACAGGGTGCTATCTAAGATCCCTTTAAGCTGCCAATGGCGGCTTTTTTTTTACGATTTTTTCACTTTGCCTTTCGATCTCCCTCTTCCCTTCTTCCTTAAGAATTCAGCACATCTTCCTGCAAACTCCCCTCAAAATCCTGCCAACAAATCTTACCGACACAAAAAAGGCAGCCTAGATGCCATCTGACACCTGTGAGGCTGCCCATGAATGAACGCGTCGTTCAATGATTGGTGAATTTTCTTTGACGTATTCCTGTTCGAGATAGTCAAAATAGGAACCTGGAGTGATAATTCCGCGAAGCGAGAGAACATCCGCCCCGATGCTGCCTAAAATCACATCGGAAAACAATACGCAGTTATCCCCCACGACCCAGTACGTCTTGAACATACCGCTTTTAATTTTGTAATATTTGGCGCCCGTGCGGTAATGAAGCCGGCACGGATAATCACTTTCCATGGCTCCAAGTTTTGTAGCGGTACCGGTCTTTTCCAAATCACAATACCAGCGGATCGAGCGGTTTTTGAGATCGTCAAGCATCTGCTCGATCTGCTCATCTTGCTCCGGTGTAGTCTGAATCGTGTATTCAAACAGCGTATTGTGCTCGTATTTGACCAGGTTGGGAAAATACAGCTCTTCGGGAACGGTAAAGTAAACGCCATCGCCAAACATGGAGAAGAACCGTTCACTGTTTTTATCGTAGTTGCCATACGAGTAGACCAGCCCCTTCCAGGAGAAGGTAAAGTGGCCCACTTTCTGAAAGCCCTCGGCCCCGATATGGACGATGCACTTCAGCTTGGCCGGAACATCGCGTTTGACGGTTTTCATCGCATAGTCGCGCCCGGTACGGATTTTTTCGTTGATCTCGCGCAGAGCCATATCCGGAAGCAGAGTTCCTAAAATCAACGGCAGCGAGACATGCAAGCCCCGTTTCCAGCTGTAGGTACTCGAATACAAATCAATCTGGTTGATGACATCGCGTATGGCCAAAAGGATGAAGTATATTCCAAACAGTCTCATCAACAACACGGAGTCAACAATCTGGGTGAACATCAGCACCACAAACAGAACGCCGTAGCTCAGACAGAACAGAACAGTGGGAATATGGACTTTAACCCCGTTGGCGCGGTGTATCAGAATCTGCACGAGCATCCCGATGCAAACGGCCAGACAATACCAGCCAAAGCAGGTTCGAATGATCCATTCTGGCAGCTGATTATTAAACAGAAGCAAAGCCGAAAATAACAGCGCCAGAAGGCCGTACACCAGGTTGGATCGCGAAGCCCGTCCCTGATAGAAATAACGGATCAGCGAGAAGCACCCATAAATAATCAGGGCATACACCGCCAGATTCAGAACCAGAGAAAGAAAGGCAGCGGGCATAAACAGCGAAACGATCCCTAACGCAAACAGGCCGATCGCAATCACCCAGCCGCCAATATATTCCAGTTTATCAACACGCAGAAAATTGGAAGCATTTTTGATGGGTTGAGAATTATCGACAGTTGGATTCGACACAGATCACCCTCCCTTCATCGAGCACTACAGTCCCCTTTCCTCTGGCATTGGAAATGGAATTGGAGCAGGTATAAAAATCTTTCTGATCAATGCGGCGATGATCAAGTGGATAATCAAAATCAATCAGGGAAATGATCGATGGTTCCGTCGCAAAAAAGGAAATATGGATATATTGATCATCGACCGGATATTCGCCTGGTAATAAGCAGCGGACCCGGTGCATTTCATCCATGGCAATTACTGATGGATATTGCCAGGTGATGCAGCGAAGATTGGCCAGTGTATGATCCAGTCTTCCACCTAATGCACCCCAGAGAATAATGGTCTTGTAGCCCATTTCTTTGGCTTTCATGATGGCCAGTTCGGAGTCCGTTTCATCTTTTGCCACTGGATGACGTTCAATGGGAAAGGGCAGCGGCTCTTCCAGCTGGCCGCTGTCAAAATCCCCAATCGCAAACAGGCAGGATTTTCCTTCCTTGACAATCAGCTGATACCCCATATCAATGCCAATCCAGTCCACATCCTTCAGATCAGGAAGGGATTTGGCAATGGGGGAGACCAGGACGGCTGTTGAGTGTTTTCTTAACAAAGAGACTCTACTTTTGCTGGAATATCGCCATTAAAGACATAGCTGCCCGCAACCAGGGTATCGACACCGGCTGCTTTGGCTTCTTTTGCGGTTTCGGCATTGATGCCGCCATCAATTTCAATCCGGCATTCTGGATTCTTTTCGTCTCTGACTTTCTTGAGTGCTTCTGCCTTTGAGAGAACTTCCGGCATGAAGCTCTGACCGCCATAACCTGGGTTCACGGACATAATTAAGACCAGATCGGCATCTTCAACCAGATCCAGGAAGGGTTCGATTGGAGTCTGCGGTTTGACGCTGAAACCGGCCTTCACACCCATTTTATGAATTTCGTCTAACAGGTCTTTGATTTTTTTTGGATCATTGTCGAGGGCTTCGGTATGGAAAACGATGGAATCCGCACCGGCTTTAACAAAGACTGGCGCAAAGAAAGCTGGGTCAGTGACCATCAGATGCACATCGAGAAACAGATCCGTCGATTTGCGAAACTGTTTGAGAATATCTGGTCCAAACGAGAGGTTTGGAACAAAGTGGCCATCCATTACGTCATAGTGAATCCACTTTGCTTTTGAGTTTTCAAGATCACGAAGCTGCTGGTCCATTTTGGTGTAGTCCATGGACAGAACAGAAGGAGCAATAATAAGTTCTGGCATATTTCCTGAGTTGTATCCTTTCTGGAAAGCGCACACAGGCGGCTTTCGGCTTAATGGGGGAATAAAGCGGGAGTTTCAAGCTTCAGAATCGTTGAAGAAGCAAAGATCTTCGCCCTTCTATTTTCTGAAATGGCACCCAATTTATCACAGAATCTGCTTAATATCCATATTGTGGCCTATATGTGACCAATATATGAAAAATTCCTTCAATTTTCGCAAACAAACGGTTACTTTTCCAAAAAAAAGAGACCCCATCCCAAAAGATGAAGTCAATTTGAGTTAAAAACCAGACAGAGAAATCCATTTTCGGCTTGATGGTCATCAGTCGTAGTCGTGGATTTCTCTTTTTTTGTTTGTGAGTCTGTTTTTGTGAGTCTTTGTTTCGTGGTGTGCTGTTCTGGTTCTGTTTTCCCTTTCCCTCATTTGGATTCTCTCATTGAAAGACTGGGGAAAACTGGCCAGGCTGTATTAATACTGTTTCCAGGTTTTGGCTTCTTTGCGAAGCTGGGCATAGTCTTCGTAAAGCACTGGGTTGATTTCATGGCTGGCTACACCCGCCTTAATGGCGCAGTCCGGTTCATCCACATGAATACAGTCCGCAAACCGACAGCCCTCTTCAATTGCCTTGGCAAAATCAGGCAGCCGTTTATCGAGGTTGGAGACATCCATCCGGGAAAAATCGAGCGAGGAAAAGCCGGGGGTATCGGCCACCAGACCATTGGCCACTGGATGGAGTTCACAATGGCGGGTCGTATGCTTGCCACGGCCTAATGCCTTGGAAATTTCCTGGGTGTGCAGTTTAAAGGATGGATCGAGGCGGTTAAGCAGGGAGCTCTTTCCGGCACCCGACTGCCCGCAAAGCACACTGATCTTGCCATCGAGCAGTTCTTTGAGCTGTTCGTCGTCGGAACCTGGATGGGAGAAGAAAATCCGGTATCCGGCTTTGCGATACCAGTCGAGAATATGATCAATGCGTTCAAATTCTTCCTTGTCGACCAGATCGGATTTGGTAATACAGATGACCGGTTCCACGTCGCAAAGCACAACCAGAAAGATCAGCCGGTTGAGCAGGTGTTCGGAAAAATCCGGGTCTTTCAGGCTGGTTACGATCAAAGCCTGATCGACATTGCAGACGGTGGGTCGTAAAAGCTTATTGCTTCTAGGCAGAATGGAGTCAATACGGACGCTGTCTTCAATTCTTTCAAAATTTACCAGATCGCCGACATAGGGCGTCTGGCCTTTGCGCATTTTGCCGCGGGGTTTGGCCACGAGCAGTTCGCCATTGGAATAAATCGTATATTGATTGGAAATAACTTTGATGATTCTTCCTTGTTCCATGAATTAATGGTACAGCGTAATCACGCTGTCGCTCCCTTCTTGCGTATATAACGTTCCGACCGGCGGGTCGATATCAATGACCTGATCGGAGCCGTAAATTTCTTTGGTAATGACGGCCATGCCTTTGTTATTGAGATCCTCTTTGGCCTTTTCCACATCCATGCCGATGTAGGATTCATCAATGACCATGGTCGGATAGGTGGACACGACAAACTCAATGGTCTGCGCACTGGCCGGATCAATTCGCTGACCGGGCTCCAGGCCTCGTTGCGAAAGGATCACCCCCGGATTGACCGTCGCATTTCCCTGCTCAACGACGTGGATCTCCATATTGATCCCCTGCTCGTCAAACATCTGCTTGACATCGTCAAGATACTGACCAGAGTAATCGCCAACCAGGAACGTTGGTCCTTTGGATACTTTCAAAACAAGCTGATTGCCTTCCTGAATGAAGCCTCCGGCCGGCACACTCGTACTCGTGGCAAGACCAGAATCATATTGGTCGTTGGCCACCTGTTCGACTTGAATCATATCGGTCGAAATCCCGGAGTGGTTGAGCTTGTGGAGGGCCTCGTCCACACTCAATCCTTCTGTTGCCGGCACCTGATGCCAGCCAAACCAGCCATCAATCGGAGTGATGCCGGTCGAAATCAACAGATAGCCGGCCAGTCCGCAGGCAAGCACGGCAATGCAGGCCGACAGAATGATCATCCGCCATGAAAAGCGGTGGTGAACCACTTCGACATGACTGAGTGGTTTCTGGTTAGTCGGGGTCAGATCGAGTTCGGTAATGTAGCCATCCTTGCGGGTTGGCAGCTGCAACGCTTTGGTTTCCAGCTCAAGCGGGGGTTCATTCTGCTTATCGGGATCAAGGCAGTGCTCAATGGCATCCATCAGCTCGGTGGCACTCTGATAGCGTTCAGCCGGGTTTTTAGCTGCCGCCTTGATGACGACGTTTTCGACCGCCTGGCTGACGGTCTTGTTATAAGGGCGTATCGCCGGCAGAGGGTCCTGCATATGTTTGAGGGCAATGGCTGCCGGATTGGGGCCGGTAAAGGGCACAGAGCCCGTCAGCAGTTCAAAAAAGACGATTCCAAGGGAATAAATATCCACCCGAAAATCAGGAATCAAACCGGCGGCCGATTCCGGGGCCAGATAATGCGAAGAACCCATGACCGCATTGTTGCGGGTCAGAGTGACCGAATCAGCCGCCAGCGCAATGCCAAAGTCAGCAATTTTCAGATCGCCGCTTTTGGAGACCAGAACGTTTTGCGGTTTGATATCGCGGTGAATAATATTCCGGCTGTGGGCTTCAATGACCGCTGAGGTCAGCTTTTTCATGATCTCCACCGCCTGGACGGCCGGAACCGGTCCGGTGCGCGAGATCAGCTCTTTGAGCGTCATCCCGTTGATGTATTCCATGACGATGTAGTGCAGATCGCCGCTTTCGCCGACATCGTAAATTTCGACGACATTTGGATGGGAGAGTTTCCGCGCGGCTGACGCTTCGCGGATAAAGCGAACCAGAGTCTGGGGATCGTTGGCCAGTTTGGTTCGCAGCACTTTGATGGCCACATCGCGGCCCATGATCTCATCATAGGCAAGATACACATCTGCCATACCGCCCTGCCCGATCAGACGCTTGGTCGCATAGCGATTGGCAATCTTATCCTGCATAGTCGTAGCCCGGTCCGCTCACAATGACCGTGCAGTTATCCAGACCTCCAGCCTGATCGGCCAGCTCAATGAGCAGACCGGTTTTCTGACGGATCGACAGGCTGGATTCGAGAACCCGGCTGATTTTATTTTCCGCCACGTAGCCATGCAGACCATCTGAGGAAATCAACAAGGCTTTGTAATTGGATTTGATCTTGTTGACATCCAGACGGAAAGCCCGCCATACCCCGATGGCATTGGTCAGGGCGCTTCGTTTTTCATGATTGCGTGCTTCTTTGGCCGTAATTTTATTTTCATTGACCAGACTCTGCACATAGGAGTGGTCTTCGCTCATCTGAATCAGGCCATCCGAATACAGCGCATAAACGCGGGAATCGCCCGCATTGAAAATATACGTTCCATGCTCACAGATCAGACAGCCGGCAACGGTTGTCCCCATACCGCGATTTTTGCGCGTCCACATGGATTTGGCATAAATCGAATCATTGGCCTTGTTCATGGTTTTGCGGATCCATTCGTCCACCTGATAGTCCTTGGTAAAGACTGGGGCTTTTTCGAACATTTCCGAAGCAATCTGACAGACCATGGCGCTGGCCACTTCGCCGCTGGCCGCACCACCGATTCCATCACACACCAGCAGCAGCTGGTCGCCATGTTCATTTTCCTGAATCAGAAAACTGTCTTCATTCAGTTCCCTGGTTTTGCCGACATCGCTGGCTCCAAAGACATCAATCATATTTCTTTCCTTCCCTCCATCTGCCACCACCTCAGACCAGGACGGACCTTTGCTGGATACAGCTCTCTTCCGTGGGTCAGATGGTTTGTGGTTACATCTTATTCCTCTTACTTTGCCCGATTGAGCCATTGATTTCCATACCAGAACCGGCAGGAGCAGGCAGTTACAGGCATTCCTTTAAAAAATGACAGGATTGAAACGCCTTACCCGGACTCGCGCCGACTGGAATTCGGGCTGCGTCACTGCAGGCAAAGCGTTGATAGAACAGAGTGATTCTTCCTGTTCTTTCTTGTTCTTTCTTGTTCTTTCTTGTTATTTCTTGTTATTTCTTGTTATTTCTTGTTATTTCTTGTTATTTCTTGTTATTCCTTGTCTGGGTCTGGCATTTCATTGGCCCCATAGGCATCGTCATAGACATTAGCCGTGCCATCGACCATCGCTGCTTTGAAGCTTGGCTTGCTTTTCTGATCCTGTTGAATCTGCAGAGCTTTTGCCTGTTTGCGTTCTTTTTCCTTGCGCAGTTCTTTAATGCGCAGCTGACCACAGGCCGCATCAATATCTGAACCATGTTCTTTACGGATGGTGACCTGAATCTGCTCTTTTTTCAGGATGTCATAGAACTTCATCGCTTCGGCACGGGTGACAGGTTTATAGCCGTGTTCATCGACGCTGTTATATGGAATCAGGTTGACATAGCAGGTGTATGGCCGTAAAAGACGGGCGAGTTCATGCGCATGCTCAGCCGAATCGTTGACGCCTTTGAGCAGGATGTACTCAAAAGTCAGTTTGCGGTTGTTTTCTTTGGAGTAGTAAGCCACTGCATCCATCAGCTGATCGAGCGGATAGGCTCTGTCAATTGGCATAATCTGCGAGCGCAGTTTGTCATTTGGCGCATGCAGCGAAATGGCCAGGTTGTACTGATAGTGGCCATCCGCAAACTGCTTGATTCTTGGCACAATGCCGGATGTCGAAATGGTAATGTGACGGCTGCCAATGGCAAGCCCGCGGTCATGATTGGCCGTGAACAGAAAATTCATGACGTTGTCATAGTTATCAAAGGGCTCACCGGTTCCCATGACGACGATGTGACTGAGACGTTCGCCTTTTTTGTCGAGTTCTGCCTGAACATGCATGACCTGACCCATCATTTCACCGCTGGTCAGATCTCTTTGTTTTTTGGTCAGACCCGAAGCACAGAACGTGCAGCCCATATTGCATCCAACCTGGCTGGAGACACAGATCGAATTGCCATAATCAAAAATCATCAGCACACTTTCAAGCAGGGCACCATCGGCCGTCCGGAACAGAAATTTCGTCGTGCCATCGCTGGCAACCTGTTTGCGGACGAGTTCGAGGGGGTTGAATGTGAAATCCTTTTTCAGTTCTTCACGGGTTTCCTTGGACAGGTTGGTCATCAGATCAAAGTCATAGACTCTTTCCTTGTATAACCACGCAAAAATCTGCTGGGTGCGGAATTTCTTCCACCCTTTGGATTCACACCACTCTTCCATCTGCTTGTAGCTCATATCGTAAATACTTTTCATAGTTATTGCTTGTCTCCTTAAATTACGGCCAGAAGAATCTGGATTGCGTATCATTGCCTTCAGTTTAGTCAAATTTGCCTTATTTTCCAATTGAGCCACCAGCCAAGATTCCAACCGGGCTTTTGGGGTGAAATTCGAATTCTCGAAAGCATTGTGCCTTCCAAGTAAAAAGGCACAGAACCTGAGGATCTGCACCTTGAAGAGAGTCAGCTGACTTATTCTCTCTGTCTTTGTTCTGGTTTTAGCTTGTTATGGTTTTTGTCCGTTTTGTATGGCTGTTTTCTATGCCTGTTCCGTTTCCTGAACGGCTTCCTGTTCTGAGCCCTGAGGTTCAGTCTGGGACTTGCGAATCAGTTTGCACAGATAAAAGCCGCCGTTTGCCTCGCTGGGTTCAATGGTTTCTTCCTTAACCATTTCAAAATCAGGATGCGTTTCCAAAAAGGCCTCAACCTGCTTTTCATTTTCTTTTTTATCGAGCGTACAGGTCGAGTAAATCAGCGTGCCGCCAGGTTTGGTCTGCATGGCTCCCGCTTCGAGCAGTTCTTTCTGGACAGGCAACAGGGAGTCAATATTGGCCGGACTCAGGCGCAGTTTCAGATCCGGTTTGCGCGAGAGAATGCCAAATCCGCTGCACGGCACATCGCAAAGCACGACATCAAACTGTTCAGGCGGATTGGAAACCTGAGTGGAGTCCTGCTGGCGGGCGATGACATCATCAAAGCCGAGTCTTCTGGCATCCTGTTCAATGAGTTCCACACGGTGTTCATGCAAATCCTGCGCGATAATCTGGGCTTTACCGCCGCTCATTTCGGCCATGGCCATCGTTTTCGTTCCGGGCGCGGCACAAAGATCAAGAACGGTATCGCCAGGTTTGACATCCGCCCACTTTGCAATTTCATAACTGCCGGGATCCTGGGCGGAGATTTTGCCTTCCAGATACAGCCAGTCCTTGCCAAACTGAGTGCCGGTATAGTTAAACAGACCCGTTTCTTTCGAATCCGGACGCTCCTGCAGTCTTGGACATTTCAGTGCGTCTTCAATGGAACAGCGAAGCGGATTGACACGGACGACAACGGGCAGCGTCATATTCGAAGCTTTCGCAAACTTGAAGGCCTGCTGCGGTGAATACTGCTTGATCCAAAGGCGGATCAGCCACTCTGGAAGTGACGTGGTCAGGGCCAGAGACTTCACCGGATCGCTCGGGTATTCAATTGGGTTGTCAACGACCTTGCGCAGCACCGCATTGACCAGGCCGCGCTGGCCTTTGAGATAACGCGCTGCAATCCGGTTGGCATCATCAATCACCGCATAAGCCGGAACGCGTTTTAAAAAGAGCAGCTGATAACAGGACATGGTCATCAGAATACCCGTTTTGGCTTCGACCTTACCATCGGTAAACCGGCTCCACGCATGTTCACACAGCGCATAATTCTGCAAGGTGCCATAAAAGATGTTGGTTGCCAGATTCCGGTCCTTTTCATCGACTTCCTGCAGATGTTTTTTCAGATACAGATTGGAATACTGATCATGTCGAATCACATCGACCAGGGCTTTAAAGACCCATTCCCGCACACTGCTCATATTATTCCTCCAGATTCATCGGATGAACGTTAATGTCCATCCGGCATTTTGATGCATTCTTTTCAAACCATAAAGCGCATTTCCACAAAGCGTCGATCAGATGCCCATCCTCTTTGGATTTAATGATCAGACGATACCGGCTCTGTCTGGCCCGAAGCGTAATTTCAGCCGGACCAAGCACTTCCAGATTTTCCCGTTCCAGAGCAGCCTTGACTTCGAGCGCCTTGGCATACGCCCGCTCAGGATCTTCATGACGGATGATCAGAGTGGCCAGATAGACATAGGGCGGATAGTTGCCCGCATGACGAAAACTCATCTCGCGCTTGAAAAAGGCTTTATAGGCATGTCTGAGGATGCACTGCAAAACAAAGTGATCCGGATTGAAAGTCTGAATGATGACCTCTCCAGGCTTATCGCCTCTGCCCGAACGGCCGGCTGCCTGTTCGGCAAGCTGATAGGCGCGCTCACTGGCCAGATAATCCGGACGGGAGAGGATAGAGTCGATCGAGAGAATACCGCACAAGGTAATGTCATGATAGTCGAGTCCTTTGGCAATCATCTGCGTCCCCATCAAAATATCCCCATTTTGCGCAAACTCAGCCAACAGTCTTCCATGCGCGCCTTTGGTTCGGGTGGTGTCGTGGTCCATCCGCACGATTTTGGCATTTGGAAACAGAGCCGCACTTTCTTCTTCCAGCCGTTCGGTTCCCTGCCCGGTATGGCTGAGCGGTCCCGATCCGCAATATGGACAGGTATCGACCATCGGATAGCGCTTGCCGCATACATGGCAGACCAGGGCATGTTCGCCTTTGTGATAAGAGAGTGGGACATTGCATTCCGAGCAGCGTAAAAATTCATGACAGGCCTGACAACGCACCGTAGGCAGATACCCGCGGCGGTTGAGAAGGATCATGGATTTCTGTTCTAAAGCCAGGCGTTTGGTGATGCCCTGAATCAGGTCGGAGGAATAGTTGCAGTACGTCTGCGCCCGTTTGAGATCCACCAGCCGGATTCTGGCATCATGACCACTGGCTCGCACCGGAATTTCGGCCAGGCCATAGACTCCTTTCATCGCTCGGGCATAGCTGTCAAGACTTGGGGTGGCGGAAGCTAACAGAAGCTTGCAGTCATGGGCCTGAGCACGAAGCAGGGCGGCATCTCTTGCATGATAGCGCGGCGCTTTATCCTGCTTATAGCTGGTGTCATGTTCTTCATCCATGATGATCAGACCCAGATTTCTTAAGGGTAGAAAGACGGATTTGCGGGTACCGATGACAATGCAGGGACCGGCCTGTTCGAGATTTTTCCAGACCGAGACCATTTCGGAATCCGAAAGCCGGGAGTGGCAGGCATAGACGTCGACATCAAATCGTGAGGCAATGCGCTCTTCCATCATTGGGGTCAGGGAGATTTCCGGCACGAGAATGAGCACCTGTTTTCCCTGATCGAGGGCGTCTTTGGCCAGATGGAAAAAGACTTCGGTTTTGCCGGAGCCCGTTACCCCATGCAGCAGGACAACCTGCTGTTTTGCCTGACGGATGTCCTCCAGAGCCTTTTTCTGGTAGGTGTTGAGCTCTGGCCAGGGCTGTTGGGTGCGGTGCGGGAGGGTTCCATGGTTGATGATCCGTTTTTCCTTAATCAGAAATCCCTGTTTGACCAGACTGTTGATCCGATAGTCCGAAAACTGCTCCTTGGCCGCTTTCAAGGTCATCTCACCAGGCATCGCCTGCAGGGTTTCTTCCAGCAAAGGGGTCAGTTTTTTCTTGCTGCTAGAAGACGGTTGATTTGTCTGCGTCTGCTCAACTCTTTGATCGGCTTCCTGTCCATGAATCAGGACTGGCTGGCCGCTCTGATCCTCCTGCTCTACCTTGCGAACCCAGAATTCATAGGCAAATTCAGGCTTGGCAGTGCGGGCATCCAGGGCGTTAGGCAGCATGACATGAATCATCGCCATCATTGGCGAAACCGTCTGATAGGCCAGTTTGGCGGCCAGATCCATCTGTTCGGCATCCAGAACCGGCCGATCATCTAATACCTTGAGAATTTCCTTGATCTTATCGCGGGGCGTATCGGGGTTTTCGGCCGGTTTAATGACCAGTCCGGTCAGTTTCTGGCGGCCAAAAGGAACGAAAACCCGGCAGCCAGGCTGGACGGGTTTCGAAGAGGTATACGTAAAAGTGCGCGACAGAGCAATGGTCGGATGTTCGACCATGACTTCATAGTCGTACATCCTAGGCTTCAGACTCCATTTTTTCAAAGTAAGGTTTCAGGTTTGCATCCGGATCTTTGTACGGAATGATCTTGCCATCTTTGCTGGTGGCAATAACAGTCAGACCAGGACCATGGCCGGAAGTAAAGGAGTCAGAATGAACAACGACACCAATGGTGACGGCACCTTTTTTGTAATGCGGACCATAAGTGCTGTCATGATCGAGTACAGCGACAAAATCACCAAAGCGCAGATCATTCAGACCAAACTGTTCATTGGCTTCTGGATCCTGCGTCATGATGTCATAATCGCCAGACATCATGGTTGAAGAACCAAGACCACTGCCCATTAAGAATGCTGGAATGACGGTCACAACCGGGAAGTGCACATTGCCTTCTTCGTCGATTTCAAGATCCATGGCTTCCAGCAGATTTGGATCGATATTCATCCAGAACACATCTGGGGCTTCCGGTGTTTTCAGACCCTGTCCAAGAGTACGGATCAGGAAGTTTTCAGTTCCTTCCATTTTATCCAGGTCTTCTTTATCGAAATACGCCATGCAATGCTCAATACCGCCATGAGTTCCGGTTACACGGCCTTTTGCGCCTTTGGCCGGACCGGAAATGCAGGTGACCGGGTTGCCGATGCAGGAGAAAGTCTGCACGGCTGCATTTTTGGCACTGTCCGAGTTGGCCATGGAAACACCAGGTTCGACATGGTCACCGGCAAGATTCATGCATTTATCGCCGATCGCATGCGAATAGGTAATGCCGCCAACCGCAATGGTAATGCGGGCCCGGCCATCATACCCGCCGCGGTATTTTGGGCTTGCAGGATGGTCCACACTGGCATTGACGGCCATTTCAACTAACTGATCACGATTCATTTCCATAGTGAAGTTCCTCTCTTTCTTGCTTGTCTTTCTTGTTCGTCTTTTCTGTCTGTCCTTCAGATCTGCCTGCGTTCACGGCTGACCATTTCTGTTTCTTGCTTACAGACTTGTTGACGGATTTCGTTTCGATTTTAATGACTCGATCTGCTGATCTGACAAGACTTCCAGCTTTATCCTTTTCTGGATTGGCCTATGACTTACTTCTGTAATTTTACTTTCTCATTTCTATATCTTGTTTCTGTATCTTGCCGTAAGGTATGGGAGCCTTGCGTGATTTAAGCGAATCTTTATGTCATTTTTAAAATCTTTCAGTTCTGGTATTTTGATCTTACTCACTTTCCTTTACACTCGATACATGCAAAGGGTCAATTCCATATTCACGCGTCCAGGCAAAGCCAAAAACGGCTGCGGCGCTGACACTGTCGAGCGCGTTGCGGAATTCGCGTCCATACGGAATATAAATATGATGATCTGAAGCATACAGAATGCGTGAACTCAATCCCCGCATGGCACCACCAATCGCAAGCAGTACATCCTCTGGTAAGGTGGTATCAAACAGGCTGACGGCCCCATCATCTCTGGCGGCCGCATAAATCTGCCGGTTGTGAATCTCGGCGGCGCGGATGAGCTGTTCGTCTTTTTCAATCGTCACGATGGGTAATCTTTCCCACGCGCCGGCTGAAGAGCGAAGCAGAATTGATGTAGCACTCGACCAGTCACGCTTCTGAATAATCATCAGCGAAGCCCCGGCTGCATAAAGCGAACGGGCGATGCTGCCAAGATTATACGGGTCTTCTACCCCGCTGACATAGACGACAAGTCCATTCAAAGGGATATCGTCTTCTAAAGAAGGCAGTTCGCGGCTTTCAGTTCGAAGAATGACGCCGCCATTGGCGGGTGCTAAGGCGTCCATTTCTTCTTTGGAAGACATGGTAACGGGAACGCCCTGCTTTTTGGCAATGGCAATCAGATAGCCAATGTCTTTCGATCGTTTTTTAGGGTTTACCAGCAGTTCAAAGGCCTTGCGTTTATGGCATTCAAGAACTGCTTTAACGGAAATTGTTCCGGAAATAATTGTGTCCATAGGACTATTTGAGCCTTTTTCAAACGGACTTGTCAAGTGACAGTCCTGGAAGGATCAACAAAGAAACAAGGGGTTAAAACATGAAATTTGATTTAAAAAATCCCGTTCAGCGTAAGATCTTTATTTACTCGACTTCGCTGATCATCGGAATTATCGCTTTTCTGATTCTGACACGGGTCAATGATCTGATCCACTTTCTGGGAACTGTCGTTTCTTTACTTGCACCATTTCTGATCGGATTCGGGCTGGCCTTTTTACTGGACGGGCCGGTCAACTGGATTTCCAACCGGCTGATGAGCTTTGGGGTTCTGGAAAAAAAGGCCCGGTCGCTGTCGATTCTGATCGTCGTCATCCTGTTTATTCTGTTTATTATCTTTACCTTCTGGGTCATGATTCCATCACTGCTTGATTCCGTACGGGTATTTGTTTCCAATTTCTCAGGATATTCAAGGGCTTTTGAAGTCAACCTCGAGAAGATCGCGGTGAAGTACAACCTTGATGTTTCAGCAATCGTCACGTACCTGCAAAGCCTGGATCTTGCCGGCATGCTTCGAAACTATGTGCAGTCTTCCATGACCAAAGTGATGTCCTACTCCATGAATGTCATCCACTGGGCAGCCAATCTGTTTATCGCGATTGCGGCTGCCGTCTATATGATTATGGATAAGGAAAAACTTCTCCATGCCGGAAAAGTCATGAGCTATGCCTTTCTGGGCCGCAAAAACGCCAACTTCTTACAGATTTATATGATGGATGTCAAAAATATTTTCCAGCAGTATATTGTCGGCAATATCATGGACTCCGTGATTGTCGGCTTTATCGCCTGGTTTGGCTGTACCCTGTTTGGCTTTCCCTACACCCCAATGATTGGTCTGATCATCGGGATTACCAACATCATTCCCGTTTTTGGCCCATTTCTGGGCGCGATTCCAGTCGGCCTGCTCTTATTTCTCATCAATCCGATGGATGCTTTGATCTTTGCGGTCTTCATCCTGATTGTTCAGCAAGTCGATGGCAATGTACTCAAGCCATTGATTTTGGGTGACAAACTGGGCATCTCGGGATTCTGGATTCTGTTCTCCGTTTCCGTTGGCGGCGCTCTGTTTGGAGTGATTGGGATGTTTCTTGGAGTGCCTGTCTTTGCGCTCATTTATGAAGGTCTCAAAGATCTGACAGCGCTTCAGCTCAAGGACCGGCATATGGTCATTTCTGATTCGGCCTCGATTGTAGACGATGACGAAAGCGTAGAAGACCAAGAAGTGCCTCAAGACTCTTCTTCCCATACGGCCTGATCCCCAATACTCGTTCCTACTCGTTTCAACTGCTTTCTGAATTTCAAGTCAGCCTGTCATGGCTGGCTTTTTTCGTTGTCCGGACAATTGGAACCGCTCAAAACGCTTTGCTTTTCATCACGGATTCCATCCTGACAGAAAAGAAAAACGCCTTCCGGTTTGGGGATCCATTCCCAAAACCAGAAGGCGAAAAGTTCAAAAACAGAAATCAGAATCAGTTGTTAGAAGAAGTCGAATGCGCAAATTTGGTATCAGAATCTGTCTCTGTCTGTGGTTTCCAGACTTTGGCAAAGGCCAGACAGAGCACAATGGTCAGGGCCATATCCGGAATCGTCGAACCTAACGGGGTATCGACATGCATTAAGACGCGATAGGCAATAAAGCCGATCAGCCAGAGAATCAGGTTTTTCCAGCAAAAACTTTCTTTGGATGCATCGGTTTTCAGGATGAAGAAATCTGCAATCTGAATGGCAATCATCGGGGCAAAGACCGAACCGATCAGATACAGGAAGTCGGTGATATCCGTAATCGGAAAGCAGATGGCACAAACCATACCGGCCACGCCAACAAGCAGAGCGGACTTTTTGACATCCAGTTTGCTTGTCATCGCATTGGCAGAAACACCAGCTGAATACGCGTCCAGGAAGGTTGTCGTAACGGTTGAGAACACGATGATGATCAGACCAATCACACCCAGGCCGGCTTTGAGAATGATCTGGTCGATATCGTACTGGCGGGTAAAGACGGCAGCCGCAAGACCGATCGCATACATCCAGATACTGATCAGGCCATAGCTGATGGCACTGACCGCACTGGCTTTGACTGGATGATCAGCTTCCTGGGTATAGTCACTGATTAAGGGCAGCCAGGAAAGCGGCATAGCAATCGAAAGCTCAACGCCAGCGCCAAAAGACAGCACTTCACCAGCGGAAATTTCAGGAGCCGGATTGCGGGCAATGACAAAACTCAGGACAACCGTCAAAAGCAAAAGCGCTGTAATCGCAACGGTATTTAATTTGCCAAGATTTTGCAGACCAATCGCAATCCAGAGCAGAATCAATCCGCCAATAATCAGGCAGTACACCGCATTGGAAACCGGAAAGATTCCCTGCGCAGCCAGGGCGCCATCGTAAATCATGATGGCAGTCCATCCAGCCAGCTGAACAATATTCAAAAAGGAAAACAGCAGACTTCCCTTGCTTCCAAAACTCGAGCGGACACTTTCCATGGCACTTTTACGCCGGCTGCCACCAATGACACCAGCCAGAAACAACAGAAAGCAGCCAACCAGATGACCAAGGAGAATGGCAGCCATGCCCCGGCCAAAGCCAAGGGGTGCCAGAGACATTCCCGTCAGGATTTCGGCGATCGAAAGACCCGCTCCAAACCAGAGCAGTGCATGTTCGTACGACTTTTTCATGCATCCTCCCGATTGCGAGCGGCATAGGTGCCAGTCAGTTCAAAACCATGGTCAACTGGTCCATGGGATCGTCCAAGATCCAGACCCGCTTCCAGAGCGCCAGAGAGATAATCTTTGGCCCGCTGAATCGATTGTTCCAGGCTGTAGCCTTTGGCCAGGTTGGATGCAATCGCACTCGAAAGCGTGCAGCCGGTTCCATGGGTGTTGTCATTGTCAATCCGGCGTCCTTCAAACCAGTGCAGGTTTTCGCCATCAAACAGCAGGTCGTTGGCATCGTTAATCGCATGGCCGCCTTTGACTAAGACAGGCGTATGCCAGCGATCATAAATGGCTCTGGCTGCTTTTTCCATCTCGGCTTCATTGGTAATGGAAAAGCCGCAGAGAATTTCAGATTCAGGAATGTTCGGGGTTATAAGACTGGCCAGCGGGAATAGTTCATTTTGTAAAGTTTCAATTGCATCCTGTTCAATCAGCAGCGATCCGCTGGTTGCTGCCATAACGGGGTCAAGCACGATGTTTTCGGCTTTGTGATATTTGAGTCGATCAGCAATGGTTTCGATTAAAGGTTTGCTGGAAACCATCCCGATCTTGACTGCATCCGGGCGGATGTCTTCGAAAACCATATCGATCTGATCCGCCAGAAATTCTGGACTTACCGGATAAATACTGCGAACGCCCGTTGTATTCTGGGCGGTCAGTGCGGCAAACGCACTCATTCCGTAAACGCCGTTGGCAAGCATTGTCTTTAAATCTGCCTGTACACCAGCGCCTCCGCTGGAATCTGATCCAGCGATTGTTAATGCTTTAAACATATTTTTCCTCCATGTTCTGCATCATTTTTATAAAGCGATTCAAGGCGGTGCCCTCAATGAACCGCTGATCATTCGCCATATCCTTTATCGATAAGGTATCTATCAATAAGGTATCGATAAGGCGAAAATGAATCCTTGTTCAGTTGCCCGATGCCGGGTAATGCTTCTTCTAAAGGCGGTCTGATCGTCTGTGATCGACCGCATATTCTTTAGCGTGTTTTCCTGTTTTGCCTGCAAAACTTCGATCTTCAGGCTTTAATCAGCCTGCAGGTCCATTTCATCGAGTTTTGCGATCAGATTCTGGCAGGCTCTGGTAATATCCGGCTGGCCAAAAATGCCATGAATAATTGCCGGTCCAGCCATGCCGGTCTTTTCCAGGGCTGGCAGGGTATCCAGATCCACGCCGCCAATTCCAACGACAGGAATTGGGACGGATTTGCAGATGGCTTTGAATGTCTCAACGGGCAGTGTGGAGACATCAGATTTGGATGAAGTGGCAAATAATGCACCGCTTCCCAGATAATCCGCGCCATCTTTCCAGGCCTGCACGGCTTCGTCCACCGAATGGGCGGAAATGCCGATGATCAGATCGCCGGCTTTTTGGCGGGCGGTTTTTAAGTCAAGATCATCCTGACCGAGATGAACGCCATCCGCATGGACTTCCAGTGCGATATCGAGATCATCATTGATGATCAAGGGGACATGATGCTTGTTGCAGACTTTAACCAGTTCTCTGGCTGCGTTTAAAAAGGTCTCTCGATCCTGATCTTTTTCTCTGAGCTGAATGCAGGTGGCTCCACCCGCAATGGCCTGTTCGACCTGCTCGCCGAGGCTGAGTTCGGGATGGGCATTGGGATCAGTCAGAGCGTAAAGCTTTAAGTTTTCCGGTAAAATTCGCATTCGTTTTTGCGGCAGATCAGTAGTCGATCTTGAAATCGATCTGCTTTTTGACAGACTGCCGTTCCTCCTTTTCATTTCTTGTTCTCTGATTTTCTGTTTTGTTTTCCTTCTTTGTTCTTCTCTTTTTCTCTTCTCTTTTTTGTCCTTGAGTTGGGTATGTTTCATTCATTTCAACTTTGGGGCGAACTCAAATTGGAGGCATTCATAAATTTCCAACCTGGTCGCATTTTGCTCCATACCTAAAATCCAACGTGTCTGAGGCTGCCTGGTTTTGATCGGATGCAGGTTTGGATCAAAATCAGACCGCAGTTTATTCAGGACAATTTGTTTGGCCGGCTTATTTTGTTTGAACAATTTTGTATTTCGCCAGGCTTTGTAAAGTGTCAGGCTCCAGGGTACTCAAAGCATCGAGCAGACCAACCGCAAAGCTGCCGCTTCCCTGTCCGGGCTGGAGTCTGGATTTGGCCAGTTCACCGCAAATCGACATGCTCATGACTGCCCAGGCGCAGGCCTCCAGAATCTGATCTCTGGCCACGCTTCCCATGGCAGCAACGATTGTCGTCAATGCACAACCCGTTCCCGTGACTTTAGAGAGCATCGGGGTTCCGTTTTCAATTTTGATGGTCGTCTCGCCATCGGTTACATAGTCAGTTTTGCCGCTGCACTCAATGACAGCAGATGTCTTGCGGGCCAGGGCTTCAAGTTCACTGACCAGATCACTCTGACCAGCATTGGAAGCAAGAGGACTGGAAGCATAGACATCCTCACTGGTTTCTTCTTTGGCATCCACACCGACATTGACATAGTCAGTATGTAAAAGAGCCATCAGTTCTGAATGATTGGCCCGTATGACAGCCGGATGCAAAGTTTCAATGACTTCTAAAGCAAACTGTCGGCGAAAATCAGAACCCCCGCATCCACATGGATCGAGAACAATGATTCCGCCATGAGCATTCATGGCCTTACCGGCTTCAAGCATTGCACTCTTTTTGGACTGGGAAAGCTGGCCTAAATTCAAGACCAGAGCATCACTGCCCGAACTGATCTGAGCCGTTTCTTCAACGGCTTCAGCCATGACCGGTCTGGCCCCAATGGCCAGCAGAACATTGGCACAAAGATTGATGCTCACCGCATTGGTAATTGTATGAACCAGCGGATTGTTTTCTTTGAGTTTCCGGAGCAGAACTGCAGGCTGAAGGGTAAGTGGATGCTGGAATTCAAGATTGGATCTGGATGACATAACGGCTGCCCCTTCTTTCTTTGCAATTCGCTTTCTTTTCTCTCATTCCTGTTTTTCTCATGGATTCTTGTTACTGACTTGCAACTCTTAGTTTTGAAGGCTCGTCTGTACTCTGGCAATTACACCAGCTTTTTGAAGTGCAATCAGGACGACAAAAGCAATCACAGCACCCGCTGCTGTCGAAATGAGGAATGGGATGACGTAAGCATAAAATGCAATTGCCCCGGCATCCTGTCCCATCAGGAATACAGCAACCGGATAGGCGCAAAGGCCGCCAAGAACACTGGTTCCGAAAACTTCGCCTATTAATGCGGAAGATAAAGTCTTAAATCTGCGATAGAGAAGTCCCGAAAGCAGAGCGCCAAACATACTGCCTGGAAAAGCCATCAGCGAGCCAAGTCCAGTGGTGACACGGATCAGGCTTGCGCAAAACGCAATGCCAACACTCCATCCCGGGCCAAGCAGGACACTGGCCAGAATATTGACCAGATGCTGAATTGGCGCACAACGTGATCCGAAAATTGGGAAGGAAAAAGTGCTTCCCGCTACGGCCAGCGCGCATAACAAAGCAGCCTGGGCCAGTTTTCTTACGTTTGTCTGTTTCATTTGTCTGTTCTCCTTCATCGACGCCATCGTCGAAAATTTCGGTCAAGACTCAATGGCCTTTTCTCAAACCAGAACATGGCCTCCCTCGCAAAAGCTACAGATCCAGGGGGCTCGCCCTCAATCCGCCACGTGCATCCTTCGTGGATGAAACAAAAAAACAGAAGAACCCTGAGGCGTCTTCTGTCGTCGTGCATATTTTGCTTCCTCCGTCGGCATTATCCGCATCAGGTTTAAGGGTCGAAGGTTTACCTTCCTCTCAGCCTGTCCCACAAGCTCCCCTGTTTTCTTTTTTCGTCGTGATTATAGCTCAATTCGCATTGTTGTGCCCAGCGTTTGGGAGAAAGATGGTAAATTTGTCAAATTCATGTCTGAAGAGCGGTTTCTTTCTTTGCTCTTCTGCTCCTGTCCTTTGTGTTTTGCTTGGACAGAGAAGAATCAGAGAAGGATAGATTTTCATTTTTGATTGACTGTAAAAAGAAGACTCCTGCAATCATTCGTAACATTCCGTATCGAATCCATCGCAGTCCCTGAAAAATCACCTTTGATCCGACACGCTAAGGTATACTAAGAGCACCTGAAAGCGCTTGTATTCGGTATACAGGTGATTGTTTCAAATCGGCAGCCTGATAGAAACCAGCTAAAAAAACAAAGAGAAATCAAGAAGGAGAAAATTTATGGCAAAGAAATCCAAAAGCAAAAAGAAAAAACCATCTTCCGTTCAGGTCTTTTTGAAAAAAATGAATATTCAGAAAGATGAACCCTATCCTTTCGATGAGCCAATCCTTTCTAAATACGATCGTTTACTTGAATCGGGATTAGAGATCATGGATCTGCATCACTCCCTGATTGGTGATAGCGATGAAGATTTTCCTGACCATGAGCAGATACACCTTCCAGAAGATCACGACGGCGACTCAACTGATCATCCAGATCAAAAGCCGGCTGAGAATTCCGAAAAAGAAACAGCAGATGATCTTTTTGACGATCTGCCAGGCACGGAAGATTCAGAACTTCTCGAACTGCTCAAAAAAGACGTGGACGAATTCGAGGATCCGATGATCGAAGACGAATGGGATGATGACTACCTGTTTGATGATGATGAATTGGATGACGAAACCCTCGACCATATGCTTGATGGCGATTTGATCCATCTCAGATTATGGAAGGATGTGCGTTCGTTTATGGATACCTCCGTTGATCTTTCAAAAGAGCTCTGTTCAGTCAATGGAGAAAAGGTCAAGGCGATCCTGCAGCCTTATCTCGAATGGCTGAGTTCACATAAGCAGCTGCTCAATGGCAAAATTCTTTGCGTAGGTGAGTATGGATACCTCACTGCAGGCTATCTGGCGGCCAACCGGCCTTTCTCAAGAATTTTCTGGAAAGGGCAAGAAAAAGCGGATGTTGCAGCGGAACTAGGTCTGGAAGAACTCCTTTTCGTTAACCTTCCCTCGGCTGAACTGAACGTGAAGAATCTGGATTATCTGATGGATGGAAGTGAAGAAAAAGAAGGTCCCTATGACGTCATCCTCATCGAAAGCCAGCAGCAGCCCTGGTTTGCCCCAAGAATTGATCTGAATTCCGTGGCAGAAAGTATAATTGATTTTACGATCCAGGAGGCAAAGGAGAACGGTATGGATCCAGATGAGATAGAGGCACTGGAACGTCTCAGTCAAGATAAGAACAAAAGATTTACGGATATTGAGAAAATGAACACCGATCCTGATTTTGCCAGAGAACAGCGAAAAGAGAAAGCCAAAGCCATGGCCCAAAAAGCGCGTCAGCTGTTAAAACCCGATGGTCTTCTGATCAATATTGAATATGCCCCAACACCCCAGGCCCTTGATGAGTGGGCGGACGAGCTTTCTAAAAATGGACTGGAAGCTCTCGACATTGAGAAAAACCGACCCATTGAAAGTTGCGAACATCCGGGGTATATGAGTATCCATACCTACCGGGCCCCTGCTCTGGCTGACGCTAAAAAAGCAGAAGACGTCCAGACTCTGCCGGATGCCGCTGCAGATTCAGAAAATGACGAAGAAGAATTTTATTCTCAGGGACCGTCCATGACGAAGTTGGTGATGATGATTGGATCTGTGATCGAAGCCTTCTGATTTTGACTCTCAAATCACTCAAAGCAGTCAACGAACAGTTTCCAACACCGGTCAGTACAAACTCAATCCATTGAAATGCAGTCTGGAAAACGCAATCCATAAAACGCAAAAAAACAAGGAGGCTTTTTAGAGGCTGCTGATAAAGTAGCTTTTTCGAAAAGCCCGAATTCGGTTGATTAGTTAAAAATCGGCTAGAAATCACATGAATGTGATTTCTAGCCGATTTTCTTGTTCAAACGGAGCGTTGAGCACGAAATGCAGGGTCTTTTAACCCTTTCTATTCGCTTTTTCCGGCTTTGAAGCCGAATTTTGGGCGCACTCCTCCCTGGGCTTTTCCTGAAGTTTAAAAATTCGCTTCATGTTCGCAAGGAAGATGGTTCCACCTGCCTGAATTGTCATGCCGGTTATTCCGGCAGCACTGGCCTGACCAAATCCGTAGTTCTGTTTCAGCTCTGCGTTTTTAGCTTCAATTTTGTAGCGGTGCGCCATCCTCTCTTTATAATCATCGGTTTTCATGTAGTCCATCTGTTCCGTATGGAGATCATCTTTGATCTTTACGGAATAGCTTTTGGACTTGGCTCCCTCTTTGTAGCAGCCATTCCTTAACGGACAGTGTTTACATCTTTCTACATCAAAGAAGTAAGTCGTAACCTGAGTGTTGCTTCCGTTTTTACTCTTCTTCTGACCCTGACGTGCTTTACGAACTGCCATATGTCCAGCCGGGCAGACATACATTCCCGCATCTTTATTAAACTCAAATTCATCTTTGCGGCTGCCATGAAGTACGTTTTCGCTCAGTTTCGCTGCGATTTTGATTCCATTTTCTTTTCCGTATTCCAGATTGTCCTTTTCGGCATATGCTCCATCTCCAATAACAGCTTCTACTTCAATTCCAGCTTTCTGTGTCTTCTCAACGAGTTCCTGAAGCTGCTTTCCATCGTGCTTTTCACCTGAGGTTACAGTAGCAGCTGTAATAATCCGGTCCTGTGTCATTGCGATATGGGTTTTATATCCTAAATTCCCCACTTTATACACAGGTGGCCTCTGAGTTCGGACTCAAAGGCCGAATAACTCTATAATCTGGTTTTGCAGATTCGTTGTCTGAAAAGCCAGGTCTTTTCTTTTTCCTTCTACGCTGATTTTCTTCAACTCACTGATTTCGCTCATAATTTCCCTATAGGAGTATTTATCAGCCCATTTCGTTTCTGAAAGCTTCTGCCGAATCCAGACAGTCAGAATCAGTGTCAAAAACTGGATAAAGATCCGGCCGTTCATGGCCTCTTCACTATGAACGCGCAGCCGCTTCATATCCATCTGGTTCTTCAGATCATCAAACGACTTCTCAACACTGTCTTTTTCGC
>CAJTLE010000007.1 GCA_910577085.1 uncultured Allobaculum sp. | reverse complement strand
AAATGAAGTCATAACTGTTTGAAACGGAAGTTATGTCGAAGCTGGTGTTTGTTTTTGAAAGATCCATGATAAGATGGTTAAGTCGTAAGACAAACCAGTATGGTGACGCTAGCCAATGGGTCACACCTGTTCCCATCTCGAACACAGAAGTTAAGCCATTGAACGCCGACGATAGTGTAAAAGCGAAAATAGGAAGTCGCCAGACAAAATGAAACCCGAAGAATAAAGGAGAAATCCAATATTCTTCGGGTTTTTCTTTTAAGTGAATATGAAACGTTTCACGTTCGTTGGCGTCTGAACGGATAAATTGCGATTTATCGGTTGTTTCTTTTCCACTTTCGTCAACTAGAACAGCATTGGAAATGGTTCTTTCATTCTGGTTGGTGCGAATGGCGCCTTTGAGCTGTCAATACTCGAAACTGGCTCATCCAGTTCGATGATTACGGAGCTTACTGCTGGTCCCCATTCATACCCTGTAACAATTGGAGTGACGGCGGTGATACTGGTTTTGGTAGTTTCTGTATTCTCTGAAGCTGAAGTGTTAGAAGGATTAGAAGCATTGCTTGTACATCCGGCAAGCAGACAAAGTGATCCTGCAACTAAAGCGGTAATGACTCTTCGATTCATTTTCCTGTCCTCTTTTCCAGTTATTGTTTTGGTATTGCTGATGGCGGTTCATTAGCAAGACACTGTTTTCTTTTTTGAATCCCATCTATTAAAATTTCATGTCCCTGACTGCTGTATCGCATTTCGGGGTTTTGAGCAGCCAGTTTTTGCTGAAATGCAAGGAAGCGAAATACTGGCTTTTTATGTCCCATAGCTATCTGACAACTGTAGAGTAAATCTGTTAACTAATATAACCAACGTTCAAGTAAACAAAATTTAAATCAACAGTAAACGTTAACATCATCGGCTTAGAAGAGAAAAAACTCCTCTGGAGGGCGCCAGAGGAGTTCAGCAGAAAAAGACTGATGGGGATAATCATTGTAAAAATTTCGGATTGGATCTTCAGTTGAAGACTGAGATCCAGATGAGATGAAAAACGGAAAACAGAGATCAGAGAAGCTGGATCAGTCAGCCTTAACTGTCCCGTTTTGAATAGACAGTTAGTTGATCAATTGATCAAAACGAAATTTGTTCTGTTAATGGCCAATGTGATTTTTGACAAAGTCGGCCATGGCAAGGAAGGCCTGCTCTGCAGCTTTTTGATCATATTCTTTGAGGTTTTCATGGGTAAAGCCATGGCAGACATGGGGATACAGAATAAACTCTGCTTTTGTATTCTGGCTGTTTGCTTTGTCGGCGAACAGTTTTTCTTCCTGGCTTAGAGAATCATATTCGGCTCCGATGACCAGAGCGTCAGGCAGACTAGACAGATCCGCATCGGCTGGCGAGGCGAGAGGGTCTTTCATATCATTGAGGTCATCAAAATACCAGCTGATATATTGAAGCATTCGATTTCGGGAGATGGCTTTATCAGGATCCAGAGCTATGCGGTCTTCTTCTGAGATAGACTGTCGAAGAGGAGCATAATTCAGAATCTGTCCGAAAATGTTCAGCTTTTTTTGATCACGATTGATCAGACACATATCCGCAGCCATACAGCCTCCGGCACTGTAGCCCATCACGATGATCTGTCCTGGATCAAAATGGTATTTTGAAGCCTGATTTACAATCTGGCAGAGAGCATCATAAGTGCAGTTCACTGGAGCTGGAAACTTATGTTCCGGGGCCAGCGGATAGTCAACGTTGATGACTGCACATTGGGTCAGGTCGGCAATTTTCTGGCAGCAGGGTCCATCGGCTTCATAATAGCCAAGTACAAATCCACCGCCGTGAAAACTGAATATTGCAGGAAGAACGATATTCTGATCAATATTACGCGGGCGGTAAATCATGAATTCAACCGGGCCGCATTTGGTGTTTACTGATCCAACTTCGTGAGAAAGATCGAGACCTTTCCTGACAGCCTGAGCATTCAGAGCTTCTTTAGAAGCGCGATAATCAAAAATTGTTTGATCTTCAGGTTTCATAGTTATTCCTCCAGAGATTTCATCCATTCATGGGCAAGATCTGGCCATAACCGAAGAGCAGAATCTTCACCAGCCAGCCCCAGGCCATGACCGCCATGAGAAAACAGGTGGTATTCGCATACAATTCCTTTCTGTTTCATGGCTTTGATAAACTCAAGACTTTTTGTACTGTCAACAACTGGATCATCAATTGAATGCCAGATAAAAGCAGGAACTGCTGTTTCTGGTTCAATGAAGTTTTTCAGGTCAACAGATCCAATCTGCTGTTTCGATGGGGAGGATGTTCCATAAAGAACATTCCGAACAAGATTGGTGTTTTCGGCTGGCACATTGGAACAGAAGTCTTCTGGGTTGTCGGCAAGCATTGGATAGCCAAGCACCATTCCGCATGTTCGAAGCTCACCACCCTCTGGAATGAAAGAAAGCTGGTCAGTGAGAGACGGATCATTCCAGCGAAGACCTGCTGTAGCCGCAACATGGGCTCCGGCAGAAAAGCCGGCAAGATAGATGGAATCGGGTTTAACGTGCCATTCTTTTGCGTTTGTTCTGATCAGGTGAATGGCTTCGAGCAGCTCGACAGAAGGCTGGGGATAGCGCAGATCTGTATTTACGCCTTTTTCAGGGTGCTCACGGTCTGTTGCAACCGAATAGCGCAAGACGAAGGTGTTGAACCCATGGGCAAGAAAGTGGAGAGCCACAGGTTCTGCTTCTTTGGTTGCATGAATTAAGTACGCTCCGCCTGGACAGATGATCAGAGCAGGGCGGTCAATATAGGTCTGAAAGGTAATGGCCGGATCCTGAATGTAGGCATCCAGTCTGGCGGTTTCGGACAAAGGGATGGTTTTGAAGATCATAATTGATTTCCTCTGGTTTAGTTTGCTTATTGGTTTAATTTACTTATTGATTGTTTTGGTCGTCTGATTCTGATCAGATCGCATCGGGTAATCGTGCTGAATGTGACCGGTCTGGATCATGGTCAGTATCCCGCAAAGTCCAGACATTCGAAGCAGAGAATCTGAGATTCGGAAATCTGCTGCTGACGAATGTCTGGAAGTCAGGAACTGGATACAGGATGATCAGTTTTTTGTCTGACCATCAGGTGATTGGCTATGAATTCTGCCGTGGCTTTTTATTTTGCAGCGGCAGCTTTTGCTTTGCGCTGATCACGTTTTAAGACAATTGCGGTGATGACTGCAGAGCTGACCAGAGCAAGAATGCTGGCGATGACACCGTTGATTAAATTTGCGCTGGATGCGCCGGTGAAGCAAAGCAGGCTGGTGAGGTTTGTAGAAGGAACAAGTGTTGCTGAAATGGTGCTTGTCAGTCCGGAATACAGACCACCGATAAATCCGCCTCCAAGCAGGCCAAGGAATGGGGATTTATAACGAGCACAGATTCCGTACAGAGTTGGTTCTGAGGTTCCGGCAACAATTGCGGTAATCGCAAATTCGGCAGCTTCGGCTTTTTCGGCACGGTTTTTTAAGGCAATGGCGGCACCAATAGCAGTACCCATAACCGCAAATGCGGAAATTGTTAAAGCAGGAGCAGCAACACCGTCATAACCAACAGTTGCGAAGACCTGGAAAAGAGCAGCGATCAGCATCATATGCATACCTGTCATAATCAGAAGCGGATAGAGGGCAGCAATCAGAGCGGTTGCGATGAAGCCAGCGTAGTTTCCAAGACCAAGCAGGAAGCCAACAACATAGTTGCCAAGATAAGAACCGAGCGGGCCAAGAACACAAAGGGCAATTGGAAGCATGACTGCGATTGTAAACGCAGGAGCAAATACGTTGCGAATGGAGCTTGGAAGATGCGTGTTGAAGAATTTTTCGATATAGCTCATTACCCAGACGTTCAGAATGATTGGAATTACGGTAGAACCATAGTTCTGAATCAGACATGGAATTCCAAATACTGTAAATCCCTGAACACCTTCATCTGCCAAGGAAACCAGGGTTGGATGCATCATGATGCATCCCAGCAGGATGCCCAGAACAGGGGTTACACCGAATTTTTTAGCCGCTGTATAACCGACCAGAACAGGGAAGAAGTAGAATCCTGCATCACCGACAAATGTGCACAGGATATACAGGCTGCTTTCTGGAGAGATCAGATTCAGCATATCCGGACCAAAAATCGCCGGAATCATTTTGAAGAAGGCGCAGGCAACGATTGCTGGAATGACAGGTCCCAGACATCCGGACAGAGCATCCAGAATTGCGCTGCCGATGGATTTGAATGTGATTTTTTTCTTGCCTGATGGCTTTTTGTCTGAATCCTGGGCAGTTTGATCTGCGGCAGCTGATTTGGCACCTGCTGAGGCGGGGAGCTTGGCCTGAATGGCATCACAGACGTTGGCTACATCTGGTCCAATGATGACTTGAAGCTGATCGCCGACTTTCTGAGCGCCTAAGGTTCCCTTCAACGCTTTCAGTCCTTCGAGATCAGCTTTTTCATAGTCCGCCAGGTTGAAGCGAAGTCTGGTGGCACAGTGTAGCAGGTGAGTGACATTATCACTTCCGCCTACCAGTTCGATGATGGATTGTGACAGTTCGTCGTACTTGTTTGACATAATCTTTTCCTCTTTATTATTTTTTTCGTCCTTCCTTTGACGCTCTTAGAATAAACCGTTAACCAAATATAGTCAACTGTTTAGTCAACAGAAGTTACTTAAACAAGTAAACGGTTAAATAAAAGACCTCCTGACAAATCAGGAGGTCTGCTGAATCGATAAAGATACGGGGATAGAAAGATGTTTCTGAGTAAGGGGGCGCCCTTCCATCAGATCTACAATCATTGAAACTGCTTTTTTTGCGATCAGGTTTGTATTTTCCTGAACGAGTGTCAGGCGAGGTACGCTATATACCGAAAAGTATGGACTGCCGCAGCCGACCACTTTGATTTCTTCAGGAACTTGATATCCAAGATCCTGAAGAATCCGAATACATTCAAGGGCGAGGGTCATTGACTCTGTAAAAATTCCATCTGCTTCCGGATGCTCCATTAACATATTGGTAATCATCTCGGTAATCTCCCGCGAATCGGTTGCTTCATCAGAAAGAATGGCGGGCCAGGCAATCTGGTGATGCTTTTCGAGTTCTTCATAAAAGCCTTTATAACGGAGATCGTTTTTTAATCCGGAACGGTTATTGGAAAGATACAGCAGATTTTTGCATTTCCGGCTAAGCAGGTGACGGGCTGCAATTTTTCCTACGGATAAGTTATCAGCACAGACACTTGGAATATCAGGCGACATTTCAAGCCCAATGGTCACGGCTGGGATTCCAAGGTCTATAATTTTCTGGGGATCAGTGAGGAACAGACCAATCAGCAGACCGGAAATTCGGTTTTTTCTCAGCCATGCCGCAAATTCTGTTTCACTCATTGCCTCATAGGCGGAAGAGCAAAGAACCAGAGAGCAGCCATAATCAAAAGCTGCCATCTCAATCTGAGCAGTGAGAACGCCAAAATAGGGGATATGATTCAACGGCAGAATCAAACCGATTGTATTTGAATTATCAGCCGGATCTTCTGATGAAGTCGGCAGCTGGTAGTTCAGTTCACGTGCTGCCTTTTCGACTTTATATACAGTGTCTTTTGAAAAAGAACCTTTTCCGTTCAGAATTCGGGAAACGGTCGCTTTAGAAATGCCGACCCGATCGGCGATATCTTTCAGAGAAGCCATAAAAAGCCTCCTTTCACTTGTTTTACGGATACTCATGTTCCACACATGGACATTCATGTTTTGAGAATGTTTCTGTGGGCTGTCATTATGTTTAGTAAACGCGTTAATCTCTCTGCAGTCAAACAATTGTGCTGATTTCTCCGCATAAAATAATGATGATGGTACAGGAACAGAACAATGACTGATTCTCAGATAGAGTAAATGGTTTCCTTGTTTCCATTCCGATTTTCCATTCCGAAAGCGAATCGGATTTTTAAGATTTACAGGCCGTAAAGACGACAAAAGGCAGGAAGCAGCAGAAGCAAAGCTTCTTCAACTGATTCCTGCCTGTTTTTAGCGAATATAGAGTAATAAGGAAGGGATGAGACAGCATTCCTGAATAAGTCGATTAAAGCTCTTCAGCTAAAGTCATGACTTCTTTGGCAATTTCATCCACAGAAGCATTGAGCTCTGCCTGACGTTTGAGTTCAAGTTCAGTTAAAAACTCTTCCATGCGGTTCATGGCTTCTTTGATGTTATCCATGCTTGTGGCATAGGAAATGCGAACATGACCTTCACCGTGTTCACCAAAGGCAGTTCCTGGCACAATGGCTACTTTCTTGCTTTCGAGCAGCTGAACGCAGAATTCATCCGAAGTCAGACCTGTTGAGGTAATGTTCGGGAAGACGTAGAAGGTTCCTTTTGGAACGTTCGTCTTCAGTCCCATACGATTCAGTCTTGCGCAGATCAGGTTGCGGCGCTGTTCATATTCTTTGCGCATGGCCAGAATATCAGGAATCCCGTTTTCGAGGGCTTCGATCGCAGCAATCTGAGCAGCGGTTGGAGCGGACATGATGATGAACTGATGGACTTTGGTCATCATTTTGCTTAACCATGGATTGGAAAGCAGATAGCCAAGGCGCCAGCCGGTCATCGCAAAGGCTTTGGAGAATCCGTTGATGATGATGACCTGATCTCTGATTTCATTAAAAGAAGCAGGGGAAACAAATTCACCATCAAAGGTCAGCTCAGCATAGATTTCATCCGAAATAATGTAGATTCCAGATTCTTTAAAAATTGGAACCAGTTTGGCATAGTCTTCACGGCTCATGGTTCCACCAGTTGGGTTGGAAGGGAAGTTGAGCATGATGGCTTTGGTTTTTGGTGTAATGGCGTTGGCAAGATCTTCTGGCAGAAGTTTGAAGTCATTTTCCTGAGTCAGGGTAATGTAAACAGGCTTGCCGCCAGCCATTAAAATAGCGGGTTCATAGGCAACGTAATTCGGGTCGAGAACGATGACTTCATCACCGGGGCTGATCAGCGTACGGAAAGCCAGATCTACGCCCTCAGAACCGCCGACAGTGACCACAATCTCTTTTTCTGGATCGTAATCCAGGCCAAAGCGTTCTTTGGAGTAACGGGCGATTTCCTCGCGAAGCGTGAGCAGACCACGGTTAGCTGTGTAGTGAGTTTTTCCTTCCTGGAAAGATTCAACCGCAGCATTGCAGATATGCCATGGTGTATCAAAATCAGGTTCGCCAACACCTAAGGAGATAACCCCTTCCATACTGGAAGCCAGATCAAAGTATTTACGGATGCCGCTTGGTTTTAAGTGTTCAATCGTCTGGTTGATTGGTTTCATCAGTAGCTCACCACCAGTCTGTCTTCTTTGAGATCGCGCTTGCCAGCTCCGGTCAGAACACCGCTCTGTTTGTACTGTTTGAGAACAAAGAGAGTTTTTGTGGAGTGGACATCTTCGATGCAGGCGATTTTATCCGAAACAAACTGGCAGACTTCAAACATAGTTTTTCCTTCAACCAGGCAGATAAAGTCGTTATCGCCAGTGATCAGATACATGGAATTGACTTCCGGATAACCGGCAATCAGATTGGCTGTGTAATCATAGCCTTTATCTTTCATAGGACGGACACCGACTTCGATGAACGCCATGATCTTTTCATTGCGCAGTGCTTTATTGTAGTTCACTACTGTGTGATAGCCGCAGATAATTTTATCCTGTTCCATCTGAGCGATGGCATTACGGACTTCAGTTTCGTCTTCCATCAGAATTTCCGACAGATCACGAGGGGTAAGACGGGCGTCTTTTTCAAGAAGCTCAAGAATTTCCTGATAATTCATAATATTCCTTTCTTAGACCTGAGGTACTATTGCCCCATTATAAAACAATTCCCAAATAAAGTTTGTGAGTTTCCCAAAATGTACGGTAAAGACACTTATATATACGGTATAATGGCAAAAAGACGATAAAATAAAGTTAATTTGTTAAAGCGATCACATTAACCTGAAAAAACGACCATAGTTTGTTCGACTTTTATCATACAGTCTGATCATCGTTGACAGCGATTGGAGGTGAATCTATAATTAAACCGTTATTAAAGGAGGATTTACTGACCATGACAGTAAAAGTTGCTTTAAACGGCTTCGGACGTATCGGCCGTCTTGCATTCCGTCAGATGTTTGATGATCCTAACTACGAAGTAGTTGCTATCAATGACCTGACAAAACCTGATATGTTAGCTCACCTGCTCAAGTATGACTCTACTCAGGGAACTTACAAACTTGCTGACAAAGTTGAATCTACTGAAGATTCCATCATCGTTGACGGCAAAGAAATCAAAATCTACAAAGAAGCAGACGCTTCCAAACTTCCTTGGAAAGATCTGGATGTAGACGTAGTTCTGGAATGCACAGGCTTCTATACTTCCAAAGCTAAAGCACAGGCTCACATCGACGCTGGCGCTAAAAAAGTCGTTATCTCCGCTCCTGCTGGAAACGACCTGCCAACAATTGTTTACAACGTTAACCAGGAAATCTTAAAACCTGGTGACAACATCATCTCCGCTGCATCCTGCACAACTAACTGCTTAGCTCCAATGGCTAAAGCTCTGAATGAACTGGCTCCTATCAAATCCGGTATCATGACTACTGTTCATGCTTACACTGGTGACCAGATGACTCTGGATGGACCACAGAGAAAAGGTGACAAACGTCGTTCCCGCGCTGCTGCAGTGAACATCGTTCCTAACTCCACTGGTGCTGCTAAAGCTATCGGTCTGGTTATCCCAGAACTCAACGGCAAACTGATCGGTTCCGCTCAGCGTGTTCCTGTTCCTACAGGTTCCACTACGATCTTAGTTGCTGAAGTTGAAGGCGAAGTTACTACTGACCAGGTTAACGCTGCAATGGCTGCTGCTCAGAACGAAAGCTTCGGTTACAACACTGAAGAAATCGTATCTTCCGACGTTATCGGTATGACTTACGGTTCTCTGTTCGATGCAACTCAGACTATGGCTACTCCAACTGGAGATGGCAACACTCTCGTTCAGGTTGTTTCCTGGTACGACAATGAAAACTCCTACACTTCTCAGATGGTTCGTACAATTAAGTACTTCGCTGAACACGATTTAGAGAAATAAGAGTTTCCTCCAATGACTAAATAAAGAAGGTCTTCGGGCCTTCTTTTTTTAATTTCCAGATTTCAGAGCCCGTATTCGGATGAAATCACTGGAATTCAAAACAAAGAAAACGATTGCAGCAACTGATAACTCCTTTTTGATTTTCGATGGAAATTGCCGGCGATGGTTGGCAAAGTCCTTCAAAGTTTGTACATTGAGTGTATTGGTTCTGGAAATATGGTTAAAGACCATCTGTTTCTGGATATTGAATATGCATGAAAGGAATATGAGAAGTTATGGCTATTCGCGAAAGACTCGTTAATGATGAACGGGATGATCTGACCAAAGATGTTGATGACCTGGATGTCGCTTACATTGAAAGCATGAAAAAGCAGGGAATCGATGAAGATCTGCTCAAACAGTTTGCAGAATTATTAAAAGAGGATAAACAGAGTCGATGAGCGGCTGGATGTATCTTCTGTATGTTGTTGTCTTTATCCTGCTGGTTGTACTTGTCCCACCGCTGATCAAGCGCTATTACTATCAGCGCCTGATGCAGGATCTGGAAGCTCATAATTTTACCCTGTTTACCCGCCATCTGGATTCATTTCTGGCTAAAGTCACATTCTCGGCTTTTGAGCGGGAATCCATGCGGCTTTCGATGTATGAAATGCGCAATGAAATGAAAAAAGCCGATGAACAGGTTCAGTTCATGGAAAACATGCGGTTAAACAAGAAGCAGAAAGCGCAGCTTGGGGAGCGTGGTTTCTATGTGTATCTGGAATCCGGCAAAATCAAAAAAGCCCGTCATATGATGGAGATGGTAGAGCAGTATGGCAGTGAAATTCAGGCTAAGAACCTGCAGATCCAGTATTCGATTCTGCTGAAAAAAGAGTCGAAATATATCAAGGAACTTCAGGAACGCCATGCAAGGCTCAAAGATGCAAAAGGAGAAATTCCTGCCAACGTACAAAATCAGGCTGGCACTTTTGAATACCTGATCGGTCTGCAGTACAGCTATCTCAAGGACAAAGACAATACCCGCAAATGGCTCGAACCAGCCCTGGAACACTTGAAAAACACACCATATGAAGGTGAGATTGTAGAGCTGCTCAAGGCATAAACCTGCCTTTGCCCAAGGAAACACAAATTCTGTTAAAATAACGAAGGAAGCTGATGCTTCCTTTTTTTACACTTAGGAGAATTAGAATGATGAAGCTCTATAACAGCTATACACAGGAAATCGAAGACTTTAAACCGATGGAAGCGGACAATAAGGTTTCGATGTACGTGTGCGGGCCAACTGTTTATAACGATCCTCATATCGGAAATGCCCGGCCCATTATTGTTTTCGATACGCTTTACCGCACGTTAGAAGCTGCAGGTTATGATGTCACCTATGCCTCCAACTATACGGATGTCGATGACAAGATCATCGCCAAAGCCATCGAAGAAAACAAAACAGAAAAAGAAATTACTGACCGTTATATCGATGCCTATAAAGAAGTCCGCCGGCTTCTTGGCGCTAAAAACCCGGATTACACCCCGCGTGTAACCGAAACCATGGACAAGATTATCAACTTCATTGACGGTCTGGTTCAAAGCGGAGCAGCCTACGTTAAAGACAACGACGTCTATTTCCGTGTCAATGCCGATAAAAAATATGGTGAACTCTCTCATCAGAAAGTTGATGACTTACTGGTCGGTGCCCGGATTGATGAAAACGAGAAAAAAGAAAATCCTCTGGATTTCACCCTCTGGAAAAAGACTGACAAAGGCATTCAGTGGGATTCACCATGGGGCAAAGGCCGTCCAGGCTGGCACACTGAATGTGTGGTCATGATTCAGGATGTCTTCAAAAAGCCATTGATCGATATTCATGGTGGTGGTCTGGATCTGAAGTTCCCGCACCATGAAAATGAAATCGCCCAGTCCGAAATGGCCAACGGCACAAAACTGGCCAACACCTGGGTTCACAACGGCATGATCAATGTCGGCAAAGACAAAGTCAAAATGTCCAAGTCACTTGGCAACGTCATTCTGGCCAAAGATCTGATTGATGAATTTGGTGGTCCTGCCTGCCGCTGGATGATGGTTTCGACCCATTATCGGGCACCATTAACCATTTCCCAGACCGTTATGGAAAACGCGGTAAAAGAACTTGGCAAAATTGAAAAACCACTCCGTCAGGCCCTGTTCCAGTTATGCCTGGCTGACCAGTATAACCCCGAATCGAAAAAAGATGAGGCTTCCTGGAAGACATTTATGGATGCAATGGAAGATGATTTAAATACCCCAAACGCGATCAGTGCTCTTCAGGCAACCGTCAAGGAACTCAACCAGTCTTTACGCAAACGGGATCTGGATTACACCCTGCTCAATGAACTGTATGCATCCGTAACCGGCATGCTTTCCGTTCTGGGCATTGACCTTGGCATCACGCCTCCAACCGAAGAACAGAAACAGCTGTATCGCGATTGGAAAGATGCGGTCCGCAACAAAGACTTTGCCAAAGCCGATGAATGCCGGGCCAGCTTGATGAAATTAGGTCTTGTTTAATGGAAATTGTTATGGAAAATCCCGTCACGCTGGCGTGGATGGGAGACGCGCTTTATTCCGTCAAAGCACGTAAGCATATTCTGGACAGAGGGACGCGCAAAGCGGATCTGCTCCAGAAACAGAACGCCAAGCTTTGCAGCGCTGCCGGACAGGCCTTTGTGCTTGACCAGCTGATTGAAAAAGACCTGCTCAATGAAGATGAGCGGGAAATCGTCCGCCGCGGGCGCAATGCGCATGTCAAAAGCGTTGCCAAAAATTCAGATTTAAAGACATACCTGAAAGCCACAGCCCTGGAAGCTTTGTTTGGCTACCTGTATCTGTATGATCACAAGGAGCGCATGGAAGAGCTTCTGGAGGTCTGCATGGAGATTGGAGAGCAGTTATGATCGTTTACGGAAAAAATGTTTTTGAAACCCTGAAAGACAGCCCGGATCAGATTCTCGATCTCTACGTGCAAAATGGCGCCAGAGACAAACGGATTGAAAAGATTTTGAGTACTCTGCCAAAAAACGTCCGTCTCAAGACCGTCTCGAAAAAAGAGATGGACAAAATGACCGATCAGGGCGTCCATCAGGGCATTGCTGCCAGAGTCAAAGATCTGCCCATGCTTAGTCTTGATGAGCTGATTGAAGCTGTAAATGCCAAAGAAAAGAAAACCGGAAGACTGCCATTGATCGTGGCCCTTGATGAAATTCAGGATCCACACAATGTCGGAGCTATTTTACGAAGTGCTGATGCTTCGGGAGCCGATGGCGTTATTTTGTGCAAGCACAAAGGGGCCGGCCTGACGCCAGCAGCGGTTAAGACTTCTGCCGGTGCCGCCTATTCGGTTCCGGTCGCATCGGTTTCCAGCCTTGCAGGCGCACTTCGCAAGCTGAAAGATCATGGCTATTGGGTTGGGGGCAGCGACTTTGATGAATCGTCTGTTGACTACCGTAAAGGTCTTTATGATCGCAAACTGGTTCTGGTCATTGGCAATGAAGGCAAGGGAATGTCCAAGAGTGTCAAGGACGCCTGCGACTTCAAAGTCCACATTCCAATGCGCGGCGAAGTTCAGTCTTTGAATGCTTCGGTTGCAGCGGGCATTCTCATGTATGAAGCTCAGGCAGCCAGAGAGGCAAATGAAGCCCACAACCACAAAGGCTGAAAATTCAAAAATCCATCAGGAATGGAAACAATCTGAATCTGTACAGGATCTCGATTCTGAAGGATCAAAGAGGATCTGAAAAGAATATCTGAAAGGATATCTCGATGGATATTTGGGAAAGGATCCTTGGAGGATATCTTCCAGAACAAACGAGCTCCTGGGTATCGATGTTCGGTCACTTTTGAGGAGTCAAGACCATGACAGAAGAAGTGAACATCAATGAACTGGTCTATCTGACCAGACTCATGGACGAGGAAGCCTTTGAGCTGTTGTTCAAAGAGCTCAGCGGGCCGACTCACTATATTTACTTCCAGTACTGCACGAAGATGATGACCTATCAGGAATTCGAGTGTGAAGCGTACTCGTGCCTGCAGCAGACTCTGACCTACTATCGTGAAGGCATGGAAGCCTGTTTTAAAACGCACTATCAAACCATTCTGCGCCGCAAAGTCATTGATATCTACCGCCGGCAAACCAACCAGCGCAAGGTGCCAAGAGAACTGAGAGTTCCCTATGACAAACTTCTCATACGATCCTATAAAGGATATCGAATGCAGGAAGATGCCATTGAGGAACATCATCTTGAAGAAACCCTGCTGATGAAAATGACCTGCCAGCAGGTTCTCGAACAGGTAGAACCACATCTTTTGCCTTATGAAAACGATGTTCTTCACCTCTGTCTGGAAGGATATACGTATCGGGAGATTGCCAGCCATCTGGAAATCCCATTGACAAGAGTGGCGAAAACCTTTGATAAGGCAGCCAAAGTCTGGGGAAACGTGGAGCGAAACCGCAGACAGCGGCAAAACCCGCCGCAGCCTTATCTTGCTGTAGATACCGGGTATCCTAAAGGTCTGAGCAAACTGAGCGCAGTTTGACAGTGCGCGCACAGAATGTTATATTTTGTACTTGCAAAGGGGGCCTGAAAATGGCTGATAAGATTACTTTAGTCTGCACTGAATGCTTCTCCCGCAACTATACGACTGAGAAGAATAAGAAAAACCAGACTGGACGCCTTGAAATTAAAAAGTACTGCCCAAAATGCAATAAGCATACTTTGCATAAAGAATCAAAGTAGTAGAAAAGGATTTTAAAATGGAAGATAACTTACTCCAGGAGCCTACTTACGCTCCAAAAGCCGTCTGGGCAGAGCTGAAAAAAGTTCGCTGGCCGTCTTTTAAGGGACTCATGCAGAGTTCGGGTCTTGTCATTGTATTTACATTGCTTTTTGGCCTGTACTTCTTCATCTGCGAAGCCGCTGCATCTGCACTGGTTAGCTGGATCGTATCCCTTTAATCAAAGACTTGCCTCAGGGCTGGTCCAAAATGGGACTGAAAGAAACGCATGGAATCAAATTCTGTACAAAAGCAGAGGATTCCATGTTTTTTCTTTGCCCGAACATCTGCCCATGTTCACTTCAGTCTGCTTCCTGGCCGATCTCCAGTATTTATTCAAGCCCAACCGGATGCCATATCCCCTGAAATGATGTAAGCTTTTGAAGACGGAACCTTACCTTACTGGCAGGCACCAGGGCATTCTTTGAATATTCAATGGCATTCAATGTCATAAATCGGCTGTTCAGCTCTTTGGTCTATATAGAGTTTGTACTGGATCTGTACGAGAAGGCTGAATGAGGAAGCGACAAACGACATAAAGAATGAAAACCGGGTAAGGTGAAAATCACTTCATAATGGAAATTAAAGGAGATGCACACTATGAGTAAAGACGACGAAAATATCAATTGGTATGTCGTGAACACGTATGCAGGTCAGGAAAACCGTGTTAAAGAAAACCTTGAAAAACGAATCAAGACCATGGGTCTGGAAGATTCCCTGTTCCAGGTAGTTGTTGCCGAAGAAACTGAAACAGAATTCAAGAACGGTAAAGAAATTAAGAAAACCCATAATCTCTTCTCCGGTTATATTCTTGTCCAGATGCGCATGACTGACGAAGCCTGGTACATTGTCCGCAACACACCAGGTGTAACTGGATTTATCGGATCCAGTGGTAAAGGTGCGAAACCATTCCCAGTTGCTCAGGAAGAAATCGACGCTGTTCTGTCCCGCCTCGGCAAAGGCCCAGAAGTTGTTAACATCGACTTTGAACCAGGTGACAAAGTAGAAGTCATCAGCGGTACACTCAAAGGAAACGTTCTGCCTGTTCTTGCCATCGATAAAGAAAACAAGAAAGCAACCGTTCCTGTTTACATGCTCGGTAAGGAAAACGAAACTCAGATCGACTTTGCTGATCTGAAAAAAGTCGAAGAATAAACTGAAACCGAAACATCAAAACCAGCAGTCTTCATGGCTGTTGGTTTTTTTCGTCTCTGGCTGGAAAAATGACCTGCCCTTTGAATGGTCAGACTGGAGCTAGTCTGGATCTTGGTGACAATCAGAAGAAATCCGTGGATCTGCAGACCCTGATGGGGACAGTCCTTTTTGGGCTGACAGATCTTTGTCATGTCTCCTGTCTCGCTGGCCTCAGATCAGACTGAAAGGGCAGACCAGGCAAAAAAGCCCAGCCGTGATAAGGGCTGAGCATGTTGGCAGATTTGAATGTCTGTTAGTCAATGCTGGTTTTCTTAGAAAAGGGAAATCCAGCTAGATTTCAATCGCATCCGGTAAAGTCCGGGTTGTCTGGCGGTTGATGATGTAGCAGGGCAGAACGATTTTCATCGGCTGCAGGTTTTCATTGCGTTTCCAGGCATCATGAAGCATCCGCATGCCGGTCGAGCCAATTTCATAGGTTGGCACAAATACGGTGGTCAGCGGCGGGAAGGTGTAATTGGCTTCATCAATATTGTCGAAGCCGATAATCGACATCTCTTCCGGGATCTTGACGTTAGCCTCATGCAAAGCGCGCAGGGCACCGATCGCAATCGGGTCACTGGCCGCAAAAACTGCGGTTGGACGTTCGGACATGGACAGAATCTGTTTCATCATGGAGTAGCCGGCTTCTCTTGTAAACTGCTCCTGGAAAATCCATGGGTCACTCTGAATTCCGCTCTCGCTCATGAATCGTTTGAAATACTTCAGACGATCATCCGGATACACAGAGTCATCCACACGTTCAATCCCGCCAAGGTAGCCGACTTTGGTATGGCCTTCAGCGGCCAGATAATCGGTGACCAGTTTCAGGGCCCCGCGAAAATCGGGAACGATGAAGCAGTTGGAAATTGGATCGAGCTTCATATCGAGGAAAATGATATTCTTGCAGATCTCTGCCATCTTGTCGCGGGCTTCATCGGAGAACTTACCAATGCAAACCAGTCCATCCACTTTTTCGAGTTTGCGGGCCAGCTCCATTTCGGAAGCAAAGCAGCGCAGTGTTGAAATTTTGTGGTGGAAGCAATAATTCTCTACACCTTGACGGATGGAGAGATAATACGGGTCTTTTGCTTCGTCTTCGGCGGACATCCACTGCACAATGCCCACTAACATACTCGAAACGGAAGTTTTCTTTTTCTTTTTTACATAACCTAGTGTTTCAGCAGCTTCCAGAACCTTGTCCCGGGTGGACTGAGGAACGCTGAGGGTCAGGTCATTGTTCAATATTCGCGAAACACTCGCACTCGAAACACCGGCGAGGTTTGCGACGTCTTTTAAAGTAGCCATTATTTCATTCCTTTACTGTTTAAATTTTACATAAAAGGTTGCAAAGCGAAAGAGTTGGAGTAAAATTTCTTCGTAAGTTTTAGTAAAAATATTTGTTTAACTGAAAATTTTTACTAAAACAATTGAACTCTATAGACAAATCACATACAATATACACGTGAAAGCGTTTCGAAAAAAAGGAGATTCCAACATGTTAGCAAGTGAATTAAAGAATGCGATTACTGCAGGTAAACAAGACGAAGCACTTACAAAGCTTTACGGTAACTTAGCCGAAGCACAGAAACCAAGATATGAAAAAGCAATCGATAAATTTATCGAATTGTATGGAGATAAAGACGTTGCCATCATTTCTGTTCCTGGCAGAAGTGAAGTCATTGGCAACCACACGGACCACCAGCGCGGTGAAGTCATGGCCACAAGCATCAACCTCGATATCATCGCGGTTGTCGCCCCAAGAGAAGATGGTGTAGTCAAAGTTCTGTCCGATGACTATGACATTCCAGCCATCGATTTAGCAGACCTGAGCGTCCATGAAGCCGAAAAAGAAACCAGCCAGGCTCTGATTCGTGGCGTCGCAGCCCGCATTCAGGAACTGGGCGGTAAGATCGGCGGCTTTGATGGCTACATGACCAGTGATGTCTTACAGGGAAGTGGACTTTCTTCTTCCGCCGCATTTGAAGTCATGATCGGAAACATCTTCTCCGATCTGTACAACGATGGAAAACTCGATCCAGTTGAACTGGCCAAAATCGGTCAGTATGCCGAAAATGTATTTTTTGGCAAACCATGCGGTCTGATGGACCAGTCTGCATGCTCCGTTGGCGGCCTGATTCACATCGACTTTGCGGATAAGGAAAATCCGGTCGTTGAACGCGTTGATGTTGATTTCTCTGATTTCAACACTTCGCTTTGCATCACCGACGTTCATGCATCCCATGCTGACCTGACACAGGACTATGCGGACATTCCATTTGAACTCAAAGAAGTGGATGAATTCTTCGGTAAAGACGTTCTGCGTGAAGTAGACGAAAATGAATTCTACTTCCGCTTACCAGAACTGCGTGAAGCCATCGGCAATGACCGGGCTTTGCTTCGTGCCATGCATGTCTTCGAAGAAAACAAACGCGTCGAAAAAGCCGTTGCTGCTTTGAACAATAAGGATCTGGAAGAATTCGAAAAACAGATTCTGGCTTCCGGAAACTCTTCCTATAAATATCTGCAGAACATCTACAGCCCTGCTGACTTCAAAAACCAGGCTGTATCCTTAGCTTTATTCCTCAGTGAAAAAGTCTTAAATGGCCGTGGCGCACACCGTGTTCATGGCGGTGGGTTTGCGGGAACCATCCAGGCTTTCGTTCCAAATGATCTGGTTGATGCGTATTGCGCGGAAATGGACCGCACATTTGGTGAAGGTGCCTGCCACGTTTTACAGATCCGTCCTTACGGCGGTTACCAGATTTTCTAAAGTCTGCCTCCTCTAAAAATCTGAAAACGTACGAGCCTTTTCAGGGAAACAAGTTGAACCAGCTATAAAAGAATGAGTGCCCAGAAATGGGTGCTTTTTCTTTGACTGAAAAGTCCTTTAGAAAGGATCAAACTGCAGATTGTAGTCAGGAATGATGAGGTCTGTTATTGTTTAAATCAGGAATAAAATGAAACATCTCCGATACAAAGGAAGATCAGGAAAGAAAAAGAGATCCAATCCTTGTCCGGGGACAACCCCAGTAACAGAGAAAAACAGCAGGAGAGAAAAAGATGGAAACAAAGAAAATGAAAACGGTCTTATTTGACTTGGACGGAACGATGTATCGCGGCCCGCAGCCCATTGAAGCCGGAATCCGGGCGGTGGATTTCTGCTTTGAACATGGAATTCCATATCTGTTTTTAACCAATAACTCCATGCGCACCCCAGAAGAAAATACTAAGCATATGGAGACCATGGGTTACCATCACGTGAAGCCCGAACACTTTGTCAATTCGGCCATGGCAGCTGCCGGTTATGCCGCCAGTCTGGATCCCAACAAGCGCAAAGCGTGGTATATCGGGATGAATGGCATGAAGGAAGCTTTGTTGGATGAAGGCTTCGAAATCACCGAAGATCAGCCAGATTATGTCTTTATCGGGCTCGATAAAACAGCGGATTATGCCAAGTATTCCAAAGCCCTGGCTTTTCTGCTCAATGGAGCAAAACTGATTGGCACCAACCATGACCGTATCCTGGCCAAACCAGGTGGATTTGAAGTCGGCAATGGTTCGGTTGTGGCGCTGTTTGAATACGCAACCGCAACCCCAAGTCCAAGAATTGGTAAACCTGACCGTCCGATTCTGGATTACGCTTTGAAAAAAGCGGGTATTTCTAAAGATGACGCAGTTTTAGTTGGAGACAATCTGGAAACTGACGTTGCCCTTGGGTATAATAACAAGGTTCAGACCGTCTTTGTCCAGAGTGGTGTACACCATGAAGAAGACATCCAACGGTTGAGAATTTTCCCCGATTTGTGCGTTGAAAGTCTCGATGATGTGGACTTTCTGCGTCTGTGCGAGGGCTGATTGCAGTTTGTTTGTTATAATGACTGCGGGAATAGAGAAAGAGTGGAGTATGGAGAATTTATTAAATATTTTATTGATGGTCGATGCAGGACTGATCATTATTTTAGTTCTGCTACAAAGCGGTAAGTCTGATGGCTTATCGGCTGCATTTACCGGAAGCGGGGATCTGAACCTGTTTGCTGTACAGAAAGAAAGAGGACCGGAAAAACTGATTTCCAATATGACTCTTGTGTGCGGCATCATTTTCTTTGCACTTGTCATCGCTTTACAGGTAGTTTAAAGGGCCATATGCCCTTTTTTTCTTTGTCAGGGGGAAGTCGAATTATGAAGGAAGAAATCCTGGAACTCCTTAATCGCAATAAACAAATGACACCAGGCGCAATCGCAAAAGCATTACGCATCAAAACAAGCCGCGACATGAAAGAACTTGGCGTCACGCTCAACGAACTTGAAGACGAACGTCAGATCTACAACGATCACGAACAGTATTACCTGATCGATGGCGAAAACTGGTTTGTCGGAAAAGCCCGTGACGTATCCGCTAATGAATATGCAATCCTGAATAAGGATAAGAAAATCTATGTGTCCAAACGCAATACACGGATGTTGATGGATAAAGACGAAGTGTTAGTGCGTGTGGCCCCTGAAGGCAATGAAGTGGTTCACATTTATGACCGCGGCATTACCTGCATTTCCGGAACGTTCGTAATGACCCGCAATGGTCTGAAATTCCGTTCTGATGTCGATTTACATACATCCTTTAATGTGGTGAATAAGAAAGCCTATAACATTGAACCGGGCACCAAAGCGGTCGTCAAAGTTGTAGAGTACACAAGCCCGTTAAAAGTTAAAATCATCGACGTTCTTGGCCGTGAAAACGAACCAGGTGTCGATATTTCCGCTATTCTGGCTGAAAACGAAGTCCGTCAGGAATTCAATAAGAAAATCCGCAAGGAACTTGAAGACATTCCTGAAAAAGTTCATAAAAAAGAACTCAAAGACCGCAAAGACCTGCGTGATCTTCTGACGGTTACCATTGATGGCGATTCTACCAAAGACTTTGATGATGCCATCTCAGTAGAAAAGCTGAAAAACGGCGGCTGGAAATTATATGTTCATATCGCTGATGTCAGCTACTATGTTGGCGAAGGCGACGCAATTGATGAAGAAGCCTACAAACGCGGTACTTCGATTTATGTAGCAGACCGTGTTGTTCCAATGCTGCCATTCCAGCTGTCCAATGGCATCTGCTCTCTGAATCCAGAAGTAGATCGTTTAACACTGACCTGCGAAATGGAATTCACCCCGGAAGGTGTCATGGTCGACTACGATATTTACGCCAGTGTCATCTATTCAGATGGCCGTCTGACTTATAACAAAGTCAACGAATACCTTGAAAATCCAGAAAGTCGTCCAGACTATGCCAAGTTCGGTGAAATGCTTCAGAATTTCTCGGATTTAAGTAAAAAACTGAAAGAACGCACCGTTGAGCGCGGTCATATCGATTTTGAAACCCGTGAACCTTACTTCATCCTCGATGAAAAAGGAACGCCAATCGATGTTGTCTGCCGTGATCGCGGATGGAGTGAACAGATGATCGAAGAGGCCATGATTATGGCCAACGTTGCGGTCGCTCATGAACTCCATACCCGTCAGCTGCCAGGTATGTTCCGTGTCCATGAAATTCCAGATCCAGAAAAACTGTCTTCGCTCACAACCATGGCCAAAGTCCTGCATGTTCCATGCGACATTGACCCGTATGAATGTGAACCAAGAGACATCGCCCGTTTCCTGGATTCCATCGAAGATCCAGGCAATAAGGAAATCCTTTCCGCTGTAGCCGTTCGTTCAATGCAGAAAGCCCGCTATTGCGAAAAGAACCTGGGCCACTATGGTCTGGCTCTGGATGAGTATTGCCACTTTACGTCACCAATCCGTCGTTATCCAGACTTACTGATCCATCGTATGCTGCATAAGCATGTCATTGAAAAGAAAAACGATGAGAAGACGCTGCTGAAAGATGCCAAACGCATGGAAAAATCGGCTCTGCACTTATCCGAAAAGGAAAAAGATGCCGTAACGATTGAACGTGCTGTAGACGATCTGGAAGCTGCTAAATATATGGAAAACAAAGTCGGCCAGGAATTTGACGGCACCATCAATGGTGTGGCCAGCTTTGGATTCTTTGTTGAACTGCCAAATACCATCGAAGGTCTGATTCCACTTCGTTATATGGAAGATGACTTCTATAAATACGATGCGGATACCATGAGTCTGCATGGCGAAAACACTGGCAAGATCTTTGCATTAGGTATGCCAGTCCATATCAAAGTCAGAGACGTCAATATTCCAAAACGCCAGATTACCTTTGACTACTTAGGCAAAGCCGGCGAAACGGAAGAGCCAGAAACGATCACCGCTGAAATCGTCAGTGAAACCGTTGGTGAACCGGTTGATCTTTCAGCTGACACCAATCTGCCCGTTGCTACAGCAGCCGACTTACCAGAAGTCGTTCCGGCTGATTTACCCGCTGTAGAGCCAGACGATCTGCCAGCCACCACGGAAGAAGATTTACCGGAAGTTGCTCCTGAAGACCTTCCAGAAGTCGTCGATGAAGAAGTTACGGTTGTTAAAGAAGACCTGCCAGCTGTAAAGCCAGAAGATCTTCCGGCCGTAGAAGAAACCCTTCTGCCTGAAAAAGAACCAGAAAAAGCTTAAGTCGTTTGGCCTGATTTTTCTGCGGTGACTCTGTTTTGATCCATCCGACAGCATCTTAAGCTGAATCTCGACTAAAGCCAAATCTCAAATTGTACTGAATCTCAAGCAGTCTGATTTTCCCCAAGGGGAAAGTCCGGCTGCTTTTTTCAGTTGAACAGGTATACAGGTAACCTGGTATCAGGGTAAAGGCATCCCGGCAGGGACGAGGAATCCAGAACGCGATCAAGTGATCAAGTGATCAACCGGCAGACGCAAAAAGCCCTGAATCCTTGTGGCTTTAAAGCACACAACAATTCAGGACGGTAAGGCTGTACAGGTAAGGATATCCAGGTAAGACGGTGCATTTCCTGCTGATTTTCTCCAACCGACAGTTCAGGGTTCTGATCTGGAGTCTGGTCTGGACCTGTCTGGTCAGGGTTTGGAGTGGAAATCGCCCCATAGGTCTTTTCGTAGTCAGCAATCATGCTGCGAATCTGGGCAGTCGTCAGTTTTCCGGAACCAAAGTCAAAAACCTGTCCAAAGCAAGTCCCATACATGGCGGAATTGGTAGAGTAAGCTGCTCCGGTCACCCCATAAGAGGAATTGGTAATGTTTCTACAGTGGCCGCCCCCAGTTGGCTTTTCTCTGGTATACCATCCGTCGAATGGATTTCCACTTCCAAGCGGCTGACCAATCTGATAGCCCCAGGCAAGATTTTCAGCAACATAGTACAGCTGAGGATGGCCTTGAATGGCTGCCCCCGCATCGGTCTGAACAATGGAAATGGCCATCATGGACAAGTCTACGCTCAAAGGAGAGATCCCTTCCTGCCCACGCAGCATATTGCAGTCATCGATGATCTGCAGGGATTGTTTAAAGTGCTCCATTGTCATGGCATCGTTTGGATCATTGAGATGAACCCAGCCCTGTTCGATCCCATTAGCAACAATGGCAGCGGCATTCTGATCACCAGCGGCCAGAAAGAAGCCAAGCGCGCCCAGTGTGGAATAGTCCTGATCTTTATACTTGTCCAGAACCTGACTTGCCTTCTGGGATTCGTTTTCAATGGTTCCATAGAATGGCATGCTGGAAGACTCTTTGGCAGTAACTGCCATTGGTGAAAACAGGGTGCATACCATTGCACTGCCAAGGATCCACTTCATTGATTGATGTTTCATAAATTTCCTTTCCTGCGGTTGATTGACTGACTTGTACAATTTCTAATCTTTTCTGATGGTAAAGATCCTGAATAATGGTTAGGTACAGTTATTTCTTACAACCACATGCATAAATACCAGCATTTTATCTCTTATCACAAGGTAATGACATAAAATCTTCACTTTAAGATTATTTAACATTGTTTTGTCAATCAGAAAGCACCGCTTTTTGTTCAACATGTTTTGTACAGCAGGAAATATAAGGATCTGGAAAGTGATTTCAAGGACAGGAACGGATGAGATCGAAGCGGGGAAAGCAGGTCAAAAAAATCAGGGGGAAGCAGGATCAGGCTTACAATCAGGACAGAGAGACTGCGCAAAACTGTCATCAAGGATCCTGACCAGGCTATGGGATCTCTTGTGAAAAAATCATAACAAATTGACTAAAGTCAACTCTACCGATAAAATGAATAAACTGTTTGTTCAAGCGGACAGAATGTAAGCGATAGAAAAATACAGATAATAAATTGTCTGTTCAAGATAAAACAGATTCAATTAGAATATGATCAAATTCGCGTGTTTTTTCCCATCGTGGCCGTAGATTTCTAAGGAAAGAATGAAAACAGGGCGGCATAAGAGTAGAATAAATAACGCGACATTATGGAATTTGAAACAGGGAACATGGAAAGGAGCAAGAATTCCACTTCGCAATTGTGAAGAGAAACCCTGTGTATGTGTCTATGAAAAAATGGATTCAGACTGTATTGTGCTCCCTGATGAGTGCAAGTTTACTGTTACCCACCATGCCAGTTCATGCGGTTGCCCCATCCGACATTCCTGTTCAGCCCGCTGGCGCAGATTATTTTGCAGAAACCGACGAAAACGATGATGACCTTCTCATTGCTCCCTATAAAGTTTTAGGGGATGACGAACGTTCTGTTGTTACAGATACGACGGTTTTCCCGTATTCCGCCATCTGCAAGCTTTTAATCACCTACGAGAAAAACGGTTTATGGTACAAGGAAGTCGGTACTGGTTTTTTAATTTCTGAAAACCAGGTTCTGACGGCCGGTCACTGCCTGTACAACCGTAAACTTCAGACGATTGCCCGTTCCATTGAAGTTACACCAGGTGCAAACAATGGTCAGGCTCCTTTTGGAACCTTCACTGTAACAACCGATCAGCTGGTCGTAAATCCAGACTACCTGCAGAACGGTCGTTCGGAAGATGACTTTGGCTTCATTCAGCTCGATTCTCCAATTGGACGCAAAACCAAGTATTTCTCCTTTGCCAATACTTCCAGTCTGAGTGAAAACGAAACCTTCACCTTATGCGGCTATCCATATGAGTCCACCGCTTCGGGTTACCCAAGCGAAAATGAAATGGTTCAGAAATATGGCACTGGCAACCTGGCTCATGCCCTGAACACTCCAGATAATGTGCTCCAGCACAATATTGACTCGGCTCCAGGTCAGAGCGGCTCGCCAATCTTCAACTCGAAATACGAAGTTGCAGCCATTCACACCATTGCCTATAACAACTACGACCTCAATGGGGCTGTCCTCATTGATAACAAGGTCAAAAGCTTCTTAAGCGAATACACCCGCACGCCTCAGACAGACAATGCGGTGTATCGTTTATACAACCCGAACTCTGGCGAACACTTCTACACACCAAACTATGCAGAACTGATCGTCGATACCAAGGCAGGCTGGAATGATGAAGGCATTGCCTGGTATACCGAAACGGAAGGGACAGGAATTCCAATGTATCGGCTGTACAACCCCAACAGCGGTCTGCACCACTACACATTAAGTGGAGGAGAACGCGACTCTCTGGTTGAACTGGGCTGGAACAACGAAGGCATTGCCTGGTATACTTCACCAAACAAGAGCGATCCAGAGGTTTATCGTCTTTATAACAAAAACGATGGCAACCACCATTACACCGTTTCTTCCTACGAACGCGATTCTTTAATCGATGCTGGATGGAACTATGAAGGTGTGGCTTTCCAGACTCGGATGCAGTAAACAAACTAACTCGTCTTACAAGCAATACACAGAATGGAAGCGGCAGGTCTAAGGATCTGTCGCTTTTTTTGCGTTTTTGTCGCGAAGTGAAGGTTTTTGATCGGATAATGAAAATCATGATAACTTTTTCAGATTGACAAAACATTGTATTTGTCTAGTCTGCTACAATAACAGACGAAAGCTTTCATTCTTTTGAAAATAAGATCGAATGGACTCAAATCTGAACATTCACTTGCCAGAATGAAAAGCTCTTTGAACTTTTTCCACAGGTTCAGTCTTCTTCCAGTATTCTTTGATCTTTGATCCTCCCTGACATTCAGAACAGAAAGGCCAGAAAGGAAATCTTTATTTCCCTGATCCAGCAAATCAATGGATAAAAATGGCAGCGTCTATCTGATTTTGATCGATGAATTCATGAATGCCTGCCGGCTTTATTTTTCCCCGGCTCCTGCCGCAGGCATTCCAATCCCAGTCAACAAGTACCGGTTCACAAGTCGTGGGGAGACTTGGTATGAATTCGATGAATCAAAATTCGATAATCATCTGAGTCAAACAGATGAAAGAGAAAAATTCTGTTCTGCGCTGGAACGCTGAATTGGCGTGGCATTAATGGAGAAAAACTATGAATAACTATATCGAAATGGCAAAACAGGCTTACCGGGTCGGTGAGCAGCTTGCCGATCAGATTGATCGCGAAGATCCATCTTTTTCTAAGCCTTTAGGCCGTTCTTTGAAAGATCAGTACCGGCTGGAGTTGTTCTCCTACATGTTGTATCTGATCGAAACCAGCAAAGACTTCTCGAAAGATCGAATTCACTTTCTCAACGAAGTTTTTGGATATAACTATTCTCCGGAAGACATTGAAGAACTCATTAACCGCCTGAAACTGCACGACAATCACTTTGCGAATATGATTCCCGTAATCGTCAAAGGGGCATATCGGGCCGATCGCGCGATTTCGCCTTCCTACAATGGCCATATCGATGTCATTCTGCCTGTTTTTCAGAAGATGGGGGACCTGGCGGCCGCTTATGCCAACAATGCCGATGTGCTCGAAGAAGTCGATCGTAAGATCTACAACATGGCTTTGGTCACCTGGATCCGCTCGCAGAAAGACAAATCCCGAGCCAGTTCCAATAAGGCACCCGTGCCGCCAATGCCAGATCTCTCCTTTCCAAGCCTCGATGAACTGAACCCGGATTTTCCATCGTTAACCGGCGAAAACTCGGCCAACGCAAATCCAGCCGCAGTACAACCAGGAACAGATCAGAGTGAACCGAAAGAAGAACCCAAGGAAAGTCTCGAAGATCTGATGGCCCAGCTCAATGAACTGACGGGTCTGAAGAGTGTAAAAGATGATGTCACTTCACTGACCAACCTGCTCAAAATCCGCAAAATCCGCAAAGAGCGGAACATGAAAGATATTCCGGTCTCCATGCATCTTGTCTTTACTGGCAACCCGGGAACCGGAAAAACGACCGTAGCCCGTCTGCTGGCCAAAATCTACCATTCGCTTGGTGCTTTATCCAAAGGCCAGTTAGTAGAAGTCGACCGTTCGGAACTGGTCGGCGGCTATGTGGGTCAGACCGCAATTAAAACGCAGGAAGTCACCAACTCTGCTTTGGGTGGCGTGCTCTTTATTGATGAAGCCTACAGCCTGACTGCTGGCAAAGATAAACAGGACTTTGGCTATGAAGCCGTGGATACTTTACTGGTTGAAATGGAAAATCATCGCGATGATCTGGTGGTTATCGTGGCCGGTTATCCGGAACCGATGAAGGAATTCCTCAACTCCAACCCTGGCCTGAAATCCCGTTTTAATAAGTTTATTTTCTTCCCGGACTATACTCCGGAGGAGTTGTTTGATATTTTCGATGGCATGTGCAAAAAAGGCGGCTATCGCTTAAGCGAAGGAGCTGCCCATAAGGCCAAAGAAATCTTTACCGATCTCTTTGAACACCGCGATGAAAACTTTGCTAACGGTCGTTCCGTGCGCAACTTCTTTGAAAAAGTCATGATCAACCAGGCCAACCGTCTGGCCGCCTTAGACGATCTGAGCGATGAGCAGCTCGAAACGCTTGAAGAACAGGATCTGCCACTTGATTTTGGCCAGAGTGAAAAAGAAGAAGACCCGATTTTGGAGGCGACAAATGCCTATCGGGCCTCTTTAAAAGAACTTTCCCGTCTGGCAGGAGAGTCTGAAGACAAATCCGAATCAGATGCAGACGATTCCACCCTCGAACAGGAGGCTGCTTCTGAACCGACGGATGCATCTGTGATCAATGATCTGGTTCAGGATGAAAAGTCAGACGAAAAAACAGACGAACATTCTGACTCCGCAGCCGATACACTGCCGGCTTTGCCAAAAGGAGACGAAGATCATGCCTAGTCTCTCTTTATTCAAAGCCCCACACGCCAATCGTGTCGAAAACCAGCGGTCTATTTCGGGCGGTCGTTCCGTCAGTTCCTTTGGTCGTGCCCATCGGGCCCGTACTCTGGAAGGATTCGAAAGCGTCGATCCCTCTTTGCGCCCGCTTACCCCGGCTCAACAGGAACAAAAAGCCCTGGAAGCCATTAAACAAAGCCTGGTGGATGTGCAGGTTCCGGTTCTGATTGAAGACTACCATCAGATTGCCAGTCTGGTGGCCAAAGATCTGGGCTGGTATCTGGTCTATGAAGTGGTCATGACCGTCAAAGAACGTCTGAAACTGCATTCGGTCACCATGGATTTTACCGAAAGCAAAAACGAGCTCTATCACTTTGCGATCAAAGTCTATCTGGGCCGTGCCATTAGCCGTCATCTTTTCCACAGCCAGCCTGTAGATCTGGCCGAAGGCATACCACAGCAGGCTCTGGAATACTTTGCCCTGCAGACCCCGATTGCTCCAACCTATAAACTGGCTTCCTATCTCAATTACCTGGAAAGTTGGGCCAGTGAACATGCTGACTGGACCGATTGCGCTCCACAGGCCTTTGATGATCTGGAAATCGAAGTCAGCTCAGACTAAGAAGAGCCCCTTCTGGCAGTTGTTTTCAGAGACTGACCTTGTCTTTTGATTTGGACGGTTTGCGTTTCATCGTGTCCTCTTATACCCTTTGGATTTCACCCTTTAATTCGAAAATTCAGCCGCCTCTCGCATTTCAAGAATCTGCGAAGGCGGCTTTTCAATTTCCAGGAACCAGAAAGGGGAGCGTCAGAGTTGGCAGCGGACTTACTTGTTGATGTCCGGCAGCCCCCAGTTGGCTGCGGTGAAAATCCAGGATCCAGATCTGGCTCAAAATCCGGATCCAGGTTCAGGTGCAGGTTCAGGTGCAGATCCGGTTCAAGATACAGCTCCAGATTCAGATTCGGGATCGGATCTTGCAACCGGTGCCCGAAAAGGGAATGGTCATCAGCAGAGCGGGCGAAACTGTATGGTATTTAGGCAAATGCAACAGGGAAGGATAACGGTTCCAGTCCTGGTTCCGTAACAAAAACGAGTTAGTTATAGCAAAAACGGTCAGAAAAACGAAAGATTAAAAGTATCTCGATATTGATGAGATCAAAGACAAACGAGATAAGCCAAAATTTCTTGTGAAAATTTGGACATGGAAAATCATCCTATATAGATTGTATTGGTGTATAAAACAACGTTAGTTGGTTCTGGTTGGTCACTTTGCCGTCCTGATCGGCCATCGATTTGAAATGCGTCTTGTAAACACTTACAATGTGAACATGTTCAGGAAAGGAGTGGTTTTCATGAAAAGCAATGTCACTACTTACAATCAGACAAACACAAAAATGCAAAAGAAAACCGGAGCTCTTTTCCGTGCTAAGTCGGGTGGATCGAGCGCGAGCAGGCCATAGATGTCAGATGGGTCTGCAAAGATTAGGATCGCGCAGTGAAAGAAACCCGCTTTTTTCGTGCTGAATTCAAGGAGGATAAACATATGGACGAGAATTTCAACAAAGTTTTCTGGGATGCCTGTGCAAATGGCGATTTCGCAATGGCAGTAGGTCAGATCCGCTCTGGTGCTGATGTCAACTACCAGAATGGCGATGGCAGAACCGCTCTGATGCGTGCTGCGAAACGTGACCGCAAAGACATCGTTCAGCTGCTGATCGATAATGGCGCTGATGTCAATGCTACAGACAACTACGGAAAAACAGCTCTGATGGGCGCTGCCAAAAAAGGCAACCGCACCATCTGCAAGGCTCTGATCGAAGCTGGTGCTGACGTCAATGCAAAAGACGACAACGGCAGAACCGCTCTGATGCGTGCCGCTCTGCTTGGCCAGGATCGCTGCATTCAGGTTCTGTTAGACGCTGGTGCAGACATCAATGCACAGGATGAAGTAGGCCGTTCCGCTCTGATGGAAGCCTGCATCGCCTTCAAACGCGACACCATCAACATGCTTCTCGATCGCAATGCCGACGTAAACCTTTTTGATAATAATGGCTGCACCGCTCTGATGCGTGCTGCTTATGGTGGATACCCATCCCTGGTTGAAAAACTGATTGTCTACGGCGCAGACAAAGATATGACCGACAAACAGGGAAATACCGCACTTAATTATGTAAGAGAATACTGCAGAGCTCAGTTAGAGCCAATGCTTTCAATGTAAGGAAGGAATAACGAATTTATGAGAGATTATAAGAGCAGCGAAGTCCGCAATGTCAGCGTAGTGGGGCACTCTGGTGCTGGCAAAACATCAGTTCTTGAAGCAATGCTTTACTACACTGACGCCACTGACCGTTTTGGAAAAACATCAGAAGGCTCATCTTTAATCGACTTTGACCCAGAAGAAATCAAACGCGGCATCTCTGTCTACACCTCCATCGTTCCAATTGAATGGGATGACTGCAAGATCAACTTCATCGACACTCCGGGTTACCTCGATTTCGCAGGTGAAAAAGAAGCCGGTATGGCTGCTGGCGACAGCGTTCTGATCGTTGTTAACGCCAAAGATCCGATTGAACCAGGAACTAAACTTGCATTCAAAGAAGCCATCGCTTCCAAGAAACCGACTATTTTCTTCATCAACCATCTCGACGAAGAAAATACATCCTTCGATGATGCCTATGCACAGCTCCATGAGACTTTCGGTAAATCCGTTATCCCATTTGAAGTTCCAATCATTGAAAATGGCAAATATGTCGGCACCGTTAACATTCTGAAAAACAAAGCATGGTACCACCACGGACCAAAAGCATCTGATTCCGTTGCTCAGCCTGTTCCAGAAAGCATGGCTGATGAAATCGCAATGTACAAAGATCAGATTGCTGAAGCCGTTGCCATGGGTGACGATGAACTGATGGAAAAATTCTTCTCCGGTGAAGAATTCACAGATGCTGAACTGACAAAAGGTGTTCGCATCGGTGTTCGTTCCGGTGAAATCATTCCTGTATTCTCCGGATCCGCTATTGAATCCCGCGGTATTGGCCGTCTGATGGATCTGATCGTGACTTACTTCCCATCCTATTCGGAAAAAGGTCTGATCACTCTGGAAACTCCAGAAGGCGAACCAGTCGAACTGTTAACTTCTGAAGAAGAAGTCATGACAGCTCAGGTTTTCAAAACCATCATGGACCCATTCGTTGGCCGTATTTCTTATATCAAAGTTCTCTCTGGAACCCTTGCTTCTGACAGCCAGGTTATCAACGGAAACAATGGTAAACCTGAAAAACTGGGTGCTCTGTTTACGATCAAAGGCCGTTATCAGACTGCTGCCGGTAAACTCTTTACTGGTGATATCGGAGCCATCTCCAAACTGCAGAACACCAAAACAAACGACACTCTGTGCGCTAAGGGAACTCGTCTTGTCAACAAACCAATTGTCTTTGACGAACCACTCTTCGGCCAGGCTGTTGAACCAAAAACGAAAAACGATGAGGACCGTCTGTCTACAGGTCTGAACCGAATCGTTGAAGAAGACCCAACCTTCCGTGTTGAAAACAACCCAGAAACCAAAGAAACCGTTATTTATGGTCTTGGCGACCAGCACCTGGATGTTGTTGTCAACAAGCTGAAAAATAAATTCAAAGCCGATGTCAACCTGAAAGATCCGAAGGTTACGTATCGTGAAACCATCACGAAGACTGCTGTCGGCGAAGGCCGTCATAAGAAACAGTCCGGTGGTCATGGTCAGTTCGGTCATGTTTTCGTTGAATTTGCTCCAAACCCAGACAATGATGAACTCGTCTTTGAAGAAAAAGTATTCGGCGGCGCCGTACCAAAACAGTACTTCCCAGCCGTTGAAACGGGTCTGCGTGAAAACGCATTAACTGGACCATTAGCCGGCTACAAGATGGTTAACCTGAAAACAACTCTGCTTGATGGTAAATACCATGATGTAGACTCCTCGGAAATGGCATTCAAACTGGCAGCCCGTCTGGCTTACAAAGATGCGATGACCAAATGCCGTCCAATCCTGCTTGAGCCAATCATGAACCTGACTGTCCGCGTTCCTGATGAATATACCGGAACCATTATCGGTGATCTGAACAAACGCCGTGGTGCTATTTTAGGTATGGATCCAGATGGCGATGAACAGGTTATCTCTGCTCAGGTGCCAATGATGGAACTCTCCCGCTATGCGATCGATCTGCGTTCCATGGCTCAGGGCTTAGGTTCTTATACCATCAGCATGGACCGCTACGATCCGGTTCCTGACAACATTGCTCAGCGCATTATTGCCCAGGCTGCAAATAAAGACTAATCCTTTTTAAACGCAAAACCTCTTCTGACCTTATTATTCAGAAGAGGTTTTTGTATGAACAGGCCGATTTGTTGATCAAATGAGATTACTTTGGTTCGGACTTCTTTTTACTATAAGGGCAAAGAGCATCTGGTTTTAAAACTGCATCAGAATCAGGAACAGGGACTGGTTGGGATGTAATTACCGAGGAGGAATATCGATGAAAAAGTGTATTAATCTGTCTATTTTGTATGCCTTTCTGGGGCTGGCCGGCGGCGTTTTCTATCGAGAATTTACCAAGTTCAATGGCTTTACCGGCGTCACAGCGTTAGGAAAGGTCCATACTCATCTGCTGCTGCTTGGCATGTTCATGTTTTTGATTGTTGCCTTGTTTACAGTACATTTTGACCTGGAAAAACAGAAATCGTTCAAGATTTTTATGGGTGCCTATAATGCCGGCCTGATTCTGACTGCCATCATGATGGTCGTTCGCGGCATTTTCCAGGTGAAGGGCACTGTTCTTTCATCGGCAGCAAATGCCATGATTTCCGGATTTGCAGGAATTGGTCATCTGCTGGTCGGAATCGGACTTCTGGTCCTGCTCTTTTTGCTTCGAAAGATGGCGATGAACCGTGACTAAAACCGAATTCAAGCGACCTGTTTTTCATGTTTACCGGCGCACATTGCTGCTGATTGCCGGGATTGTCTGGCTGATTGCCGGGGTGAATGTGGCAAGACTTGGAGTCATCGCCTACCAGCAGCTTTTGGCGATCAGTTTTCTGGATCTTCTGCTTTCTGTCGTTGTGTTTGCGGCATTTGGCTTCATGTTTTTTAAGATGAGCGTCAAGCACAACCAGCGAATTCATAGCTATACCGAAATCTATCGGCCAATCTGGCATTTTTTCGATCTGAAATCGTATATCATTATGGCCATCATGATGACTGGCGGAATCTGGCTGCGCAATTCTGGTCTGGTTCCCGTCAGATTTATAGCGGTATTTTATACCGGCCTTGGCTGCGCGCTGGGCGCTGCTGGTCTATTCTTTCTGGTCCTCTTTGCGTTCTGGAAAGAATGAATCGTCTGCAAAAAATAAATCGTAAGCTGCCTATTTCAAACGGCAAAGTCAGCCTGATCCTGTAAAAAACGGAAAACGAAAAATGAGCCATTCTTTCCCCTTTCTGTGCCAAAAATTCAGAAAGGGGTTTTCTTTGCGAAAAATGATCCTGGCAGGACAGAGTGATCATCCTAAAAAGAAACCGCATAACATAAAGCAGGATTTCAAGTCTTCAAAACAGGAAAACTTAAATGATTGATCAAAGGCGAAAAAACCCCGAAAATTGCGCTATATTGACAGGGCATGTACACCATGACTGATCTTTGCCTTTTGCTTAGAACCAGGAAGATTTCAAGTTGTCCTCAATCGTCCTCGTTCGTTCTCCCCCAGCTTATTCTGCTTTTTGCAGGTTCGAACGATTCGATGGCCCCAGACAAAAAATCAATCGGCTCTGGCCAATGCGACAGATCTTCATCGTGTACCAGAATCAATACATCAAACCAACAAGAAAGTGCGGACAATCATCCGCAGGAAAGGAGCCCTGTTGAAAACACTCAAATATTTTTTGTCTTTTTATAAACCGTACATGAAAGTCTTTACCATCGATCTTCTATGTGCATCGGTCATTTCAGTGGTGGACATTCTGTTTCCTTTGATTCTCAATACCTTTACCAGTGAATTTCTGGTTCAGAGCGCACAAGTGGTGATACACTGGCTGCCCTGGATTACCGTTGGCCTTTTAGCCATGTACATTCTCAAAACCGCCTGCCGGTATTATGTGGTCTGCCAGGGCCATATCATGGGGGCTGAGATGGAAGCCGACATGCGCAAGGATCTGTTCAATAAACTGACGACACTCTCGTATGGCTACTATGACCACAACAATACGGGTACGATGTCGACGCGGATCATTTCGGATCTGAATGACATTTCTGAATTTGCCCACCATGGACCGGAGAACCTGTTTATTTCCATCATCAAAATCGTTGGTTCCTTTGGAATCATGGCGGCTCTTTGCTGGCAGTTGAGCTTATGCCTGTTTGTGGTGACGCTGATCATGCTGATCTTCTCGTGGAACCAGAACAAGAAAATGGAAGCGGCCTTTATGGACAACCGGAAAACCATTGCCCAGGTCAATGCAACCGTAACCGATTCCTTGGAGGGTATCCGGGTGGTTCAGGCGTTTGGCAACGAAAAGATTGAACGCAAGAAATTCGGTCAGTCCAACAAACGCTTCCTGCATTCCAAATCCGAAACCTATCGCGTGATGGGCAGTTACTATGCCGGAAACTATTTCTTTCAGGGACTGTTATACGTGACGGTACTCTGTGTTGGCGGGCTTCTGGTTGTTCATGGGCAGATGGAAGCCTATGAGCTGGCCACTTTTGCCTTATATGTCAATGTGTTTGTAGCCCCACTGGAAATACTAATTGAGTTTACCGAAATGTTCCAGCGCGGCTTCAGCGGATTTCGACGTTTTGAAGAGATCATGAATGAAGTGCCGGAAATCAAAGATAAACCGGATGCTAAAACTCTGGAAAACAAGGGCGGGGAAATCAGCTTTGAACATGTGACCTTTGCCTATGATGACGACCAGCCAGTTCTCGAAGATGTTTCCTTTACCATCCCAGCAGGCGGCAATTATTCATTAGCCGGCCCAAGCGGATCGGGAAAATCGACGATCTGCTCTTTGATTCCACGCTTTTATGATACTCAGGCGGGCTGCGTGAAAGTCGATGGTCAGGATGTCCGGGATCTGTCTTTGGATTCTTTGCGATCGACCATTGGCGTGGTCAGCCAGGATGTTTATCTGTTTGATGGCACGATTGAAGAAAACGTCCGCTATGGCAAATGGGACGCCAGCCAGGAAGAGATCGTGGAAGCCATTGAAAAAGCCAATCTCAAAGAACTGATCGATTCCCTGCCGGAAGGATTGCAGACCAAAGTCGGCGAGCGCGGTACTCGTCTTTCTGGCGGTCAGAAGCAGCGCATTGCCATTGCCAGACTGTTTTTGAAAGATCCGGATATTCTCATTCTCGATGAAGCAACTTCTGCACTCGACAATGAAAGTGAATACTACATTCAAAAGGCACTCCATGAACTGGCCAAAGGCCGGACCTGCCTGACGATTGCGCACCGGCTTTCGACCATTGAAAACTCGGATGAGATTCTGGTTATCGATGAAGGCAAAGTGGCCGAGCGCGGCACGCACCAGCAATTGCTGGATCAAAATGGCATTTATGCAAGCTATGTCCGTCGTTCTTTTGGCGATCAGTAAAGCCAGATTTCTGGCCGACAACGGATTGAACGAAAGAGCTTGACTTATAAAATCACCTTATATAAAGTAATGAATGTTCTCGGAGGACTTGTAATCGTAAGTACAGGGCCGGACAAGAGAGCGGATTTCCGGTTTTCGGAGGCACGTCTTGCGTATGAGACTTCCAGACAAGAAGATCGGAGGGATCCGTCACTCTTGTCCGGCCCTTTTTTGTCAGGAGGAAAAAGATGAATCTGTTACAGGACAACGTACGAAAACTCTATTTCAAATATTTTGGAGCGGCCTTCGGCAGTGCCATGGTCTCCTCCATCTATGGGCTGGTGGATACGGCTGTCGTCGGTCAGTCTCTTGGGCCCAATGGGACCGGGGCGCTTGCTGTTGTCGCCCCGCTTTGGAATCTCATCTACTCTTTAGGGCTGTTGACCGGAATTGGCGGATCCGATCTGTATCTCTATGTCTTCATGAAACCAACCGCACGGATTCTGGAAATCGGTCCGGCGATTATCCGGACTTATGCTTTGTCATTTCTGCTGCTGCCGCTGAATGTCTTTTCGACCTATTACTTCCAGGCGCTGATGCAGCCACAGACGGCTTTTATCGTTTCCGTTTTTCGCGGGATGCTGATCAGCGGAGCCCTGATTCTTATCCTGCCGCTTCTTGCTGGGCCAGATTCCATCTGGCTGGCCATGCCGATCACGGAACTGCTGATTGGCCTCTATGTGATCCATCAGATGCATGCTTCAACCAGATCTCTCAAAACGATAAAGCAGTCCTGAAGAAAATAGAATCGAAAAATCGAAAACCGACGTATTCTTGCCGGTTCAGATTCATCCAGATGAAAGTCAGACTCACACATACAGGATCCAAAACTTGAAGGACGATCCAAGCTGAAAACGGACAAATGGGTAAAACGGGAAACGTATATCAGTGCTTAAGATAAATCGAAAATGGATTATGATTATAAAATATAGATATGTACAGAAGGGAAGTATCCTATATGGTAAATGAAATAATCGGATTCAATAACCTTGAAAAGGCCGCAGATGAACATCCGGAAATGTTGCTGGAGTTCTTTGCAACATGGTGTCCGCACTGCCAGCGGATGCAGCCAATCCTGGAATCCCTCAGCAACCAGCTGGCTGGTCAAGTCTACTTTGCTCAGGTCGATGTGGACAAGAACCAAGACCTTGCTGAGCGCTTCAATGTCGAAAGCACGCCGACTTTCTTCTTCATCAAAAACAAAGAAGCCAATCTGGAAACAACTGGCGAACTGTCAGAAGAAAACCTGCTTGACTTCATTCGTCAGGGCGAAGAACGATAGTCACCTGCACAATTCTGTAAGTCCGATGCAGATCTGAATCCATATTTGCGTCTAAAGCCAGTCTGAATGGTTACTGATTCAATTCAGTTTCATCCAGACTGTTTTTTTTATGTCTGATTTTGTTACGCCTGGATGACTGACTGATTTTGGCAGCCCTCAAAAAAGAGAAATGCGTTTGTCCAAACGCAGTGCTCGGCCCGAATAAGAGAAATGGATGAAGAAGGGAGGAATGGTATTCCAAACCCAATAGATTTCCTGAAGAAAGTCCTTCCTTTCAAATTTTGTCCCGATCCTTTGTTTTTCGCGGTAAACTGAAAGACGACATGTTTCTACTTAGATGCCCAGAAAAATACAAAAAAGCAATATCGGAATATATCTCTAACAGGCATCAAAGAGGAAAAGCCTGCTTTGATTAAAGAACGGATTTGAAATGGATTCCTGATCTTTTTTAGCAGGCAGGATAAATGCATAGAAGAAAGGAGCGATCGGCAGTTCCTCGTTCCACAAGTTTTCAGAAGGTGAGCCTAAGAAGTGATCTTGGAAAAGGGATTCTGAAATACGAACCTGAAGAACAGACCAGAAGAAAAGAAGTGGAAATATCCCTGCCCAAAACGGTATGGATTTAAAAGAATGCTACCAAAGAATTGGCGGCGATTACGACAATATTCTCAAACGGTTTCGCCGCGAAAAGATGATCGAAAAGTTCTGTTTTAAGTTTCTGGATGATCCAAGCTATGCGACCTATCTGGAGAAGATGAAAGCACAGGAGTATGAAGAGGCCCTGCGGGCAATTCATTCTCTGAAGGGTGTCTGTTCAAACCTGGCGTTTAACCGGCTGTATGAGATCAGTGCGGCGATTGTAACGGATCTCAGGCAGAATGATCCGACAAACGCTGTAAAGAAGAATGAAGATCTGGAAACATGCTATCGGCAGACCGTCCAGACCATTCTGGCGTATAAGTCCGCCAATGGAAAGTAGGATCGAAACCAGGCGAAAGCCAACCAAAGATAATTCGAATGTAATGATGAAAAGAATCATCGAAAATAATGTAAGATTTCATTTCGACAAGGATCAGTGCAAAGTATCGTTCAAGGAGATGCAATCTTGATCATTGATCCCCAATAAATATTGAAGAGGAATTTGCATGAGTAAGAAAAGAAGAAAGCCAAAGAAGAAACAAAATTTGAAAAACTCGATCCAGCATTACCTGATTTTAAGCTTTATCGGGATTGTCGCCGTCAGCATTCTGTCTTTCAGCTGGTTAGGCTTCTACATGACCGCGCGCAGCCATCAGGCCTTTCACGAGATTGGCAGCCTGTTCATGTCCCAGACCAGTGAACAGGTATCCAGGCACTTCGAGTCAGTCATCAATCTGCGCTTTGACCAGGTGGAGGGACTGGCTTCAGTGGTGTCTTCCCAGACGGACAACCTTGATGATGTTTATGATGAATTGGTCTACCGGGCTCAGGTGCGCGGATTTGATTATTTAGCGCTTTGTTCGGAAGATGGTGAGTTTCAGACGCTTGCCGGAGATTCCGTGCATCCGCTTCGAATGGAACCATTTCTGGATGCGCTGATCCAGGGAGAAAAACGGGTGGCCGTCGGAGAGGATTCAAATGGGAAAGAACTCCTCCTGTTTGGTGTGGATGCTCATTATCCGATGGAAGACGGAAAAGAGAGCACCGGCCTGGTGGCAGCCGTCGATCTGTCCTATATTACCGACTTTTTATCTTTGAATGAGCCTGACCAGATGATGTACTACTCCATCATTCGGGACGATGGAAGTGTAGTCATCGAAAATAAGGAAATTGACCTGGTTGATCCCAGTCAGAATTTTCCAGATCAGCTGATCGAAACGGCCGAGGAAGAAGAAGCACCCTATTCTCAGCAAGCATTTCAGGATGCCCTGGCCAGTGAGCAGCCCTATTCTTCAACCATTTCCTATGACGGAAACGACCTGAAGCTCTACAGCATCCCTTTATCCAATTCAGAATGGAATCTGGTATCACTGATGCCTTATAACCAGCTCAACGATATTCTGGAGGATTTGAATAGAGAGCGGACGACCTACACCGTTATTTCCTGTTCTGTTGTCCTGGCCTTCATGGTCATTGTCTATATTGGCTACTACCGCCTGAGCCGGGAACAGATGCGAGAACTCGAAAAATCCCGTCAGGCTGCCGCGGCCGCCAATCGGGCCAAGAGTGAATTTTTGGCCAATATGAGCCATGATATCCGCACACCAATGAATGCGATTGTGGGCATGACCGCGATTGCGACCGCTCATATCGATAACAAAGATCAGGTGAAAAACTGCCTGCGCAAAATTACTCTGTCCAGTAAGCAGCTGCTCGGTCTGATCAATGATGTTCTGGATATGTCCCGCATTGAAAGCGGCAAGATGTCGCTGGCGGTGGAAGATACATCTTTAAAAGAATTGATTGAGGGGATTGTCAGCATCATGCAGCCTCAGCTGGCCAATAAGAAACAGAACTTCAATATTGATGTCCGTGATATCTATGCGGAAAACGTCTGGTGTGATGGGGTGCGCCTCAATCAGGTGCTGTTAAATCTTCTGTCGAATGCGACCAAGTACACACCGGAATACGGTGAAGTCCAGCTGCTGGTCCGTGAAGAACCCTCGCCAAAAGGCGCTGATTACGTTCGGATCAAGATTACCGTCAAGGATAACGGCATTGGAATGACGCCGGAATTCTTAAGCAAGATTTACGATGCCTACTCTCGTGCCGACAGCGACCGCATCCGCAAAGTTGAAGGCACCGGCCTTGGCATGACGATCACCAAGTTTATCGTCGATGCGATGGGCGGAACAATTGATGCGAAGAGTGAAGTCAACAAGGGAACCCAGTTTGATCTGACTTTTGACTTTATCGTGGCTCCCGAAATGGAATACAACATGGTTCTCAAACCCTGGAACATGTTAGTGGTCGATGATGACGAATTCTTATGTAAATCGACCAGTGATACCCTCAAAGAAATGGGTATTCATGCCGAGTGGGTATTGAGTGGTGAGCAGGGAATCAATATGGCTTTACAGCGCCATAAGCAGCATGATGATTATCAGATCATTCTGCTCGACTGGAAACTGCCAGGCATGAATGGCCTTGAAGTGGCTCGTAAACTGCGCCACTACTTAGGCGACGAAGTCCCAATCCTGTTGATCTCTGCCTATGACTGGAGTGAATTTGAGCAGGAAGCCCGTGAGGCCGGTGTGAGTGGTTTCATCAGCAAGCCTTTATTTAAGACCACTTTATTCCATACCCTGCAAAAATACATGGGCAGTGACGAACCGGAAGAAGAAGTTGTCGAAGAAGCCAAGCCATTCCAGGGGCGTCGGATTCTGCTTGCGGAAGATAACGATTTGAACTGGGAAGTTGCCAGTGAACTGCTTGGGGAGGAAGGCTTTGAAGTTGAATGGGCCGAAGACGGAAAAATCTGTCTGGAAAAATTCATTGCCTCTGCTCCGGGTTACTACGATGCGATCCTGATGGATTTACGTATGCCCAATATGAACGGCTATGAATCGGCAAAAGCCATCCGAAGCAGCAGCCACCCCAAAGCCAAGTCCATTCCCATTATCGCCATGAGTGCCGACGCCTTCCCGGAAGACATCCAGCGCTCTCTTGATTCGGGAATGAACGCCCATATTGCCAAACCAATTGATCTCGATGAGATCATCAAAGTTCTGCGCCGCTTCTTTGACCAGGCCTGATCAGGCTGATCGATCTTGTCTTATTGGTCTTGCCTTATCGGTCTAGTCGGCCTGAACGAAATTGAATGAAAGATTGCCTTGATCCTTTTGGACCAGGGCTTTTTTCAGTTTCGGATCAACTTTGCGGCCGTGTTGTGCCAGCCATGTGGTACCTGTCTTAGCACGCAAAAAAGCCCCGCCATAGGACGAGGCATTTGAAATCTGACAATGGCAGAACAGGACAGCCAATCGAAACGATCTGCCCCAGACAACATACGGACCAGACAGTGTGTAGACCAACTGGCTGTACACAGATCGGCTGTCAACCAGCGCCTTGCGCACAAACTGACTGTACACAAGCAGCCCGCAAACCAACTGCATGCGAGTGCAAACAACCCGCAGACTAATCTATCCAGACTACATCTCAAGCAAAGGAATCCGGAAAGAGAAGATCGAGCCGTGGGGTGCGTGGTCTCTGACTTCGATGGAGCCGTGATGAGCATTCAGAATGGCTTTACATAAGAACAGGCCAAGACCGAGGTAGTGGTCCGAATCAAAGCCGGGCAGGTCGGTGGTATAGAACATCTCGAAGATGCGCTCTTTCTCTTCATCTTTGATGCCATGGCCTTCATCAATGACTTCCACGACACCCATATTGTTTTCTTCAAACAGGCGAACGGTGATCGGCGTTCCATCTGGCGTATGTTGGATAGCATTGGTGACCAGGTTGGAGACAACCTGCGAAACCAGAGAAGAATCCATATTCGCCAGAAGCAGATCATCACACGCGTCAAAGGTAAATGGATGGGTCAGGTTGATCTTGCCTGGATATTCAAGCCCGGAACGGACAACATCTTCAAGAAGATCGGGCTGGAGTTTGATCGAAGCCGAGCTGGAATCGATGCGGGCAGCTGTCAGCAGGTTTTCGACCATATGATACAGATTGAGCGTTGCCTGCTGGATTGATGTCAGCATGACTTCATTTTCCTGGGCGCTCATGGCCGAATGGGTCATTTTGTAGTTGGCAAGGTTGCCCATGATCGAGGTCAGCGGGGTGCGGATATCATGGCCAATCGCTTTAAGCAGATTGGAGCGAAGAATCGTATTCTCCTGCTGGTGCTTGGCTTCCTGTAGCTCGTTTTCTTTGATCAAAGATTCGATGGTCCGCACGCTTTCACTGACGATTCCTTTTAAAACCATCAGCTCCGACGTATCCGGCGCTTCTTGCTCGTAGTGGATGCCAATGACTCCATAGCAGGTCTGTGATGTTTCCAAGGGGAAGTAGAGATATTCTGCTTCTGGATAATACTCACTGAGCGATCCGGTATAGGTATGGCGGACCATGGCTTCGCGGGCGATCATCCGCTCGAGAAGCGCCTGATCATGATCCCCGGGATTATCCGGGTCGGCATCATAGAAAATCGGGTCTAAGAACAGACCGTTGGTATAGGGATAGAACACCACATCGCGATCCGAAAGATCACGAATTCGCTTTCCGACTCTCGACAGGATTTCCTGCGGATTTTGAATCTGCTGCAGTTTATGGATGTTGTCCAGGAGCATCTCTAAATTCCAGGTGCTCCGTCTGGTCTGGCGAAGTTCCAGTTTCAGGCGAATGCTAATGGCAGCCCCAAACATCGAAATGAGAATAGCTCCGAGAAAATTTGCCCAGAGCGTATAGGAATCAGCCGGGCCGATGTCTGCAAACAGGGAAAGAAATAACATGGTCCCAGTAACAGAGGCAAGCAGCGAGAGTAAAAAACTGCCTGATACCGCTGCGCAAAGCATAACAGCCACCACATACACGGCCAAAAGAATAAAATCACTCAGACCAGCAAGCAAAAGACCATAGCAGAGCAGGGTTGCTAGAAGCAGGATGGTTCCACTCACAAATAGATACGTCAGAGTAGTTTTGATATCTGACTTTTCCGACTGGACAAATGAAGGATGAACTGTCATGGCACCAGGGACAGTCAGCAGTCTGGTCTCTGCTAAAACCGCCGAAACACGCTGGGCAAAGGTTGGAAAAAGCTGATGGATTCCTGTTAAGGCAGGGCGGTTAAGGACCAGAACCGTTACATTGTTGCTGCGGCAGAACTCACCAACCAGATAAACGGGGTCAGATCCATTCACAATCGTCACATGTGCGCCAAGAGAAGACGCATACGTCGCCGCAGCCTTGAGTGCATTTTTTCGGGCTGATTTTTGAGTCATGTTGGCTTCGGGCGTGGCAATATAGAAAGCAAGAAGTTCAGCCTGCATGACTTCGGCGGTTTCGGCAGCCACTCGGATTGCCTCTTTACACGCCGCATCTGAAGTCAGGTAAACGGCAACAACAGGTGATCGGGAGAATTGGGAATCTAAAGGAATCTGAGAATTCAAACCACCACCGCCTTTCTAAATCAATCGTCCCAGAATCAGGAAGAAAGATATTCATCTTGGATCCATACGGAAAAGAAATTGTAAGTTTTAAAACAGCCAAATATGAATATATTAATACTTAATTATTACGATAAGCCGACTACAAGTATATAACGAACGAGCTTAAAATGCCCTTAAGGATTTGAAATCGGAATTGAGATTTGCTAAACAACCGACCAAAACTGCAAGGTCGTTTCAAAAAATAATGGGGCAGGTCATCTTAACAGTATTGTTCGTTTGAAAATAGGATTTCGTTTGTAGAAAATGCTCAAAAAACAAGCGGATTCAAATCAGACAGATTTGATCAAAAGCCGGATGAAATCAAGATTGAGCCCAATAAAATCAAGATTGTACTCAATAAAATCAAGATTCATCAGCAAAGTGAAACCATGATTCATGCCTGATCGACCAGGCAAAGTATCCCTGTACAAAAAGCCTGAGGACAACCGGAATCCATTTTCTGGTCGCCATCAGGCTTTTTGTATGCAGGAATTGATTTGGAAAGCCCGACTCAGAAAGCCGGACTCAGGCAAGAACTGAGTTCAGATAGTCGGCAATTTCGGGATCTTTGCAGGCTGAAAAGAATTGTTCTTTAAACTGCGGATAGTCAATGGTCGACTTCAAAAAGTCCTGGTCAATATCATGCAGGATATCGATCAGAGAACGATTCGTGATCGCCTTGACTTCATCGAGGATTTTCTTGTTGGCCTGTTCAGCAGCCGCTCTTTCTTTTGGATAACCGCCGCCAAATGGTTCTGAGAACAGTTTTTCAAACGTATAGCGCAGATTGATTTCGGCACCCCAGCCGAAGTCCTGCGCAAAGGGCATGGCCACACAGTTTCCGTCATTGACCTGACCAAACAGATAGGCGTCTAATGGGGTGGCTACCCGCCCGCAAAGCACATTGGGAAACGCATTGCAGGCCATCATCGCCCCTTGACCGGTCCCGCAGCCCGTGATGACAAAGTCAGCGGCTTTGGATGTCAATAAGATGGATGCTAATAAGCCATTTTGTACATACGTCAGCCGATGTGGATCTTCATCGCCATACATCCCATAGTTGACGACGGTATGACCGGCTTTTCTGGCTTCTTCGTTGAGGATGTCATAGATCAAGGCATTCTTGGATGCCTGTGAGTTTTCGTTAATTAAAGCAATTTTCATGATTTCAAATCTCCATGTCGAATCGAATTGTGATGATCGAGTCCAACTTCTTCTCTTTATCTTTGTCTTCAGACGCTTCATTTGGAATTACGATGGCTGCTTGCCAATGTAAGCCAGGATGCCGCCATCGACATATAAGATATGGCCATTGACAAAATTGCTGGCATCACTGGCCAGAAAAACAGCCGGACCCATTAAATCCTCAGGCGTACCCCAGCGACCGGCCGGCGTTTTGGAAATGATGAATTCATCAAATGGCTGCCTGGATCCATCGGCTAATCTTTCTCTTAAGGGTGCAGTCTGTGGGGTGGCAATATACCCAGGACCAATACCATTGCACTGGATGTTGGCACCGCCATATTCGCTGCAGATGTTTTTTGTCAGCATTTTCAGCCCGCCCTTGGCTGCCGCATAGGCTGATACGGTCTCGCGGCCAAGCTCGGACATCATCGAGCAGATGTTAATAATCTTGCCATGACTTTTCTTGATCATGCCTGGCAAGACAGCTTTGGCCACAATAAATGGCCCGGTCAGATCAATATCCACGACCTTGCGAAAATCTTCGACACTCATCTCAAGCATCGGAACTCGTTTAATAATTCCGGCATTGTTGACCAGAATATCAATCGTGCCAATTTCTTCTTCGATCTGCTTGACCAAGGAATCGACGGCTTTTTCATCCGTCACATCACAGACATAGCCATGGGCTTCAATTCCATCGGCTTTGTAATCAGCCAGGGCCTTTTCAATGGCCTGCGCGTTGCGGGCATTGAATACAATCGTGGCGCCAGCTTGCGCTAAGGCTTTGGCAATCGCATATCCAATGCCATAGCAGGCTCCGGTAACCAGAGCGACTTTACCATCCAGTCTGAATGCGTTCATAGAAAACATACGAAAATCCTCCTTCATAAATCTCATCGTGCAAGATGCGGCGTTCAAAGTCCAGCCAGGAGATTAAATTTGTGTATCCCCTTACATGTTTATTTTCATAATTTGGATTTTACCACTGGATTTCATCCTTGAACTGCAAAAATCTGTCCGTAGACTCTCCCTGCTTTAGAACCTCCCGTAGGTCGGTCTGTTTCGATCGTTGGCCAAAAGGGAAGGACTGATGATCGGGAAGAATTCATTTTCGTTTGGTTCACTCAACGATACAGGGACTAAGCTCAGGGGTGCGAAAGAGTCCCGTCATCAAGAGATCCAAAGAACAATGTAATTGATTAATCAGCTCAATCAGCTTGATCAGCTCATTGAGCCTAATCAGCCCAATCCTCTTTGTCAGCAGATGGAGATCAGCCCCTCAGTTTTGAATTCTTTGATCTTTATCTTTTCGTAAGTTTTCACCTTCGGCTATTCTTAAAGAAAGTAGATATAAATCGTCTTTGGCTTGCCCGCACAAAAACCAGGTCGCAATTTGCATCCATCTGTCAAATCAGGAGACCGCTCAATACGCAGAGTCGATCAGATGGATCCATTCAGGCAGGCTCGGAAAAACAAATCCATCCACCATATCCCGGTATCTATATCCAGATCCAGAAAAGAAGCCAGACCAATGCAGACAGATCTGTCCAGGATGGGCCTGGGCGACATCGCTAGGCGATATGGGATAAGCGGTATAGAGGAAGCCATATAAATGAAGCCATATAAATATCAATGTCATTAAGTTAAGTAAGCTCAGGCTTCTAGCCGTCAGTTCTCTGATGGCGAGAAGTCTTTTTCGTTTTTGTAGGCCATTTTAGACGTTTTCGAAAAATGAACCAGTTTCATACACTTCTAAAAATTTCTTCAAATTTCAAAAATGCAATCCGAATCAGATAGTTGACAAATCGGCGACGCTGCGCGGCCGCGGAGCGGCCAATTAGGTGAGGGTTTTGAAAGGACCTATTTACTCACCTGTATATGAATAAAGATAGTTGCATCGTTCTTCTTGATTCCATGGGCAATGACTTGTTTGACACCATTGCCCAGGAATCACTCGATTCTGAAAATTTCATCAATCCGGAGACATCTTTCTCCAGAACAC
>CAJTLE010000006.1 GCA_910577085.1 uncultured Allobaculum sp. | reverse complement strand
TTCCAGACAATACGAAATCCATCAGTGCTTTGCCACTCATGCCGTTAATATCTGAAATGGTTCCAGAAAGCTTGATGTTGCCTCCTTCAAGCATTTTCTGCAGTCGATTTTTTTCAGCCCCGAGATCAGCGATTAAAGACTTTCTATAAGCGCATAATTCCCGGAGTTCGCGCTGTCGCTTCGTAGGAATAAAGCTGGGTTTAAGCAAGCCATGCATAAGCAGATCGGATATCCATTCAGAATCTTTGACATCTGTTTTTTTCCCAGGAACATTTCTCATGTGCTGGGCATTGACTACCATTGGATTCAGATCATGTGATTCGAGAATGTTATAAACAGGTTTCCAGTATGAAGCTGTACTCTCCATAGCTACAGCTTCGCAGTGATTGGCCGTAAGCCAATCGGCAAGATCAAGGAGATCCTGCGTTGAAGCACCATAAGAACGGACTGTAATTGTCTCATTGGTTCTTAAACAGGCAACTAAAAGCTTCTTATGGACATCGATACCACAACAAACCGCATATTGTTCTTCCATATTGATTCTCCTGAAAATAGCAGCGGCCGATCTTCTGAAATCTTCATTTTTTTCTTCGTTCTCGGACGGAATCCAATAAAACACAATTCCGTTTGGAAACAGTCAGTGGTGCGCACAGAAGATCTTCTATCAATTTTGGTTGCGAGATCTGTGTCTCAAAAAGGAGTCGATCTCTTCCGCTAAATTCAGTATATAGAATGTCCGACGGAAAAATAATAATTCTCAGCACCCCCAGTTACATGGGGAGTGGCAGAGCCCGATCTATGGGAATTTTGGTTGAAACCCGGCAATAGCCAACGGCCATTCGTTCAGGAAGAGCAGGAGCTTTGCCAATGTATTGATCCATTTCTTCCTGGTCAAACATGTAGTGTCCGCCAATAGAGCGATGGGCAGGCATTCCATCTTCAATCATTTTGTACAAGGTGTGCCTGGCAACCCCGAGGTATTTGCAGGCTTGTGACGTCTTCATTCTCATGTATTTATAATAACACATCTATATTCATTATAGACTGTTTTTTCCTTAAAAACCCAATATAACCAACTGTTAAAATCCGTTTCCCTGATTCTTATTGCGTTTTTCTGTTCGGGCCTTTTCAGCCTATTCGACATAATGATTCTTGAAGTAATCACGAATAGAATCCTGCGAGATCACCTCATTCATCGATGTGTTTTGCCATGGATCTTCGCGCTGAATCAAATATTAACTGTTTAATATCATATTGCGAAGTCCCCACGCTGAATAACAGCCGAAAGTTTCATAGACATCATTGAGTAAGTCTTCTGTCTCCTGATCATAACTCTCTGTGAAATCTTCATCATACTGAATCGGGTTTCCTCGATGCTGAGCATATTCCCGATATACTTCTCGTACAGCTGGACCGTGCTGCCAGTGGACAATCTCATCATTAAACAATGGGCGATCATTAAGAGCGAGCGACGCACCCTGAGCATAATACAGAAGTTTTTGGAGCTTCAGATTGGTTAAAAATTCTTCATCCTCTTCACTTGTCAGCATCCGCACATGATTTAAAAACCATTTGGCAACTGAGCTTGCAGAGTACATTGCTTTGGCAGTCATGTAAACGGCCTCCTTTAACAAATAGAGCATAAAAACTATTTGTAACCGGGTCAATTTCATTCCATTAGATGCAGCCGACAAGAGTTTTTTGCGAAAAAAAATCCTGCTGGATGCAGGAAAATGAAACTAAATTTGAATCGATCCCCAGTAAAATCAGGCGTTCAATCCTTGCGGATAGCGGGTGCGCAGCGAATCAGTAATCGCCTGCCAGCTTTTTTCCGACTGTTCCGGGGTCTTCTTGGCCCATTTGCCAAAGTATGGAATGAAACCCAGATGGCTGGCCTGAGCGATCAGATCAAGGTCCGCTTCACTCAGCCGGATATACAGTGGATACTTGCCAGGAATCTGGTCATAAGCAATAGCCAGGCGGCTGACGACTGCTTCAAACAGCTCCTGTTTCGTTCTGGGATCACATCCGTGCACATCAAAGAGAATTGCAGGTCGATCCATTCCAAAATCATCTTCATCTTTCCAGGAAGCATAGGCAGCAGGCTGCTGGTCGACCAGCACGGAAAGCCCAGCTGGATCCTGATCAACTTCCCAGTTGCCTGGCAGACAACTGGCTTTAAAAAAAGTCCGTCTTGGAAGGATCATCAGAATTTCATTGTCTAAATTTCGGTCTTCCATAATTGTCTATACCTTTCTGTTAAATGCATATAAAACATACCATATTCAGGGTTCGTCCCTACCTGTAGTCTGCCATTTCTCGGAATGTTGTCAAAATTGTGTCTGAAACATTCGTGAAAACAGAGCGAAAACGCTTATTCCTTTTCGGTTTTCAGACTCAATCTCATATCTTTGGGCTGACGGCCGCCCTCAACCTTTCAGATCTAAGAACTCAATGCGTTGCTGTCTCATCGACAGCTTCGAGCACCAATAGCCGACACTTTTTGTATTGTGGGCAGAAACCATAAAAAAACCGGTCGATGAGTTCCTGGCCGATTTTTTAAGGAAAGTAAGGGACTACGAAACATTATAATATTGAAGTCCGGTTCACCGCTAAGATGACCAGAAAATATTGAAAGGAAAGTACGAAATGTCCGAAACTTTATTAGAGGCAAATGTAAAACACCATTATTTAGAAAATGATTTCAACTGCGCCGAAACCATGATTCAGGCCTGCAACGATACCTTCCATCTTGATCTGCCAGAGTCGGCCTACAAGATGTTATCCGGTTTTGGAAATGGACTATATACCGGCAATCTTTGCGGAACGTTAGTTGGCTGTACGTGCGCATTGTCCTGTATGCTGGTGGAAACCAGAGCGCATACAACCGAGCATCTTCCCTATGCCCAGCGCCTTCTTGTGCGAAATTTTCGAAATCTTTTAGGCAATACCCAATGTGCCAAACTTAAAGCCGTTCATCATTCCAAAGAAAAACGCTGCCTTACAACATGCCTTCTTGCCGCAAAAGCTATGAGTCAAACCCTCGATCAGCTGCAGGAAGAAGGTCTGCTCAAACTGGAATACGAATTTGCAAACCAGGATGCCTGATGGGAAGCAATTGATCTCGAATAATTGAACCCAAACCAATTGGGCGCGAATAAGTTGGTCGTAAACAATTGAACATAAACAAAAGGACAGCGGGATTGGTTCGCTGTCCTTGTTCATTTTTGAAGTTTGTATGGATTTTCAGAGTAAATCGTCCCTGATCAAAGCCTAACGGCGGCGTCCCCAGCGGCGGCGAGGTTTTCTTTCTTCTTCCTCGTCATCGTAGTCGTCGTCTTCATCGTCATCCTGATCGTCTTCGGATTCATCCTCTTCGGATTCATCCTCTCCAGATTCATCGTCCTGGTCGTAGGTTGATGGCTGTTCAGAATCATCCTGATCTTCTTTGGCTTCATCTTCTTCATCCAGCTTTGCCCAGTCGGTATCGAGCTGTTCATCACTTTCACCAGCATGGCGTAAAGCAAGGTAGTTCGGATCGTTTTGGGCCAGACGAATCCGGGCGGATAAAAGCGAGGCCTGTTTACGTGCCTTGCTTAACATACGGGCGTAAACGAGGAAGATCCATAAAGCAATGAGGAACAGTACCGCACTGGCGGCCATAACCGCAATATAGCCTTTGAAGTAGTACTGTAAGAAAACCGCAATGGCCGAGCAGACCATAACGATAAACAACAGAAACATCGTCGAACGACAGGAAGAAGAAAGTTTCGAGAAGTAACGATATTTCTCTTCTTCGTTCTCAATGTCTTTTGGCAGCTGGCCTGGCTTTTTCTCATTGCGCATGATGTACCAGCCTGCATCGCGTTTATGACGGCTTGGCACCTGTTCAATGCGTTTCCAGCCCTGTTTTTCAAGAGCGTTCCAATAACTGTCGTCTGGTTCCTTGGCGAAGTAAAGCACTTTGTAGTAATAGTTGCGTGGCTCAGACTTATTGAAGTAGTACTTGTTTCCGTCGCTGCGTACAAAGTGGAAGCCCTGAGCGGATTCATGGGTCAGGTAGTCTTCAATCTTACGATAGTCCGTGGTTGAAAAGCGCTTTTTGTCTTCGTACTCATCATAGTGATAGTCATCGACCAGACTGGCACCTGGATCATAGACGGCATCGTCCTGCGTATCTTCTTCCTGGGCCTTCTTTTTCCGGTGGGATTCTTTTCGAGTTTCTTTTTTCGTTTCTTTTTCTGGTTCCGGTTCAACCATTTCTTCTACCGTTACGGTTTCCGAAACAATTTCCTGCACCGGTTCTTCATCTTCCGGGGTCTGGGCCTGTTTTAACAGCTCAGACTGGCTTTTGCGGGTAATGACCACAGAAGGTTCAGTCGGAGTGGTTGGTGCCCCTTCTTCTGCCTGGGCAAACAGCGGTGTTTCAATGACAGGTTCATCAAAAAGATCGAGGTTTTCGAGGGCTTTCTGGTTTTCCTGATAGCGGCTGTTGTGCAGGATTTCTGAGAAAGTCTTTGGCTTGCGGGCCTGGCTTTCTTCTCTTGTCTGCATAAAGGCCGGAACGGTCTGTGAAGAAGTCTTTGTTTCTGCCTGAGACTGTTCTTTGTTTTCGTCAGCCGAAACTGCATCCGTTGCATTGGGCTGAATCTTTTCTTCAGGTTCAGCTGCCGGAGTGGTTTCTTTAAAGGCACTGGCAGCAGGTGTTGCTTCTTCCTGTTCCTGACGGCGCTCTGCTTTGGAAGCAAAGAAACTCTGTTCATTGAATGTGGCAGAGGTATCTTTGTGAACTTTATTGCGCCGGCTTCGTTTTCCGAATGGATTTGCGGGGGATTTCTTCGCGTTCGAGACCGTTCTGGCTTCCTGAATTACGGACTGCACATCAAAGGAATCGAATTCAGGCTCCTTAATTTCCAGTGAGGAAATTCTCGAATCACTGAGAAGATCCTGAAAGATCGTATCGTCCATAGGGGTTCCGTAAGGTTTTTTCTGATCGTCAGCCATAGTATTCTCCTTATGTATCGAATCTGATTCGCCCCTTATTGTAGATACTTATCGACTAGAGGTCAAATTCAGTTGTAAATGAGCCATTCCGAAAGACTGGGATCAGTTTTCCCTCTTTCGTATAGCCATCAATGTTCAGATCATCAGCACCGACCATGAAATCCACATGGATTTCAGACTGGTTGAATTTGTGCTGTTTGAGATCTTCTTTGGACATTGTCTGTGCGCCGGGCAGGCATTCTGCATAGGACTGACCTAACGCAAAATGACAGGCGGCGTTTTCATCATACAACGTATTGTAGTAGATTCGGTTGCCCTGCCGAATTGGAGAGCTCTTATCAACGAGAGCAATTTCACCTAAGCGGTCTGCCCCGTCGCCGCCCTGAAGGAGGGCATCAAGAACTTCTTTTCCTTTATCGGCATGATAGTCAACTACTTTACCATCCTTGAAGGTAAATCCAAACCCCTCAACGAGTTTTCCGTTTTCATTCAAAGGGAAAACCGCTTCCAGCGTGCCGTTGACGCCATCGAGAGCGGGAGCTGAGAATAATTCTTCAGTTGGAATATTACAGAAGTTTTCACGGCCATCCGCAAGCTTGCTTGCGCCGCCGACAAAGATTGCGCCTTCTGGCATATCAACCCATAAGTCGGTTCCATTCGATGAGGTGTAGTGGAATTTGACGATGCCAGCCTGGTTAAGTTTGTCCATCTGGGCATTTAATTTAGCCCCATGCTGGAGCCAGTTTTCGATTGGATCATTTTCGTCAATCCGGCTGATTCTGAAAATGTCATTCCATAACACATTCACGGCTTCTTCTTCACTCAGATCTGGATAGACTTTTTTCGCCCAGCCGGCACTTGGTGCAGCAACCACACACCAGGCCAGACTGCCATTATCGATTCCGCCCCGATACGTCGGCGTGGCCGAATTCATCGCCATGCGTGCGCTAACCATTTTGAGCGGGTCAGCATCTTTAAAGGCTTCTGGATCATCGCCATCGATCAATAAGAACGCAGCATTGTTTTTAGCGGCACTTTCATAGAAATCAACTTTCCAGCTTGGAGCAGTTTTAAATGCTTCCAGGTCTTTATTGGCATATTCCAGGGCGCTGATCTCACTGTCACGCCAGTCCATCAGTACTTCACTGGCACCTGCTTTCCAGGCTGCCTGGGCGCATTTGCGGGCAAATTTCACCAGTTCGGGGTCGGTCGAGCTTCGAATCACAATGGGCTGGCCTTTCTCTAAGTTCACTCCAAGCTCAATGGTGAGCCGGGCAAATTTGTCTAAGTAACTTTCGTTCATCTGTAGTCCTCCATTTCTGATCCGCATTCTTTCTTCCCGACCTGTTCCCTTCTTTCGAAAACAGACAGAAGAAAAAACCTGAGGGATCCCTTCAGGTTTTCGTCAGGCCTGAAACGGTTCGCTTTTCAGCCCTGTTTCTTAAATTGCTTTTTGCTTTTATTGGTTTTGTTGATTTATGGTTTTGATGCCTCTTTTGGATGATCCTTGCGATAACGTTCAACAAATGGTGCCACACTACCCGGTTCGCATTTTGAGCAGCTGGTCTGACAACTGGCACAATTGCCCGAGCAGCGGTTTTTACGGCCGGAACGTATGGCCAGAATCACGAGAATGACCACAATGAGGATCACTGCCCAATCAATCAGATTCATACACTTTCCTCCATTTTCAATGTCTGCCAGAAACTGGAAGAATGAACGTTGCTTTCGGGTTATTCTTCCCCTCTGGCACTTTTTTCGTGACTGAACAGCGGCGAGCAATACTGACCATCAAAGCAGGCAGTACATAAGCCAACTTCACCGGCAGCTTTTTTCAGGTCTTCACAGCTCATGAATTTCAACGAGTCAGCCTGAATATACTCACGGATTTCTTCGACGGTCTTGTTGGCGCCGATCAGTTCTTTTTTGGTACTTGTATCCACCCCATAAAAACAAGGTGAAGTAATAATCGGTGAAGCAATGCGGACATGTACTTCTCTGGCGCCGGCTTCTTTTAATAAAGAAACGATGCGTCTGGACGTCGTTCCGCGAACAATCGAATCGTCAATCATCACAATCGACTTGCCCTCAACTACATCCCGGACTGGTGTCAGCTTCATCCGCACACCGCGGTCGCGCAAAGACTGCGTTGGCTGAATGAACGTGCGGGTGACAAAGCGGTTTTTGACCAGACCGCTTTCCATGACCATCCCGCTTTCTTCGGCATAGCCAATGGCGGCTGAAAGCGAAGAATCAGGAACCCCGATGACCAGATCGGCATCGAGATCTTCATCCATTCTTGCCAACATCTTACCGGTTTCCTTACGGAAAGCGTGGACGTTGATCGATTCGATTTCGGAATCCGGACGGGCGAAATAGATATACTCCATTGCACACATATGGGAAGTTGGATGGTCAACATAACAATGATGACGGACCAGACCACGGCTGAAGCTTACGGCTTCGCCAGGTTTGACATCGACGTGATCATAAATGCCCTGCACCTCAAAGGCACAGGTTTCAGAAGAGATAATGTATCCTTCGCCATTGCGGGCGTAACTTAACGGACGCAGTCCATATTTGTCCCGCACCGCAATGATGACATCATCCTGTAAAACCAGAAAGGAGAAAGCTCCTTCAAGCTGGCGGGCCGTTTTTTCAACCCGTTCGAGCAGACTGCCCCGCTCTTTCATGATCATGTGCAGGATAATCTCAGAATCACTGGTTCCCTGGAAAATACAACCCTTCTGTTCGAGTTCAACGCGCAGTTCCATGTCATTGACAATCTGCCCATTGTGAACAATGGCGATCGATCCGGAATGACCATGAGCCACGATTGGCTGAATGTTTTCGGCCTCCTGGCCGCCGGCTGTCGAATAACGGACATGACCGATTGCCGTGCGGCCTTTCATCTGTTCAAGATCCGGGCGGTTAAATACATCGATGGTCAGGCCTTTGCCCTTTCGGGTGTCAATACGACCATCCTCATACACCGCAATACCACTTGCTTCCTGTCCGCGGTGCTGGAGGGAATGCAGTCCATAATAAACAGAAAACGCGGCTTCGTCGACGTGATAGGCTCCAAAGACCCCGCACTCTTCATGAAGTTCATCAAACATAAGCTTCTGGCTCCTCTTCTCTTTCATCTTCTTAAGATTGACGTCTGGATTTTTCTGAATCCAATTCATCTTACCAAACTGAGAAAAGCAAGAGTCCAAATGGCTTGAAATCCGGCTGGAAAGTACAGGTTTGCCCAAAAGTTCGAATGGTTTTTATCAAATGAAGAGCTATCATTTTCCCCGATTTCGCACTTGTTTTTTAAGCGCTTACCGCCCAAATCTAAAATCTTATCCGATATGGATTTCCTGATTTTTCAGGAGCGAAAGCCCGAGTTGTGTTTAAAGTAAAGCCAGGCCGCCGCCGCAATGAGCGCTGAGAGAAGCAACGGAAACCAGGCCACAGGAAACGGCAGTCCGGTGACGTTCATGCCATAAAAGCCATAGACCATGTTTGGAATGGACATGACCAGGGTGATGACGGTCAGCCTTTTCATGATGATGTTCATGTTGTTATTGATGACATTGGAAAAACTGTCTGTCATTTTTGTCGAAAGATCCGAGTAGATATTACACATCTCAATCGCCTGCCGGATCTCAATCATGACATCCTCCAGCAATTCCCGATCTTCTTCATACATCGGAATCTGGCGGGAGCGCAGAATTTTTTCCAGCGTAATCTGTTCGGCTTTTAAGGAAGTCGAAAAGTATACGAGCGACTTGGAAAGAACCAGGGTATCAATCAGTTCTTTATTGCGCATCTTTTCATACAGCTTCTTCTCCGTTGCTTCCGACATCCGCTCAATCTGCCGAAGATCGGCCAGATATTCCTGAGAGATCAACAGCAGGATGTTGAGCAGAAACTGTGTCCGATAGCGGGTATCAAGATTTTTGACTTTGCCATGCTCCATCCGTTCAACGGTGCTGTTTTCACGCGTGCAGATGGTAAACAGATAGTCCTTGGTAAAAATGATGCCGATTGGCAGGGTGATATACGTATCGATCTCCCAATCTGAAGAGTCATCTTCTTCTGGATAGTCCACAATGGCCAGCGTCTGATGGGCTTCATCATCTTTGTCGATGTATGAACTTTCCTGCTCATCCAGTGAGGCCTTGATAAACTCCGGCACCAGTTCAAACTCATACAGCAGCCGCTCCACTTCTGCCTGACTTGGAGAGACGACGCTGATCCAGCAGCCTTTCATTGGCTTGGCCAGTGGCTGCAGCTGGCCGTCACTGTCCGTAATGAAATAAGAAATCATACTGACCCTCCCTGTTTCACTGATCATATTCTTTGATTCTTTAATTCTTTGATTCTTTAATTCTTTGATTCTTTGCTGCCCGATCGTCATTGACTGACCGAAATTTCTTCGGATCGGACAGGATATCTCTATTCATTGTATCCAGCCAGACCACTTTTGATCGTCAGGACTCCCAAAGAAAGATTGCCAGGCCGGTATGCATTTGCGCAGTCAGGAAGAATCTGGCTGATTCTTACAAAAGCACCTGAACTTTTACCAGTCTGATCGTGATTTCCCGACTCTTAGAATCAAAGGCCCTCTCTGACATTCAGCAAGCTGCTGAATGCCTTTTGATCTGCTGATTGATCTGCTGAATCTGTCTGTGCCAGTTCTCTTTCATATGAGAAAAGTCAGCAGTATCTTTATCTCTCTTACAGAAACCGCAACTCGAAAAGACCAGCCGATCGAACCTCCCAATGCTCTGACAAACACAAAAAAGCCATACCTTTCAAACTGGGAGGGCTGATCAAAGATCAGCATCCACCAGGGAAAAGTATGGCTGAATTTGTTTTGTTATCCCAAAAGCTTCCAGAAACGGAAACTGAGAATAGTTAAAAGCTGGAGATCGTTAGAAACTTAAATCATTTAAAACGGGGGCCGTTAGAAAACAGGGTTTGTGGATCGTTTTCCGTTCAAAGCGGATTTTATTTTGGCTTAGAACAGTCCAGTGATCTTGCCGTTTTCGTCAATATCCATATCCAGAGCGGATGGATGTTTTGGCAGACCTGGCATGGTCAGAACTTTACCGGTCAGAGCAACGATAAAGCCGGCACCTAAGGAAGGACGCAGTTCACGAACGGTGATGGTGAAGTCTTTTGGAGCACCCATAACTTTTGGATCATCACTTAAAGACATCTGGGTTTTAGCCATGCAGATTGGCATTTTATCCCAGCCAGCCTTTTTGAACTGTTCAACCTGTTCTTTGGCTTCATCGGTCAGAACAACGTCTTTAGCGCCATAGACTTTCTGAGCAATGGCTGTGATTTTGTCTTCGATCGAAGCGTCTGCGTCGTAGAGTGGAGCGTAGTTGTTTTCTTCATCGCAAAGAGCAACCACTTTTTCAGCCAGATCGAGAGCACCTTTACCGCCTTTTGCCCAAACCTGAGAAAGGGACAGTGGGTGACCGTTGGCTTTGCACCAGTCTTCAAGGGCTTTGATTTCGTTTTCCGTATCGCTGTCGAACTGGTTGATCGCAACGATGTATGGCAGACCGAACTGTTTAACCGTGTCAATGTGTTTTGCCAGGTTGGCACAGCCTTCTAACATGGCATCGACGTTTTCTTCTTTCAGATCTTCGAAAGCTACGCCGCCATGCTGTTTGAGGGCACGGATGGTGGCAACGATGACAACTGCATTTGGATGCAGGTCAGCCATGCGGCACTTGATATCCAGGAACTTTTCAGCACCCAGATCAGCACCGAATCCGGCTTCCGTTACAACGTAGTCAGCCAGTTTCAGAGCGGTTTTTGTGGCGATGACAGAGTTGCAGCCATGAGCGATATTGGCGAATGGTCCGCCATGGATCAGAACAGGGTTGTGTTCAAGAGTCTGAACAAGGTTTGGTTTGATGGCATCTTTCATGACCATAGCCATAGCGCCTTCGCATTTCAGATCGCGGACATAAACAGGTTCATCGTCCATGTTGTAGCCGATTAACATATCACCAAAGCGTTTTTTCAGATCCATCAGATCATCAGCAAGGCATAAAGCTGCCATGATTTCGGAAGCAACGGTGATGTTGAAGCCATCAGTGCGCTCGATACCATTAACTTTGGCACCGCATCCGATTTCTACCTGACGCAGAGTGCGGTCGTTCATATCCAGGCAGCGTTTGAAGCTGATTTTTTCAGGATTGAGGTTGAGTTCATTGCCCTGGTAAAGATGGTTGTCAATCATGGCACTCAGCAGGTTGTTGGCTGTTGTGATCGCATGCATGTCACCAGTGAAGTGCAGGTTGATATCTTCCATAGGAACAACCTGAGCGTATCCACCGCCGGCAGCACCGCCTTTCAGACCAAATACTGGGCCTAAAGAAGGTTCGCGCAGAGCCATCATCGCATTTTTACCTAACAGGTTGAGCGCATCGCCAAGACCTACAGTTGTCGTGGATTTGCCTTCACCAGCTTTGGTTGGGTTGATGGCAGTAACCAGAATCAGTTTGCCATCTTTACGGTCTTCAAGATCAAGAACATTGAGGTCTACTTTGGCTTTGTTGCGGCCATAGGGTTCAATGGCAGCCGGGTCAATGCCTGCTTTTTTTGCAATTTCATCAATCGGCTCCAGGACACACTCCTGAGCAATCTCTAAATCAGTTTTCGCCATCTACAAGATCCTTTCTTCCAATATCAGTACGGTAGAACAGCTTGTCGCAGTTCACCTTTTTTACTTCTTCATATGTTTTAGCCATCGCATCTTCCAGCTTGTCAGCCAGAGTTACGACCATCAGCACGCGGCCGCCGTTGGTTAACAGCTTGCCATCATCTGTTTTGGTTCCCATGTGGTAAACCAGACCATCGACAGTATCTACACCATCAATGACAGCGCCTTTGGTCGAACCTGCCGGGTAGCCTTCACTGGCCAGAACGACACCATGGCTGGTTTTGTCTGTCCAGGTCAGTTCCGGTTCTTTGCCATCCATGACATCCAGAATGGCTTTGACAAAATCGCTTTCCAGACGGCACAGAATGACTTCAGCTTCCGGGTCGCCAAAGCGGGCGTTGAATTCGATGACCTGTGGTCCTTTGTCAGTGACCATCAGACCGCCATACAGGAAACCAGTAAATGGGCAGCCTTCTTCAACAAGGGCTTTGGCCATTGGTTTCATGATGGTTTCCATGGTTTCTTCAACCAGTTCCGGGGTGATTTTCTTCACTGGAGAATAACTTCCCATACCACCGGTATTTGGACCGGTATCGCCATCACCGACGCGTTTGTGGTCCTGGGCGCATTCTAATGGATAAACGTTTTCGCCGTTCACTAAGGCAATTAACGAGAATTCAAAGCCTTCCAGGTAGTCTTCAATGACCACGCTGTTGCCAGGAATTTCAAAGGCAATTTTTAAAGCGTCCAGAGCATCGTCTTCATTCATGGCTACGGTTACACCCTTACCGGCTTTCAGGCCGTTTTCCTTGATGACAATCGGAGCGCCATGTTCTTTGACATAGGCTGCGGCTGCATCATAGTCGGTAAACGTCTGGTAGCCAGCGGTTGGAATGTTGTGTTTTTTCATCAGCCCTTTGGCAAAGTCTTTAGAAGCTTCAACCTGCGTGGCTGCTTTGGTTGGGCCAAAGATTTTCAGCCCACGGTCCATAAATTCATCCACGATGCCATCAGCCAGGGCATTTTCCGGACCGACGATCGTTAAATCGATGCCGTTTTCGGCCGCAAAGTCGGCCAGTTCAGAGATTTTGCTGTCATCAATTGGCACCAGGGTGGCAATTTCTGCCATGCCCGGGTTGCCTGGTGCTGCAAAAAGTTCAGTGCATAAAGGGGACTTGGAAGCAGCCAGCGCTAAGGCATGCTCTCTTCCTCCCTTTCCAATTACAAGAATTTTCATAGGATGCACCTGATTAGTGTTTGAAGTGACGGACGCCGGTGAAGACCATGGCAATTCCGTTCTTGTTGCATTCATCAATGCTCAGCTGGTCTTTAATGGATCCACCTGGCTGAATAATGGCAGTTACGCCAGCTTTTGCGGCTTCTTCAACAGTGTCTGGCATTGGGAAGAAGGCATCAGAAGCCATAACGGAACCTTTGGCTTTTTCGCCAGCCTGTTCAATGGCAATCTTAGCTGCACCGACACGGTTCATCTGGCCGGCACCAACACCGATGGTCTGGTTGTCTTTGACCAGTACGATCGCATTGGATTTTACGTGTTTAACGATATTCCAGCCAAAGAGCAGCTGTTCGAGTTCTTCATCAGTTGGTTTGCGGTCAGTTGGGCAGGTGAGATCTTCCACTTTGACATGGTGAGTATCCATATCCTGAACGAGCAGACCATCGTTGACGTTGGTGTATTTGAGGGTGTTGTTTGGTTCTAAGGTTGTATCCAGTTCGAGCAGACGGATGTTTTTCTTGCGAGTCAGAATTTCCAGAGCTGCATCGGAGAATTTTGGCGCAATGATGATCTCCAGGAAGATCTTGCTTAATTTTTCAGCCAGTTCTTCATCGACTTCATCGTTAAGGGCAACGATACCGCCGAAAATGGAAACAGGGTCAGAATCGTAAGCTTTATCCCAGGCTTCATTGATGGTTTCACCAATACCGACACCACATGGGTTCATGTGTTTCAGACCAACGGCAGCTTTATGGCCCTGGCAGTCTTTGAGAACTTCGATAGCGGCGTTGCCATCCTGAATGTTGTTGTAGGACAGTTCTTTACCATGCAGCTGTTTGGCGTTGGCAAGAGAATACTGAGGATTCATGCCTTTATAGAAAGCAGCATGCTGGTGTGGGTTTTCGCCATAACGCAGATCCTGTACTTTGTCGAACGTAATGGTCATGCTTTCTGGGAACTGTTCGCCAGTTTTCTTAGTCAGGTAGTCAGCAATCATGGTGTCATAACGGGCTGTGTGACGGAAAACTTTCGCGGCAAGACGTTCACGGGTTTCGAGTGTTGTTTCGCCTAAAGTATTGATTTCTTCGAGAACTTTATCGTAGTCAGCAGGATCGCAGATGACAGGAATATAGCGGTAGTTCTTGGATCCGGAGCGCAGCATGCTTGGTCCACCGATATCGATGTTTTCGATAATTTCTTCGTGGGTAACACCTGGTTTCTGAACGGTTTCTTTAAATGGATACAGGTTGACGCAAACCAGATCAATGTTCTGGATGCCCAGTTCTTCAATCTGTCTGACATGGTCAGGGTTGTCTCTGACACAAAGCAGAGCGCCATGTACGTTTGGATGTAAGGTTTTTACACGGCCATCCATGATTTCTGGAAAGCCTGTTACATCGGAAATTGAAATCGTAGAAATACCTGCATTTTCCAGTGCCTTGCGGGTACCGCCGGTGGAAATAATTTCGTATCCGGCTTTCTGAAGTCCAGCCGCAAAATCGGTCAGGCCTGTTTTGTCGGAAACGCTGATCAGTGCTCTTTTCATAGTCTCTCCTCTTCTGATTTCTTGATTGTCCTGGATCCCTGCAGAAATGGCCCATCTGTGTTCCATATTTATATGGGAATTTATAGAGGATCAAATCCATCTGTATGGAGTCAAAACCGCATGGGTAAGTTCCATGACAATTCCATCTTGTCTATAAGGAAATCTGCTTCGACAAATCCGCCAGATCTCTCGCAGCAGAGTTGATCTGAATCGTTGGAATGCGAGATGGATTCAATCCATCTGCATTTTGACTGCGGTGAAATTTCGTTGATTAGAAATTTCGTCCGTTTAAAACTTGTTGGTTTGTAAATTTCTTTACGCTTACCCCTTTTGGGGCTGGTATGCGTCTGAAATTGCCTGCAGCAGGTTAATCGTTAGATTTCAGGGCTGCAATGTCTTTGGCTGCCTGGTTAATGCCGCGATAGAACAGGTCGTATTCCTTGGCATGAACCGCTGTCTCGAGCTGGTCGAGACTCCATGTGGGATCAATAACCACTGGCTCCTGAATAATGATCGGTCCGCTGTCGATGTTTTCATCAATGTAGTGAACCGTCACCCCCGTCTGAGGCACTTTGGCCTCATACGCATCGAGAATGGCATGGGCGCCTGGAAAGTTAGGCAGCAGGGCCGGGTGCAGATTGACGATCCGGTTTGGATAGGCTTCTAATAAAGTCTTGCCAACGATGCGCATATAGCCAGAAAGGATGACCATTTCCACATCCAGCTCATCCAGCCATTCGAGAATGGCTTTTTCATATTCCGCCTTATTGGCATAGGCTTTCGGATTGAACCAGCGCTCCGGCAGTCCATAGTTGACTGCCTTCTGACGAACTGGTGCATGTTCTTTATCGCAGACAACGCCGACCAGATCGACATCCAGTTTTCCCTGTCTGCTGACATTAACCAGCGCGTCAAAATTGGTTCCGCTTCCGGAAGCAAAAACGATCGCGTTCATCGATGCAGTTCTACCTTTCCAGAATCGGTGACTTCACCAATCACATAGCTGTCCTGGCCGACTTCTTTGAGCAGATCCTGAACGAGAGCGGCCTGAGAGGGGTCAACCGCAATGACAAAACCGATACCCATGTTGAAGACGTTGTACATTTCCTGTTCGGTAATGTTGGAACGTTTCTGGATGAAGTCAAAGATTGCTGGTCTTGGGAAGCTGTCGAGGTTGATCGATACACCCTGACCTTCATGCAGCATCCGTGGAATATTTTCGAAGAAACCACCGCCGGTAATGTGGGCCATACCGTGCAGGTCGGCTTTACCAAAGAGGTGTTTTACAGGTTTGACGTAAATGCGGGTTGGTTCCAGCAAAACATCGCCCAGTCGCTTGCCGCCCAGTTCTTCAAATTCAGCATGGGCATCCAGGTGGTTGTCTTTAAACAGAACCTTGCGCACCAGTGAGAAGCCGTTGGAATGAACACCGGAAGATGGCAGGCCGATCAGCACGTCACCCGCTTTGACTTTTTCATTAGTCAGCAGTTTGTCGCGATCAACACCGCCCACACAGAAGCCAGCCAGATCATAATGATGAACATCATACATATCCGGCATTTCAGCGGTTTCTCCGCCGATCAGAGCACATTCGGACTGAACGCAGCCATCGGCTACACCTTTAACGATCTGTTCGATCACTTCTGGATGGTTTTTGCCGACTGCGATGTAATCCAGGAAAAACAGCGGGGCTGCTCCCTGAACGAGAACGTCGTTGACACACATCGCCACGGCATCGATGCCGATGGTGTCATGTTTGTCCATTTCAAAAGCGAGCATCAGTTTGGTGCCGACGCCGTCGGTTCCGGAAACCAGAACCGGATCGTGCAGGCCGGCTTCTTTTAAGTCAAACATGCCGCCAAATGCGCCGATCGAATCGATCGCGCCAGGAACTTTGGTGCGGGCCACATGCGATTTGATGCGGCGGACACTGTCATAGCCAGCTTCTAAATCAACGCCAGCTGCTTTATATTGATCTGCCATTTCAGTTTTCCTTTCCAGGGTCATAGTCGTAAAGTTTGCCAAAATACCGACCGCTCATGCAGGCGGTACAGATCGAATCCCCTAAAACTTCTTCAAAATCTTCAAGTTTCAAAAAGCGAAGTGAATCTGCATGGAACAGCTCTTTCATCTCATCGAGATCGTAATTTGCCGCCATCAGCTTGCTTTGTTCAATGTATTCCGTGCCATAGAAACACGAATGATCAATCTCTGGAGCCGCAATGCGCAGATGGACTTCTTTCGCTCCGGCTTCTTTTAACAGTCGGCACAGAAAGGAAGCCGTATTGCCTTTCTGAACCGAGTCATCGACCAGGAAGACCGATTTGCCTTTGACAATCGAGCTGATCGCATTCAGGCGGGTTTTGATTTCTTCTTCCTTTTGTTCCTTGATCGGTTTGACGAATGTCGAGCCGACATACCGGTTTTTAATCAGACCGATTTCATATGGAATTTTCAGCTCTCTGGCAAAAGCGGCAGCTGCCGAGATGGCCGTATCGGGCACACCGATGACAATATCGGCTTTTTCGCTTTCCCCTTTGGCTAAAGCCGCGCCAAGTTTCTGACGGATTTTATGCACCGACTGATCTTTGAACAGCGAATCTTCTCTGGAGTAGTAAACCGCCTCCATCGCGCATGGATATTTCGCTCCGACATCCATCTGTCGAGTCGTAAAGCCATGCCGGCCCAGGAAAATCATCTGTCCTGGCTCGATGGCAATGGGCTTGCCGACATCAAACATGCCAAATGCTGAAGTTTCCGATGCAAACAGGTAACCATCCTGATAGGGCACGTAATACAGCTGACTGATCGCCAGTCTGCTGACCACCGCGTACATCGTGTGGCGGGTCATCAGGATAAAGGCGTAAGGGCCTTTGAGAATCTGGGTTGCAGTTTCGATTTTGTCGACCAGCTTGCCCGGGGCCATCTGAATCAGATGGGTGATAACTTCCGCATCGGAAGTGCCCTGGAAGATCAGGCCGTCAGCTTCCATATGTTTACGAAGACTTGGGGCATTTGAAATCATGCCAGCGGTTGCGATCGCAAAGGAGCCCTGGTGAGCTCTGACCATCATCGGCTGCAGGTTTGCGGTTCCCATATCGCTTTCGGTGGCCATTCGGACCTGACCTAACGCGTACTGACCATCCAGTTCAGCCAGTTTTTCAGGATTGAAGCTTTCCGCAAGCATGCCAAAGCTCTTATAGACTTTGACGGTCTGTCCATCGCCGCTGGCAATGCCGGCGCTGTCGGAGCCTCGATGCTGCAGGCCATGCAGCAGATAGTAAACAACACTCGAGGCATCCGAAACATTCCACGCCGCGGCTAAACCGGCTGAATTCTGATGGGACTTCAATTTTCTTCTCCTTCATGGGTGAAGAAGTGAACACCGGAAGCGAAGATATTCTGATCGCGGTCACCGGCAATGTTCTGGAACAGGCCGTCTTCATATCGTTCGGAGTGACCCATTTTGCCAAAGATCATGCCATCGGCGCTCAGAATGCCTTCAATGGCCAGGTTGGATCCGTTGAGGTTGTCTTCGCCATCCATGGTTGGATTGCCGTTTTCGTCGACATACTGGGTTGCAATCTGACCGTTTTCAGCCAGAGATTTGAGCAGTTCTGGATCCGCCATGAATTTTCCTTCGCCATGGGAAATTGCAACGGAATGGATCTGGCCCGGTTCGAATTCCTGAAGCCATGGAGACTTGTTGGAAGTGATACGGGTTCTGGCCACATGGGAGACGTGACGGTTGATGTCGTTATGGAACAGGGTTGCCAGTTCACTTCCCTCTTTATCCAGATCACCAAATGGCAGCAGACCGGATTTAACCAGAGCCTGGAATCCATTACAGATCCCCAGAATCAGACCTTCATTGGCGCGCATCGTATTGAGAGCGGCTTTAATTTTCGGGTTGCGCAGAACGGAAACGATAAATTTACCGGATCCATCTGGTTCGTCAGCCAGCGAGAAACCGCCGACAACCATGAAAATCTGAGCTTTTTCAATTTCAGAAGCCAGCTTGTCAATCGATTCAGTGATGTGGTCAACATCGAGGTTGTTGAAGACAACGGTGTGAACATCTGCTCCGGCACGGCTGAATTTTGCGGCGGTATCGATTTCACAGTTCTGACCTGGGAAGACTGGAATGACAACGACTGGTTTTTCCACTTTAACTTTGGAATAGCGGCGTTCGCCTTTTGCCAGTGGCGTATCAATTTCAACCTCTTCATGGGCGACTGTGCGTGGATACAGACCGGAATAGCGGGAAGTCCATACTGCATAGGCTTCTGGAATGGTCATGGTTTCTTCGTTGATGGCAATTGTATTGGAATCATTGGTTGTGCCAAGACGGATCCAGTTTTTCTCTTCGACTGGTTCACTTGTTTCAACGAGTAAAGATCCAAGGTTGAAGCTGTATGGTTCATCGGTTTTGATGTCTACACCAATTTCGTTACCAAAACTCATGATGGCAGCGGCTGCGCCAATACCGCCATCTTTAACCGTGCGGGCTGAGAGAACTTTGCCTTCCTTATGGGCTTTGGCAAAGGATCTGAAGTTTTCACGCAGGGCTTCATAATCAGGCTCACCATTCTCAAGCGGCTGGTGTTTGAGCAGATAAACCGGATGATTGGCACCAGTAAATTCACCGACAACGATGTCATCGGTTTTGGCTGTAGTGACCGCAAAGGTGATCAGTGTTGGTGGAACGTGGAGATCATTGAACGTTCCGGACATGGAGTCCTTACCACCGATGGCCGGGGTTTCAAATTCAAGCTGGGCTTTGACAAGACCAAGCAGAGCCTGTAATGGATAGCCCCATTTTTCAGGATCTTTATTGAGGCGTTCAAAGTATTCCTGGTTGGAGAGTCTTGCTTTAAATGGGTCTGCACCTAAAGCAGCCAGTCTTGCCAGGGCTTCAATGACGGAATACTGGGATCCAAGCCATGGCGAGAAGCGGGACAGTTTTGGATCAAAGCCATAGGTCATTAAGGAGCAGGTTGTGGTAAATCCATCGACTGGCAGTTTCTGAACCGAACCAATTTCTGGTGTGTGCTGCGTTTTACCGCCAAATGGCATGAGAACGGTGCTCTTACCGATGGAGGCATCAAACATTTCAGACAGGCCACTCTGGTCAGCCGTATTGGCTTCCACTAAGACCTCTTTGAGAGTCTTGGCATTGGCGTTTTCTTTTGCCGCAAATGGACTGCAGGCTTCTTCGCCTGGTTCAATGATGGCTTCCACTTCCTGACGGACACCGTTTGTATCAAGGAAGTGACGGTCAAGATCGACAATGGTGTCGCCGCGCCAGTTCATGATCAGGCGTGGTTCTTCAATGACATCAGCCACTTTAATCGCGTTCAGGTTTTCTTTTTCGCATTCTTTGAGGAACGCATCGAGATCTTCATTGGCAATGCAGACAGCCATACGTTCCTGGCTTTCGGAAATCGCCAGTTCGGTGCCATCCAGACCGGTATATTTCACAGGAACAGCATCCAGATCGATGATCAGACCATCGGCAAGTTCACCAACAGCAACCGAAACACCGCCGGCCCCAAAGTCGTTGGCTTTCTTGATCAGGCGGGTCGCATCTGGATTGCGGAACAGACGCTGCAGTTTACGCTCCATCAGCGCGTTACCCTTCTGGACTTCAGAAGAGCAGGTATCAAGCGAGGTATCGTTGTGTTCTTTGGAAGAACCGGTTGCACCGCCAATTCCATCACGACCCGTTGCACCACCGATGTAAACAATCACATCGCCAGCAGCTGGTTTTTCGCGTTTGACATGGTTTTTTGGTGCGGCGCCAACAACGCCGCCGACTTCCATGCGTTTGGCGACATAGCCAGGATCGAAGATTTCTTCAACGTAAGTGGTCGCCAGACCGATCTGGTTTCCATAAGAGGAGTAACCGCGGGCAGCTGTTTTGGAGATTTTAGACTGGGGGAGTTTGTGTTCGAGCGTTTCGGATAATGGGGCGTTGATATCGCCAGCACCGGTAATACGCATTGCCTGATACACATAGCTGCGTCCGGACAGCGGGTCACGGATCGCACCACCGATGCAGGTGGCAGCCCCACCAAATGGTTCAATTTCGGTTGGGTGGTTGTGGGTTTCGTTTTTGAACATCAGCAGCCATGGCTCATTGACACCATTGACATCGACTTCCACTTCCACGGAGCAGGCATTGATTTCATCGCTGACCTCCTGGTCATCGAGTTTGCCGCGTTTGCGTAAGGTGCGGCCGGCAATGGTGGCCAGATCCATCAGAGTCACCGGCTTTTCAGTGCGGTTGTTTTCTTTACGCAGATCCAGGTACGTATTCCATGCGGCTTCAATCTGTTCGTTGAAGGTTTCGTTGTTGAAATGAACATCCTTGAGAATGGTCTCGAATGTGGTGTGACGGCAGTGATCAGACCAGTACGTATCGAGAACCCGGACTTCTGTCATGGTTGGATTGCGGTGCTCCTGGTTTTTGAAGTAGTCCTGGATGAACGCCAGATCTTCTAAAGACATGGCAAGACCCAGGGAAGATCGCATGGCATCCAGCTGATCTTTGTCGTAGTCGATAAAGCCTTCAAGAACTGGTACATCCTGAATGGCGACATTCTGAGAGTCGTCCAGGATGTCCATGTTTTTCTTGCGGGATTCAACCGGGTTGATCATGTAATGTTCGATGGCGGCCAGCTGGTCGTCACTTACATGGTCCATGACCATCAGGGTACCCGAGTGAATGCGGACATCTTTTTTATTGTTGAGCAGCATCAGACACTGCATGGCAGAATCTGCGCGCTGGTCATACTGGCCTGGCAGATATTCAAAGGCCAGAACGCTCTTGCCTGTGGTATCGACAGACTCTAACACTTCATCGACAGCCGGTTCGGCAATGACGTTTTCTTCAAGCAGAGCAATGTCGTTGTCATCGGCATTGAAAATGTCATAAATGACATACATCTCTAAGCTGAAATCCGGATCGAGCGACAGATCTTTGATTAAAGTCTGCTGCATCGACTGGCTTTCAATCTGATACGCCGGTTTCTTTTTGATCAGGCGCCGGGTATTCATTCCTCTTCCTCCAGTCTGGAGCCTTCCAGAACTTTTGCGGCCTGATTGGCTTTGAAGGTGCGGATGCGCTCAGCTAAAGCCGGATCGCTTAAAGCGATCATCTGGCCGGCTAAAATTGCGGCATTTTTGGCACCGGCTTTACCGATGGCTACGGTTGCAACCGGAACACCGGCTGGCATCTGTACGGTGGACAATAAGGAGTCCATACCGCCCAGGGCACTGGTCTGCATTGGAATCCCGATGATGGGCAGAATGGTTGAGCTGGCCAGCACGCCCGCTAAATGTGCGGCACCGCCGGCTGCGGCGATGATGACTTGAATGCCATTTTTCTCGGCGTTTTTGGACAGTTCGAGAACAGCGTCCGGCGTGCGGTGGGCTGAAAGCACTCTTGCTTCATAAGGAATTTCAAGATCCTTAAGCTGGTCAAGGCATGCCTGAACGACAGGAAGATCGGATCTGCTTCCCATCACAACCAATACTTTTGCGTTTTCCATTTCCTTTATCTGATCCTTTCTTAAAACTGGCTCTACAGTCAGTCAGCTGAAATCTTTACGTGATGAAATATACCCTTGAAATGACATTCCGCAATGAAACAAATCCGTTTCAGTTACATTCCAAAGAGAGAAACCAGAGTATCTGGAATCGTTTTTCATGGAACCTGTTTCAGATTGTTTCATTGTCTTTGTTATGGGTTTCAGTCTGACAATCCCGTAACGGTGTCAAAACCCATAACAAAACAGACAGGATCAAAGCCGCCGAAAAAAGCCGTTTTTGTTAAAAGGCTTTCATTTTTCCGGATTTTTCGAAGGCATTGATTTCCATTTCCGACCATTTCATTACCATAACTGTCATCGAGAACAATCGTCATCCCGTTTTATTCCCATAGTATTGGTATGTTTTACAATACTATGTGATTTTGTCGTAAAAAAGAGGGCGATTGATCCTTACCCGTTTTGAGGGTATAAGCCGAACCACGACTAATTTCAGGGTCATATTGGCTTTTGTCCGCTCATAAGCAGACAACTTTTCGGTTATCTGTTCGATTGGACGTCAAAAAAGCGCACCGGTATTGCAGGTACGCTAAAAGATGCATATTTTCAATATTCTACTTTTGTTCACTAAAGTCATGACCATAACTTTATCCTCCAAAAGCTGCAGGTTCTCTGCGAGATTCATGTTAGACAAAAGCGGACGCCATTTCAATGCATCACTGTGAAAACGCTTAGAATCAACTCACCTTGTCGCTTTGAAAGCCAATGGAAACAGAAAGAAATAGATAATTCTCTTTCAAACCAACAATTCGTTGAATCACTCTTCCCCCTCGATATAATGAAATCGTTTATGAGGAGGAAAACCATGGAAGAAAAAGAAATGCTCTACGAGGGCAAAGCAAAGAAAGTATTCCGCACTGAAGATCCTGAAATCCTGATCGTGGATTACAAGGACGACGCAACAGCATTCAACGGTCTGAAGAAAGGCACCATCAAAGGAAAAGGCGCCATCAACAACCGGATGACTAACTACCTGATGAAGCTTTTGGAAGAGAAAGGCGTTCCAACTCATTTAGTTGAAGAAATCGATGACCGCAAAACTGCAGTCAAAAAAGTACAGATTGTTCCTCTGGAAGTGATTATCCGTAACAAAGCAGCGGGTTCATTCTCCAAACGTCTGGGTATCCCAGAAGGAACTGAACTAAAATGCTCCACACTCGAATTCAGTTACAAAGACGATGATCTGGGCGATCCACTGATCAACTCCTACATGGCAAGAGCCATCGGAGCTGCTACCCAGGAAGACATCGACACCATCACTGACTATGCATTCAAGGTCAATGAAGTTCTCAAAGAATTCTTTAAAGAAATCGGTATTGAACTGATCGACTTCAAACTTGAATTCGGTAAAACAACTGACGGGACCATCGTTTTAGCTGATGAAATCTCTCCAGATACCTGCCGTTACTGGGATATCAAAACCGGTGCACACCTGGACAAAGATACTTTCCGCCGCGACCTGGGAAATCCAGAAGGTGCTTATCAGGAAGTCTTCGCCCGGATGGGGTTTGATGCCGAATGAGTAACCATACAGTCTACCAGTCCCCTTTTGCCGGACGTTATGCCAGCAAGGAAATGCAGTACCTCTTCTCTGAAGAGAAAAAATTCCAGACCTGGCGTAAACTCTGGATCGCTTTAGCTGAAGCGGAACAGGAAATGGGACTTCCTATTACCGATGAACAGATTGCTCAGCTCAAAGAACATGCCACCGACATCAACTACGATGACGCCAAGGCCCGCGAGGCTATTGTCCGCCACGACGTCATGAGCCACGTGTATGCCTATGGTCTGCAGGCTCCTGATGCCAAAGGCATTATTCACTTAGGTGCAACCAGCTGCTATGTTGGTGACAACACCGATCTGATCATCATGCATGAAGGTCTTGAACTGCTTTTAAACAAGATTGCCGCTGTCCTTGCCCGTTTAAAACAGTTCGCCCTGACTTATAAAGATATGCCAGCTTTAGCCTTTACCCACTTCCAGCCAGCCCAGCCAACTACTGTTGGAAAACGTGCTTCGCTTTGGGCTCAGGATCTGGTGATGGACTATGAAACCATCGAATGGCTGCTGGAAAACAAAAAACTGCTCGGTCAGAAAGGAACCACCGGAACTCAGGCTTCCTTCTTAGAGCTGTTTGACGGGGACAGTGCCAAAGCTGCTGAAATCGATGAGCGCATCTGCCACAAGATGGGCTATGACAACTGGTTTGCGGTTTCCGGTCAGACTTACCCGCGTAAATATGACACGCAGGTGCTCCAGGCTCTTTCCGGCATCGCCCAGTCTGCTCACAAGTTCTCCAATGACCTGCGTCTTTTACAGCACAAAAAGGAAATGGAAGAACCATTTGAAAAAGGTCAGATCGGTTCTTCGGCCATGGCCTACAAACGCAACCCAATGCGTTCTGAACGCATGGCTGCCCTGTCTAACTATCTGATTTCTGACACCATGAACCCGGCGCTGACTGCCAGCACTCAGTGGTTTGAAAGAACTCTGGATGACTCCGCCAATAAACGAATCTCCATTGCGGAAGGTTTCCTTGCGGCTGATGCCATTCTGGATCTGTACCTGAACATCACTGATGGTCTGGTTGTCTATCCAAAAGTCATCGAAGCTGACCTGCGCAAAGAGCTGCCATTCATGGCAACGGAAAACATCATGATGGATGCCGTGAAAGCCGGCGGAGACCGTCAGGAACTGCACGAAGCCATCCGTGTTCATTCCATGGCTGCTGCCCGTCAGGTTAAAGAATTCGGTCTGGAAAACGATCTGCTTGAACGCATTGCCAACGACGATCGTTTCCCATTAACGCTCGAAGATCTGCAGGCCAGAATGAATCCATCCCTGTATGTCGGCCGCGCACCCGAACAGACGGTTGAATTCTTCAGCAATGTTGTCGATCCAATTCTGGAAAAACATCCAGAAGCTGCTGCTTTAACCGCTGAAATCAACGTCTAGTTTCAAAGGAGAAGGCTGGAAAAAGGAGTCTGCCAGGAATCCCTGAACAGTCTTTGGGCAGTCTTGTCCCAACAGATCAATTTGAACGAAATAACGAAAGACCAGCCCGCGGGCTGGTCTTTTTCTCTGCTCACCATTTGAGCGGAATCGGTTCTTTTTATCAGTTTTCCAATCCTGTTCTCTTTTTCATTCCCCTGGATCTCAAGTCCCTGAAACTTTAGCATCACCTTCAGATTTACAGTCAGGATTCTGGCTCTTCATCCTTCGGGATCCGGCCAATTTTTTCCTGCCAGGTTTTGCGCTGATTCGGGTCGAGTCCTGCTGGCTGAAGAACGACCTCTTTAGAGGTGATTTTGGAAGCTTTCGGTTTTGGTGCAGCCTGATACGATGCTCCCGCTTCAGCAACCATCATATTTGTCTGGCCAGGCAGTTCTGGTCTTTGAATGACCGATGCATACTCGACGGACTTCAAAGCCTTGGCATTCTTCTTTTTCAAATCTGGATCGGATTCACTCAAAGAAGGTCTGGATTTTGATCGGGACGAAGAGTCGATAATCGAAGAAGAGTCTTCCGACAGAAACTGATCAGTTAACACTTCGATCAGGCGTTTGCGCTTGGCTTTATCTTTGATCTGGCCAAACAGATAGACGATAAAGTTGATCTTCTCTGCATCTTCACCAAAAAAGTCCGCGATGTACTCTTCTTTGGTTACCTTCGGGCTGTAGACTCTTGTAATCGCATTTTTAAAATAGCCAAATCCCTTCAATTCAACAAAACCTTTATTGATCAGCCTTGTCAGAATGTTATTGACTGTATTCCGATTGAGTTCCTGGCCCTGAAAGAGCTCCTTGTAATGGCCCTGCAAGTCTGAAATGGCCGCCGGTTCCTTAAAATCCCACAGCGTGAGCATGATTTTGAACTCGTTGCTTTTTAATTCACGTGACATCCAATTGGCACCTCTCCATCCCGTTGACAGGGTACTGTTTCGCTTACATTACTATTCATCAGGATATAAGTCCAATTAAGGTCTTCATTTTATTCTTACATTTCTATTGTTTTATTACTATTTATGCTTTTATTTCAGATTTACGCTCTTTAATTCTGATTTATGCATAGAATTATGTTTTAATTAAAATTTACACTTACGTCAATTGAATGTCATGGTACCATCCAAATGGCAGGCTGACAGGAAGATGACATCCTGATATTCAAATTACAGGATGAACGCTGTTTGTTTAGATACTCTCAAATTGATATATTCACTATTTTCAGTGTCAGTTCTTTACTTATCCTAAAATCAGACAGTTTCTGACACTCCATGAACTTACAGCCTGACCTGCTTGCTTCAGGCAGCTTTTTTCAGACAACAAAAAAGGTCCCGGATTCTGATCTCTCAGAATCTGGGACCTGAAGTGTCTGTTGAAACTTACTTCGCGAGAGCAGCTTTTGCTTCATCAACGATTTTTGTGAAGCCAGCAGCATCATGGATAGCCATTTCGGATAACATCTTACGGTTGATGTCGATGTTAGCCAGTTTCAGACCGTGCATGAGTTTGGAATAGGAAATATCGTTCATGCGGGCTGCAGCGTTGATACGTGCAATCCAGATTTTACGCATATTGCCTTTCAGTTTACGACGGTCATTGTATGCATATTTAAAGCTGTGCATTACCTGCTCATTGGCAGTTTTGTACAGGGTATGTTTACTTCCAAAGTAACCTTTAGCAAGTTTTAAGACTTTTTTTCTTCTTCTACGGGAGACTACTCCACCTTTTACTCTTGGCATATTCTCTTAATCCTCCTCTTATTTCACAAGCATGTCTTTGATTCTTTTGTAGTCGCTGTGGTCAACAATTCCAGATTTAGCTAAGTGGCGTCTCTGGTCTTTTGTCTTCCCATGGAAACGATGAGAAGTATAAGCGTGATGTCTTTTCAGTTTTCCAGATCCGGTTTTTTTAACACGTTTTGCCAGACCTCTGTGGCTTTTCATTTTTGGCATGTGAATATTTCTCCTTCTTTATGGTTCAGTTCTTTTCAGGCGCTGGTGCCTGTTTCTTTTTCTGCGGTGCAAGGACAATGGACATTACATTACCTTCGAGTGCTGGTTTCTTTTCCACCACTGCGATATCCTTTACCTGCTCGAGAAAGTCGTTCATAATCTGACGGCCAACATCCTGACGCGTCATCATACGTCCGCGGAATCGCATATCAATTTTGACTTTCATGCCCTGCTCAATCCATTTACGAACCTGGCGGAGCTTGGTTTCAAAATCATGCGTATCCACTACAGGAGAAAGACGCAGCGACTTCAGCTCAACGGTGTGCTGTTTACGCTTGGCTTCCTTTTCTTTTTTCTGCTGCTCAAAGTGGTATTTACCATAGTTGAGGACTTTGCAGACAGCTGGACGAGCTTTAGGAGCCACACAAAGCAGATCCAGATTCTGTCTGTACGCAATGTCCAGAGCCTCATTTCTGGATTTAACTCCTAATTGTTTTCCATTGGCATCGATGACCAGTACTTCCCGGAATGGAATCTTTTCATTATAGAGATCATCGTTGACATTGTTAGGGACAACTTTTCGGTTATTGATAATTGAATACCTTCCTTTCATGAATCCATAAAAAAATGGGCGCAGAGCGCACCCGTCGTATACCGTTTTCGAATCGTTTGGAATTCGAATGGCATCGAACCCATGTATCTAAAATACATCAGGTGAGAAGGGGTGCTTCTTCTTTCCATTTCTTACCGAGTCATCATACTCAATTGACTCGTTTGTGTCAAACTGAAATGCATCTTTCGACATTTTCCCTTATTTTGACAAGGGTTACCCGTTTTTCACAAATGATCCATTGCTTTTTCAGGGATACGTTCAGTTCACATTTCTCTATTGTACGGACTGAAGTTCAGATTCTGCTTTAAAATGCTTTAAAGTTTTCAGGTTAAAGACAATTTCTATGCTTCAGGAGCCCTGCCCAAACTCTTTTTCAACGCCCCCCTGCTTTTCCAGCACATCCCCTTCAATCTTTTCCCTGCTCCTTCTTTTATGACCATTTGTCATCGTCACTTGCCATTGGTCTGAATCTTTCTTTCCCGCTTTTCTTTACTTCGTCTTTACTTTCTGAAATCAATACCTCACCAGGGAATGAAAACGCTTTAACACAGGGAATCCAGGAATTGTGGGCTTCATCTATCATTGAGCTTGCTAGAATAGGCGTACTTGCCAGAAAGGTTCCTGAAGATCAGAGAATTGAGTTGAATCCAATTGGATCAAAATCTGTCTTCAGACGTGCGGCAAGCTTTACTTCAGAAGGAAAAGAAAGGAACAGATATGGAAAAAACTATGGACATGACGCAGGGTTCCCCCGGAAAACTGATTCTGCGTTTTGGTCTGCCGCTGTTGTTTGGAAACGTCCTGCAGCAGCTCTATAACTTTGTAGATACGGTCGTCGTTGGCCGTGGTGCCGGGCTGAATGCTCTGGCGGCTGTCGGGGCGACGGGATCGATCAACTTTCTCGTTCTGGGATTTATCATTGGCCTGACCCAGGGCGTTTCGATTCTCAGTGCTCAATATTTTGGTGCCAGGGATCAACACTCTTTAAAACGGGCCATCACCATGTCGGCGCTGTTATGTCTCAGCGGGGTCGTTATTTTGACGATCGTCTCTGTCCTGGGAGCCAGATCGTTACTGGCCTGGATGAACACCCCAGATCAGATTCTCGAACAGGCGACTTTATACATTCAGATTATCTTTATTGGCAGCATTGCCAGTACGGCCTACAATTTCTTCTCCGGCATTCTGCGGGCGCTCGGTGATTCTAAACATCCTCTGACTGCGATGATCATCGCCTTTTTTGTCAATACGATTCTGGATGTCCTGTTTGTGATCACCTTCCATATGGGAGTTGCCGGTGCTGCATGGGCAACGGTCATTGCGCAGGCTTTCTCAGCTGTTTATTGCTTTGTGTGTCTGCGACGAATCGAATGGCTGGATCTGCACCGTGAAGACTGGAAATGGGATGGAAAAATGTTCCTGCATTCCACCAAACTCTCTCTTCCGGTTGCTCTCATGAACTCCATTACTGCTGTTGGTGTCATGATTTTACAGATTGCCATTAATGGTTTTGGCTCGCTGTATGTAGCCGGCTATGCCGCCGCAAGCAAGGTCATTGTCATTCTTGAACAGATCTCCTCTACATTTGGTTTTGCGGCTGGAACCTACGCCGGTCAGAACCTTGGCGCCGGAAAAGTTGAACGCATCGTACATGGTGTGCGGGCTGCCAATGGCATCGTCCTGGCGATGAATGTGAGTGCGGCCGTTCTTTGTCTGTTATTTGGCCATTCCCTGATGCATATGATGATGGGCAATGAAGATCTTGAAGCCGTTGCGATCGCAACGCATTCTCTGCAGATTCTGTCCATCTTCATGGTCTTCTTAGGCGGACTCTGGGTCTATCGCTCCTCCCTGCAGTCCATGGGCGATACGCTCTGGCCAATGGTTTCGGGAATTCTCGAGTTTACCAGCCGACTGGTCTTTGTCTTATGGCTGCCATCCATTTTTGGCTTTACCGGCATCCTGCTTGCGGAAAGTTCCGCCTGGCTTTCAGCCATGATCATGTTGATGCTGGTCTACCAGATCACGATCAAAAAGCTCAAAAAGAAACATGGGGCTCTGGTCACTCCGGCTTAGTCCTGGAACATAAGATTTCAAAACCAACAAAATACATCTGGCTGTAACAAAATCAATTTATCCAAAACAAATGAACCAACTCAAAACGCCTGTCAGAACGAAGCAGATTGTCTGGATCTGTTTCTCTGACAGGCGTTTTCATGTTTCAGTCTGGTTAATTTAATCCGGTTAATTCCATCTTAGATCCTCAAGATCCACTGGTTGGTCATTGAGGGTAGCCGAAATCAGCGTATCTCCCAGGTAGTTAAGTTCCATATAGAAAAGCGGCATTGAGGTCTGCATGTAGTAAAGGAAAATGAGATCGCCTTTCCACAGATTCAACTCGCGGATCTGCTGCCAGTTTTTCCAGACAAGATCCCCTTCCGGGCAGTCTGCAAGATTGCCTTCATAGTCACTGCCCGTATACAGAAACATCAGTTCCGAAAACAGTTCATCTTCGGGATTCTTTCGAAAGTTGAACGTAATGATGGCCCGCAGGGTCGGATCTTTCCAGTCCAGGCCGGTTTCTTCTTTGCATTCGCGTTTCATGCAGGTCAGAACCGTTTCGCCATTTTCCAGCTTTCCACCAATTCCGATCCATTTATCCTGATTGATATCGTGCTTTTTCTTGACCCGGTGCAGCATGAGCACCTGATCCTGATGGCAGATATAGCCAAGTGTTGTCACAACCATATTGATTTCCTCCCTTTGCCTGACCGACTACGAATTGGACTTACCTGGCTTGCAGCTTTGGTCTGTCTGTCGATCAGGAAGTCTGTCTGATTCTTTGAACCACTCGTGTATTTTCCTATTATTGTAAGTCATTGCAAGTTATTGTAAGTCATTGCAAGCCAGGTTATTGTAAGTCATTGCAAGCCAGGCTTTTATCTGTGAATCCTTACGTACTCTGCTCTCTGGCTTATAGTTTCTATCTGTCGCCTGACTAAATGCTGTTCGTTATCAGGCGTCCATTATCAGGCAATGAAAAAGAGCCCGGTTTTTCGGACTCTTTGAATGTGTTGTGTTCGGTTGTAACAGATCTTTTCAGATTGTGGTCTGGATTTCTTACTCAATGACCTTGAATGGTGCAAATGGTTTCAGGGCATCGAGCAGGTGCATTTCTTCTGGCGGGATATGACCGATGACATTTTTGCGCTCATCTGCAGGCATATCTTTTAAAACCACATGCAGCTCACCTTTATAACGGCCATAACCATCGTTGAAAATGATCAGATCACCGCGTTTGATTGGGCGGTTGTTTGCAGGAGCGATGCTTTCATCGGCGAATGTGATGCGCGGCATGGTCGAACGGGCACTGTATTCAGACATATCGCCGCGGACAAAGTGTGGATGTTCATAGAGAATCTTGCGTTCGACTTCGGTCAGTTCTTTTTCAAGAACTGGTTTAATGTTCAAAATTCCCGGCTGGAGTTTGGAGAGTTCTTTGAGCTCTTCTTCAGTTGGATAGCAGTTGGCAATCAGGATATCGTCCACATTGCCTTCCGCAATGAGCAGTCTTGCCTGGGCATCAATGGGCAGATCACGGTGGTCTTCTAAAGTAACCAGACCTTCCTTGACTGGCCAGGGACCAAAAGCCTCGGGATTGTTGGAGCCGATAAAGGCAGCGATGGGCAGATTGTTGGCTTTGATTTTCTCATTGCATTTGCGGAAATGGTCCAGAGACAGACCGGAATAGCGCATTGGGTAGAAGTTGTGGCAGGTGGTTAAGTGCGCGCGATCCGGATGGTGACTGCAGACGTTATCAATGTAATCATTGAGCGGGCTGGCATTCAGTTCGATCTTCAGACCCTGTGGGTTCGTGGTCATTAATGATTCTTCCATGCCGGTAAATCCTTCGTCCAGACGGATGCCGTCGGCATGCATATCTTTGAAAAACTGCAGATCGTTCCATTCTACGCCAAGCCGTTTCAGGACATAGGGAGCGATGTCCAGAAAGACTTCCATGCCCTTTTCATGGGCGAAGTCGTTGAGATCGCGGAATTCTTCAATCAGTTGTTCTTTGGTTTTTCCTTCAACAGAAAGCAGGCAGGAGAAGATCCGGGAGAAGCCATACTTGCTGGCAAGATCAATATATGCCTTGATATTTTCCATTGAATCATGTTCCGGGTAAACGGAAATTCCTAAACGTGCCATGTATCCTCCTCATTCAGTTTTGGTCTGAATGCTCGTTATCTTGACTATAGCATCCTCTCCTTTTCCGACAAGATCGACTTTTTCCGCATTCGAGGAAATCTTTCCATTCCTGGTCTCTTTGCCAGTAACAGACTGTCTCCAGACTCTTCTTTGTCTCTTTGATCTGGTCTTTCTGCCTTGAGGATTCGAACCTCCAAAAAAGTCAGGATCAACGACTTGCATCTTTTGAAGAAGTTCTGCTAAAATAATCAAGTCGCAAGGAAAGCCGCGGCTTGCCTGGACAGCTCACCACATCAGCACAAATAATTATGAATTCTGACTTGAATTTCATTTCGACTGTGCTAATATAGTGAGGCAGTTACTGGATCCTTAGCTCAGTTGGCAGAGCAACTGACTCTTAATCAGTGGGTCTAGGGTTCGAATCCCTAAGGATCCACCAGTAGAACACAATACCACGACTTGTATTCCAATACAGTCGTGGTTTTTTTATACCTATCGCTGGCCAGTCTTTCCAGCCTCCATGCCCGCCTGCCTTATCCAGATCGAATTCTCTATCCTGCACCAGATCGAGCTATCTATCCTGCAAAGGAATCGACGCTGGCTGAAGAGCATTAGCTCTGGAATTTGCGGCGGTGGGGTTTTCATTGACTTTTGTCAGAGCGGGCACCATTTTATAAAACGATTTGATTTATATTTTTCTCTGTTTTCCGGTCTGTTTTGTTGCAATTTTTCAGGCAATCCGATTTTCATTTTTTCAGTTTCTGCTAACTCTTTCAATCTCAGGTATTCTTGAAGAGAGGAACTGAAATTAAGCGATTTTGATTTTCATTTCGCTTAAAATAAACAATAACAGGATCGCAGATCCAGCCCCCCGCCGCTTCAGGCTTTTCATTCAGGCAGTCCATGTTGAACTATCTCCTGACTTTTCTGTTCCATTTCTGGTACCCCTTGCAGAAATGGCGATAGCCTGATGACTTCTGATGAACGGATCTCTGCGGTCATTCTGTTTTGACTTATACAAATCTGCTATGGAATCATAGTTTGAATACCTGTTTCCTGTCAGGAAACCCAGAAAGGACATTTGAATGAAACTTTACGTCATGCGCCACGGCCAGACCAGCCGTAACAAAATCAACCACGTGTTAGGACGCAGTGACCTCCCCCTTGACCACACTGGAGTTGGTCAGGCGGCTACCGCTGGCATCAAACTGGGAAATGTTCACTTTGATGCAATTTACTCTTCCCCCATGAAACGCGCCTATCAGACGGCTGAAGCTGTCTGCAAATACCAGACCAACCCGGCTCCCATTCTTGTTGACAAAAGGCTGATCGAACAGAACTTCGGGATTTTTGAAGGATTGAGCCGTGAGGATGAAACCTATCAGGCCGAAAAGAAAGAATACTTCAAGCCTTTTGAAGGCGGCGAATCTTATCTGGATGTTGCAGCCCGCGTCTATAACTTCCTGGACGATCTGACCAAGGAATCCTGTAAGACTAAGCGGGAAAACATTCTGATTACCACCCATGGCGGCATCGCCCGGCTCATTGAAAACTACTTCAACGGCATGTCCAATGATGATTTCCGCACCTACTTCATGAAAAACTGCGAAGTCCGTGTGTATGACTTCCCGAAAAAGAAAATTGATCAGCTCAAAGCCCTGGATGAATTTGAGCTCGAACAGCTTGAAAATAAAATCCCGGAACTGGAACAAGAGAAAAAAGAAATGAAAACTGAGCGATGGCACTGCTCAGGCGTCAGACCATCGGACCTGAAAAAATGAGAACTCTGACAACAGGAATTCTGGCGCATGTCGATGCAGGCAAGACAACCTGTATTGAAAGCATGCTTGTGGATGCCGGAATTCTCAAAAAAGCCGGCCGGGTCGATCACCAGGACGCCTTTCTGGATTATGACGAAATGGAGCGGGCGCGCGGCATTACGATCTATTCCAAACAAGCGGGTCTGGAATGGAAAGACACCCGGATCAATCTGATTGATACACCGGGGCATGCGGACTTTTCCGCTGAAATGGAGCGGACCTTATCCGTTCTGGATACCGCAATCGTGCTGGTCAGTGCCCTGGATGGCGTCCAGTCCCACACCCGCACCATCTGGAAATGCCTGCAAACCTACAAGATTCCGGCAATTCTTTTCGTCAACAAAATGGATGCTGCCCATTTATCCAAAGAAGAGCTGATCCACTCTCTTCGTACATTAGACGATCGAATCGTAGACCTGGATGCCGACGACTGGATTGAACAGTTTGCCTCACTGGATGAAGATCTGCTCAATGAATTTCTTGAAACCGAAACCTTAAGCCAGGAATCGATGGCCAAAGCGGTCATGGAACGCAAGGCGTTCCCAGTGCTGTTTGGATCGGCCCTTAAAAACGGAGGGATCAAACAGCTGCTGGACGCACTGGTCTCCTTTACCCTGCCCAAAGACTATCCAGAGCAGTTTGGTGCCCGTGTCTTTAAAGTCACCACTGATGAAACCTCGATGCCAATCGTTCATCTCAAAATTACCGGCGGCGTTTTAAAAGCCAAAGAAATCATCAAGGATCAGAAAGTCGACCAGATCCGGATTTATCAGGGCAAAGGCTTCCAGTCTGTTCCTGAAGCAAAAGCCGGTGAAGTTGTTTCGGTCAAAGGCTTAAAAGATCTGCTGCCAGGTGACGGCCTTGGCTTTGAAACGGCCAAGCCAAAAGCTTTGCTTTCCCCGGCTTTGTATTACGAACTGATTCTGCCCGAAGGTATCGATCCGGTGCAGATGATGGGCTGGATGAAAGTACTGATGATGGAAGATCCTTCCCTGCAGGTTGAATTCAACGAACAGACGCAGGCGATTTCCATTCATTTAATGGGCTCGATTCAAAAAGAAGTCCTCAAAAAGAAAATTCTCGAAAAATCCGGCTTCCAGGTCGAATTTGGACCGGGCAAGATTGTCTATAAAGAAACCATCGCGGATGAAGTCTTCGGCTATGGCCACTTCGAACCATTACGCCATTATGCAGAAGTCCATCTGCTTTTAGAGCCGGGTGAGCGCAATTCGGGTCTGACTTTCTCGTCGAAAGTTCCCCGCGACATTCTCTCGCTCAACTGGCAGCGTCTGATTTTATCCGCTCTGGCGGACTGGAAAATTCCAGGGGTATTAACCCGCTCAGAACTGACCGATGTCAAAATCACACTGGTCAATGGACGCGCCCACCAGAAACATACGTCCGGTGGGGACTTCCGCCAGGCCACGCATCGAGCCGTACGCCAGGGTTTGATGAAAGCAGAAAATATTCTGCTTGAACCGTATTTCTCTTTTGAAATTCACGTGCCGAATGAACATCTGTCCAAAGTGCTCTATCAGCTGGACGTACGCAAGGCTTCCGTTGAAGTCAAAGAGCTGGAAAATGGCATGGTCTTGATTACCGGCCGCGGTCCGGTGCGCACCCTGCTCAACTTCCAGGAAGAACTGGCCCGGGCTTCCAAAGGAACTGCCTCGTTTGCCAGTGAAACCAGCGGCTATGACGTCTGCCAGGAAAGTGAGACGATCATTGAACAGATTGGCTATGATCCGGCAGCAGATCGTCGCAATCCCGCCGCTTCCGTTTTCTGCTCCAATGGCAGTGGAACGATTGTCGAATGGGATGAAGTTGAAGATCATCTTCACATTCCAATTGATACCCGCCAGTCGATTGAAAGTTTCTCCGTCAATTCTGGTAAAGTCAGTGACGAAGAACTGCGTCGGGCCTTTGGTAATGCCGGCGGTGCCAACCGCAACGAAAAGAAAGCACCGGCCTCTCACAAAAAGCGGACCGAACTGTCTTTGGAACCGGCCAGTGTAAAGAACTTCTCCAATCTGCCGATCTGTCTGCTTGTTGATGGCTATAACATGATCTACTCATGGCCAGAGCTGAAAGCCCTGGCGGCCAAGAGTCTGCATTCGGCCCGTGAGGAGCTCATCAGCATGCTGGTCAACTACCAGGGCTATCGGGGCTGGTCGATGATCATTGTCTTTGATGGCACCAAACAGAAAGGCTCTCATGGCTCTAACACCCGCAATGGCTCTTCTTCGATTGTTTATACGCCAGCCGGCATGACGGCCGACAGCTATATTGAAAAGAAAGTACACGATCTGCGCGGTAAGTTTGAATGCATCGCCGCCACGAGTGATGCTCTGATTCAAAACTCTGTCATCTCTCATGGTGCCCGCCGTATTTCGGCCCGTGAATTACAGGGCATGGTGCGCGGTGTCAATGCCAGAGCCTTTGAAGATCTGAAATCTGTCCGCTAGAAAAAGGATCGATTCAAAATTAAATTCATATTCCTTTGCCAGGCCTTTCGGGGTCTGGCTTTTTTCGATGCCGTTTCAAAAATTGAGTCGAATTTCCCATCTTTTTTAGGTGTTTTCCGGAATTTTGATCGAATTGCGGCTCAATTATTTGTATTCATTCAAATTCCGGGTAAGATTGGACAAAAGAAAAGCGATAGAGGTTGCACCAATGACTGATGTCAAGGAAGCCGGCAGGCGTCTGACCTGGCATTAAGCAAAGGTGCCGAACTGGATTTTCAGGCGTGGAAATCCGGTGGGCCAGCGGAAAATATCTTCTGGACTGTCTACAAGACCGCTTGTAGGAGGGCTATCACCACCGATGAGAATGTTCTTCAGTGAGATAGTCGATCTATTTCACTGCTTTTTTTTGGAGGGAGATTTATGAAGAACGGAATTGAAATCCGAAACGGGCAGGCTCTGATCGGCAATGTCAGCGTCACAGAATTAGCAAGGCGTTGTCATACACCACTTTATATTTACGATCAGGCCGCTCTTGAAGATCGCATGCAAGAATTCGTCGACAACTTTCAAAGTGAGAAGTTCAACACATCGGTTCTGTATGCCAGCAAAGCGTTTTCCTGTATTGCGATGTACAAGCTTTGCGCTCAATACGGTCTTGGCCTGGATGTGGTCAGCGGCGGTGAGCTCTACACTGCCTGTAAAGCCGGCTCTGATTTAAGCAAAGTCTACTTCCATGGCAATAACAAGTCTGTTCAGGAGCTGGAAATGGCTCTGAAACTTGGTGTTGGAACCATTGTGGTCGATAACCTGACGGAGGCTGAGCTTCTGGCTTCTTTAAAACAGAAACCCGAATTTGAACGCTGTCAGATCAAAACCGTGCTGCGCATCAACCCAGGGGTTGAAGCCCATACCCATAAATACATTCAGACCGCCTATGTCGATTCAAAATTTGGCATCTCGATTCTGAAAATGGATGAAATTGCCAAGGTGGTTTCCGTGCTGCAGGCTGTCCCTGGTATTTCTTTTGATGGCTTCCATGCCCACATCGGCTCTCAGATTTTTGAAAAAGATGCCTTCAAGGTCGAAATTACAAAGGTCTGCCAGTTTGCGCGGGACTTTGAAGATGCCTTTGGACTGGTTACCCGCACGCTTGATTTTGGCGGCGGCTTTGGTGTCTGGTATACCGATGCCGATCATCCTGTTTCCATTGCCGAAATCTGTCAGGAGATCGTCCACCAGGCCGAACTGGAAAAAGAACGTCTGAATCTTTCATTTGAGACGATCTGCATCGAACCAGGCCGTTCGATCGTTGCCGAAGCGGGATATCAGCTGTATGAGATTGGCTTTTTGAAGAAAACCCAGAACCGCAAATACATTTTTATCGATGGCGGCATGACCGATAACATCCGCCCTGCTCTTTATCAGGCTGACTATTCTTTTGATATCGCCACCAATATGGACAGCGAAAAAACAGAAACCGTGACCATTGCCGGCAAGTGCTGCGAAAGCGGGGATCTGCTTGGGGAAAACATTCTGCTTCAGCCATACAAAAGCGGGGATCTGCTGCTGGTTCATTCCACCGGTGCCTATGGCTATTCGATGGCCAGCAACTATAACAAACTGCCCTTTGCGGGGGTAGTCTTTGTCAAAGACGGCCAGATTTTCTGGGCGATCAAACCCCAGAGCCTGGATGAGTTAATCGCGCGGGAAACAGTGGTGCTGGAGGAAGTGCAATGAGAATTCCGGTCTGTAAATACCATGGTGCAGGCAACGACTTTATCATGCTTGACTATGAACGCTTTGCCGCCCTGGACGATCCCATCGATTTTATCGTCAAAGTCTGCGACCGGCATACCGGCATTGGTGCGGATGGGCTGATTGCTGTTAAAAAAGACCCGCTGGAAATGGTTTACTACAACCAGGATGGCTCAAGAGCCCCGATGTGCGGCAACGGCATCCGCTGCTTTGCCCGCTATTGTTATGACCATGGCTTTGATCTTCCTGATCCCTTCCCGGTTCAGACGCTGGCTGGTGAAAAAGTGATCTCGATTCTGAATCCGGATCCTTTCCAGGTGCGGGTCGACATGGATACTCCCTTATGGGATCCGGCTCTGATTGGAACCGATCAGAAAATCTGGGCCTATCCGCTGGAAATCGATGGCAAAACTTACACCCTGTATTCCTTTTTCATGTCCACGGTCCATACCGTCATTTTCTGTGACGATGCCTTAGGGGATATTGAAGAGGTCGGCCGCAAAATCTGCCATCACCCACTGTTCAAAGAACAGACCAACGTCAACTTCGTGACCGTTGTCGATGATACCCATTTACAGGTCCAGACCTATGAGCGCGGGTGCGGTGTCACCTTAGCTTGTGGAACCGGAGTCTGTGCGAGTGCCTATACGGCTCATGCTTTAAATAAAACAAAAGAAAAAATGTCCGTCGAACTGAAAAAAGCCGGACTGGAAATTGAAATTGCAGAAAATGATCACGTCTTTATGACGGGTCCTGCCAGGAAAATTATTGAAGGAGAGTACGAATATGACTAATCTGCCAAAAGGATCAATCGTTGCTTTAATTACCCCATTCCATCCAGATGGAACGGTGAACTTCAAAAAACTGCGTGAGCTGATCAACTGGCATATCGAAAATGGAACCGATGGCCTCCTGGTTTTAGGAACAACAGGTGAGTCTTCCACCATGTCTCATGAAGAAGATGATGCGGTTGTTGCCTGCGCATTGGCTACGGCTGACCATCGCATTCCAATTATCGTTGGCGCTGGTTCCAACTGCACCCAGACCCAGCTCGAAAAAGCCCTGAAATATCAGAACATGGGTGCAGATGGTCTGCTTCTGATTTCCCCGTACTATAACAAAGCAAACAATGAAGGCATGATCCGCCACTTCACCACCGTTGCGGATGCCGTCAACATTCCAATCATTCTCTATAACATTCCAGGACGCACCGGCTGCTCGATTTCCGTCAATGCGGTAGAACGTCTGAGCCAGCATCCAATGATTCAGGGCATCAAAGAAGCCAGCGGTAATTTGTCCTATGCCACAGATATCGCCCGGTTTTTAAATGATGACTTCGTGATGTATTCCGGAAACGATGACATCATCGTGCCCATGATGTCCCTTGGCTCTTCGGGCGTCATTTCCGTTCTGGCCAACATTCTGCCTCAGGAAACCCACCAGATCGCTCAGTCCTGCCTGGATGGCGACTATGCGTCTGCCAGAGCCACGCAATTAGACTTGCTGGATATCATCCACAATCTGTTTATTGAGGTCAACCCAATTCCAATTAAAGAAGCCATGAACATGTTGGGTATGGAAGTTGGAAAATACCGTCTGCCGCTCTATGAAATGGCTCCGGAAACCCGCCGCAAACTGTTGGCTTCCCTGCAGGAAAAGGGGCTGGTTGAATAATGAATATCGTAATTGTCGGCAAAGGCCGCATGGGCCAGCTGTTAAAGAATACGGCCATTAAACACGGCCATACGGTTCTGGCCAACGTCGATGCTTTTGATCCAAATGGACTGATTGATCAGATTGATCAGGTGGATCTGGTTCTCGACTTCTCTCACCCGGACAACCTGGAGTGGGTATCCAAAGCCATCGCAGGCAAAGACATTGTGCTGATTGAAGGAACCACCGGTTTCAGTGAGGAACAGAAAGCCCTGCTCGGTGATCTGGCCAAAACCAATCCTGTTTTCTTTGCGGCCAACTATTCCTTAGGCATCGCTCTGCTGACCAGCCTGGCCGCCAAAGCCAGCCAGCTTTTGAAAGACAAATGGGACATTGAAATTGTCGAAACCCATCATAACCAGAAAATCGATGCGCCTAGTGGCACCGCGCTTGCGCTGGCAGAAGCCATCGATCCTGACAATGAATTCAAAAAAGTCTATGGCCGCAACGGCAGAACCGGCGTTCGCGAAAAAGAAATTGGCATCCATGCGGTTCGCGGCGGCAATATTGCCGGTCGTCATGAAGTCAGCTTCTTCGGACCAGATGAAGAGCTTGTCTTAAGCCACAATGCCAACTCCCGTCAGATCTTTGTCAACGGAGCCATTGCGGCAGCCGAATTTATGGAAGGAAAACCTAACGGTCTGTACAACATGACCGATCTGGTTGGTTAGTCAGTCAAAAAAGCAAAAAGAATGGATCTGATTTTTCTTACCCGGAAAAGCCAGATCCATTTCATTCGGTATTGATTTATTCGGTATTGATCTATTTGTGATCGATTTGATACCGATCCATTCGTTATCGATTCGGTCCCTGTATCGATCATCTATCATGTACCAATTATCTATCATGGAGGAATGCTCATGGAAGCACAGGAAATCATTCAGTTTATTGTCAACGCAAAAAAGAAAACACCCGTCAAAGTCTATATCGACAGTGACCAGGAGATCGACTTTCCCGGCTGTAAGAAATTTGGCTCCGTCGTTTTTGGGGACTGGAGCGTAATTGAACCCATTCTCAAAGAAAACGAAGCCATCATCAAAGACTATGTCGTTGAAAACCAGATGCGCAATTCGGCCGTTCCTTTACTGGATTTAAAAGGAATCAATGCCCGCATTGAACCAGGGGCCATCATCCGTGATCATGTCACCATTGGGGATAACGCCGTCATCATGATGGGAGCAATCATCAATATCGGCGCTGAAATCGGAGAAGGCACCATGATCGACATGGGGGCTGTTCTTGGTGGTCGTGCAATCGTGAAAAAACACTGCCATATCGGTGCCGGAACGGTTCTGGCCGGCGTCATTGAACCTGCCAGTGCCACCCCTGTCATTGTAGAAGACAATGTCATGATCGGTGCCAATGCGGTCGTTATTGAAGGCTGCCACATCGGTGAAAATGCGGTCGTTGCTGCCGGTGCGGTTGTTATCGACGATGTTCCCGCCAATGCGGTAGTGGCCGGCTGTCCAGCCAAAGTCATCAAGATGAAAGACGCCAAAGCCAGTGCCAAAACCGAACTTGTTGATGCCCTGCGCACCATTTAGCATGCATTTAGCTTGGTAAATCAACAGCTTGCAAGGCATCATTTGATCATGTGATGCCTTGAATCCATCTTGAATCACAATCTTGAATTTCGAATAAAACGCGCCAGATCGAACAGTTAAACTGTCGATCCGGCGCGTTCTTTTTTGATTTCTTGTGGCTATTCTTTTGAATGTTCTTGGAGGGGATGTACTTCTAGACTTCTTCGTCTTTGAGGCTCGCATAACATTCTGAAAACGCGGGGCTCTCCATCATCTTCAGAACCTGCCGCATCCCGGAACTCAGATTCTTCTGCTCCAGTTCCGATCGTGTGATCCAGAAGATCTTCTCCGCCTGAATCTGGCCGGAATCTTCTGATGTCTCAGATGTCTTTGATGTCGCTTTTGTCGCTTTTGTCGCTTTCAGGCGTCCCTCAAACTGACCAGCCAGGTAAAGCAGACAAACATGATGGATGTCCTCCTGCTGCCAGTGAAAGATCCCTTTCATGACTGGATTTTGAATAAGAATTCTCGTCTGTTCAAAAACATTGCGAACCACCGCATCACCAAAGGCTTCCTGCTCCAGAACATCTCCGCCTGGAAACGTCAGAATCGGGCGGTTTCTTTTTCTCTTTTCAACCACCAGAACCTCATTCCCCTTACAGACCAGGCATAGAGTGATCATTGCGGTACGCTGTAGAAGATGCGCATTGCGAACTTCTTCTCTACGAACAGACTTGCAGATAGATTTGCGCTTTTTATGATAGCGTTCAAAAATTTCAGAATCAGGGATCCAGATATTGGCCGCTTCAATCCGCGCGTAGACCGCAAAGACAATTTGAAATTCTTCCTTCTGTGTAGGGAATCGGCCATGTTTTTGATAAAACGCTTTTGTTTCTTCAAACATCCACCGAAATATCTTTTCTTTCTGTCTGGATTTGAGTTGATTGAACGTTTTATCAAGCTGAAGGAGCTGTCCGTTCACTCGCATATGTTTACTCATTATTTCTCCTCCAGTTTTCTTTGCGAGTCTTTGAAAGATCTCTGGCCAAAGCATTCCCTCCGGTTGTTTACGCCCTCAGTTTCTGTAAAGCCGACAGGAGAGCATCGACATCACTTTCAGAAGTTCCCCAGCCGGTTACCAGGCGAATGGCGATCATGCCATCCTTTTCGGGGGCCCATTCATAAAAGAAGAAGTCTTTTTCCAGTTCTTTGACAACAGCGGCTGGAAGAATCGGGAAAAGCTGATTGGTCTGGGAATCACTGTAAAACGAAACGCCAAGATCCATCAGCCCCTTTTTGAGTTTTTCGGCCATTTCATTGGCATGTCTGGCCATCTCAAAATACAAACTCTGCTCTCCGCCTTCTAACAAAGTTTCAAACTGAGCGCCGATTAATCGTCCTTTTGCCAGCATTCCGCACTGCCGTTTGATCATCCAGCGAAAATCTTCATTGATTTCTGGATTCTGAATCACCAGAGCTTCACCAAGCAGGGCTCCATTCTTGGTGCCGCCAAGATAGAACGCATCACAAAGCTTTGCCAGTTCCTGAATGGAAAGATCATTGGCATTTGCGGTCAAGGCTGTGCCTAATCTTGCCCCATCTACATAAAGCAGCAGCCCCTTCCATCGCAACGATACGATGGCCGGTCCCTTCAACAGCACCAGTTTCATGCGTATAAATATGACCAGTGCGCGGAGAAATGACGGATTCATACGGTTTGAGTGCTGCTGCAATGAAGGTGACATTACATGGCGTTCCGCCAACCATCATATGGACTTTGCAGTCAGGATTTCCAATCAGATCCTGATCATCTGTTCGGCATGGAAACAATGTTCGTCCATTCCGTAGCCATCTGTATGTTCCAAATTGGTTCTGGTTAAGGCCTCTAGTACTTTTGGATGTGCTCCCTGGCTGTAATCTGAACGAAAACAAATCATTTTCTCTTCCTCCCTGTTTATATCAATCGAATTCACATGGACCGAATCTCATGGATCAAATCCTGTCGGATCACAAGGACCAAATTTTTCATTTCGGATTCAATCTTTGTCTTCTCTATCTCTGCTCTGTGTTCACTGTCTTTACTTGTTTGAGACTGAGCTCCCTCATTATAGTCCCCTGTCTGACAGAGAGCATCTGACTCATTTCGGTACGGATCGATTCAAAAGAGAAATGGAAAGAAACAGGAGCTGGAAACTAAAAAAATCAGGAGAACTGGAAGCCTCAGGAATTGAAGCCTCAGATTCTCCTGATGAATTGGAAACAGGTCTGGAAGTTCGTCCACAAATGGATAAAAGTGGCAGATTCTGGCGGACTCTATGATTGTTCAGCTATTGAACTGTTGGGCTGTTCAGCTGTTCGACGATTAGGCTATTGGGCTGTTCGATTATTCGGCATCCCCGATATTGAAACCAAGACTCTTCATAGCGTTCAGAACAGTTGGTTCGGCTCCTTCGAGAATGTCCTGCAGAATATAAACGTCAGTGGATTCTTTATCGACACCAACCAGGGCGTAAACATTGTTGACATCATTGATCAGAATGGTCAGATCGGTGGTGTCAGTACTGTAAGCATTGACCAGCTGGTAAGAATCGTTTTCCAGTTCACTGATCGCCTGGGCGTAAGATTTTTCGGCATCCTCAGCCGTTTCAAATTTTTCAGCACGGACATCAAAGGTTCCGTCTCCCCCTTCGGCAGTCAGTGTCATGGCAGCATCTTTATAATTTTCGTCTTTGAGAGAAAAATTCTGATCCTGTAAAGCAGTCTTGATCGGTTCAAAATTAAACAGTGGAACGACTTGATCTTCTGTAGTATCTGTTTCGGTTCCTTTGACTGTGGATTCTTTGGATTCATTGTTTTCGGAAACGACAGAGACCTCAACAGAAGAATCATTTTTAGCAGAGCTTGTAGAAGTATCAGAACTTGAAGAGCATCCTGCAGCTGCTAAGGCAAAGCTGAGCAGGATGGCAGATAAGAATGGTTTTTTCATAATAAGAACCTCCCCCGATGGTCTGACTTTATTTAAAGCCAGAAAATCAATTCGTCAGACCCATCTGCCCGGAATATTCTCTTATTTTCTGCGTTGGATAAATAAGGATGATTTCTTTGATCGCAAAAGCGGCCATGCAGTTGATTCTGAAGACTCGTTTTCAGACTGATTTCTTTTTAGTCTGATTCTATTTTAGTCTGATCCCATTTCCAGTCCAGCTCTCCCCCTTCTGACAAAATCCAGTATCTGGAATGGGAACTTGGAATTTTCACACATTTTTTTCCAATCCCTGCTTATTTCTCCTTTTCTTGATGGGCCGTGGTGGTTTTTATTATTTGTTTCTTTTTGTTTCCGACTACAATAGAAACAAGTAAGAACAAGGAGGAACGATTCATGTTACGAATCGGAATGTTGACCAGCGGCGGTGACTGCCAGGCTTTAAATGCGACAATGCGTGCAATCTATCTGTCCGCAATGAACAACGCCAAAGAACCAACCGAATTTTACGGCTTTCAGGATGGCTATAAAGGACTGATGTATTCCCGTTACACCATGCTCCATCGCAGTGATTTTGAAGATATTCTCACCCGCGGCGGAACAATTCTGGGAACCAGTCGTGTTCCATTTAAGGAAATCGATAAACCAGATCAGTATGGCAATAACAAAGTCGAACTGATGAAAAAGACTTACCACGAACTGGGTCTGGACTGCTTATTTGTTTTAGGCGGAAACGGTTCGATTAAAACCGCAAACCGTCTGTCTCAGGAAGGCCTGAATGTCATTTCCATGCCAAAAACGATCGATAATGACCTCTGGGGCACCGATATGACCTTCGGATTCCAGTCCGCTGTTGATATTGCCACCCGTGCAATTGATGAAATTCATACCACCGCATCCAGCCACGGCCGTGTTTTCATTGTTGAAATTATGGGTCACAAAACAGGCTGGCTGCCATTAAATGCCGGTATTGCCGGCGGCGCAGACATTATTCTGCTGCCAGAAATCCCCTACAAGCTCGACTCCATTATTAAAACCGTTCAGCGCAAAAAGACCAACAACCGCGGCAGCTTCATGATCCTGGCTGTTGCCGAAGGTGCAATCTCAGAAGAAGACAAGAAACTGTCCAAGAAGGAATATCAGAAGAAACTGCAGAACTACATCTATCCTTCTGTTTCCTATAAACTGGCTGCCGAAATCGAAGAAGCAACGGGTAAAGAAGTGCGTGTAACCATCCCAGGCCACACACAGCGTGGTGGTATGCCAGATGCTTATGACCGTGTCTTTGCATCCCGTCTGGGTGCTGAAGGCGGCCGCATGGCCTGCAAGGGTGAATTTGGCTTCATGGTTGCCTATAAGAATCGTGAAATCGTCAAAGTTCCATTATCCGAAGCAGCCGGCAAGCTGAAGCTCGTCGATCCAAATTCAAATATCGTCAAAGAAGCCCGTATGCTTGGCATCAGCTTCGGTGATGAATAAGCACTGATGATCGCTCGCTGATCAACCGTTGATCAATCGTGATCCCCTGTGGGAATGGATTGAAACTGGAATTTCATCACCTTGACCGGTCTGTCCATTTGGACGGGCTTGATCGGGTCATTTCAGTTTTGATCAGGTAGACTGAATAAAGAGGTATTGATATGAGCAAATTATCCAATCTTGAAAACGAAATCAAAAACATGAATTACGATGCCAGAAACGAACTGCTTTCCCGCCTGCTGGCTGCTGAAAGTGATCGTCTGGCCGATAAAAAAGTGCCACTCGACTACGATCATCGCGAACTGGTTCGTGAAGAACGCGAAGAAGCTGCCTATGGTGCTATTGCCTGTGCTGCTCTTGCAGCCGGAACCATCGGTCTGATCATTCTTCTGATCCGCAAGATCCAGAAAGAATGCGATAAAGCAGCCGCCAAAGAAAAAGCCAGACTGGAAGAAGAGCGTAAAGCCATGATCCAGAAACTGTCCCGCATTAAAGGCAGAGCTTAGTTTTCTACTCCCTTCAAGCGACAAGTCTCTTCAATAGACCGTAATCAAACGATAAAAACCGCAGAGTCCAGAACCTGCGGTTTTTATGTGCTCAAAAACTATAAGAATGAAATCCAGGAAGAGAAAAAGGCTTGCCGGATTCAGCGGGCTTGATCTTCGGCCAAATTTTCAGCGTGATCTTCCGGTTTTCTGCGATAGCGAATATGGCGATACGTATAGCCATTTTCTTCAACCGTATCCAGAAGAGTCTGATCATATTGACTGGCATCAAATTGTGGGAACCAGGTATCAGCGTCAAAATCCGAATCAATTTGCGTGAGAATCAGCTCATCGGCATACGGTAAAAACTGTCGGTAGATGCTTCCCCCGCCAATGACATAGACGGTCTGGTCGCTGTCTTTCCAGGCTTGCAGGAAAGACTCCAGATCCGGATAGGTCTGTAAATGCTCTTGGGCAGGAAGGTTGGATGAAGTAATGACTAAATGTTCCCGACCCGGCAGAAGTCCGGGCAGGCTTTCAAAGGTTTTGCGGCCCATGACCATTGGATGGTGGGCGGTTGTCTTTCTGAAAAACTTCAGATCACTGGAAAGCGATCGTTTCCAGGGCATATCGCCATTTAACCCCAGCTGATTGTGGGCACCGATTGCGGCAATCATGGCAAGTTTCATAGAGTGACTCCTTTTCATACAAATCAGGCAGGCTGAATTGTACAGCCTGCCTGATGAAGCGCAGATTTGTTATTGAGTGATCGGGAAACTGATTTTTCCCATATGCTGGTAATTTTCCAGCTTGATATCGTTCAATTTGCTTGAAGAATCGAAATCGTAGAAATTCTTGATTTCCGGGTTCAGCCAGAGTTTTGGGGCCGGCAGTGACCCTTGGGTATGCCAGCGCTCCAGCTGTTCTTTGATGCCATCAATCTGGTTGACGTAAATATGGGCATCTTTGATGGACCAGTCCAGAATTCCCGGCTCAAGACCGGTCACCTGAGCGATCATGCAAAGCAGAACGGCATACTGGGTAACGTTAAATGGCAGTCCTAAGGGCACATCGCAAGAGCGCTGATGGACGAGTAAATTCAGCTTGCCATCGGTTACATCCCATTCACTGCTCCATACACAGCTTGGCAGGACGGCTGTTTCCATCTCGGCTTCCTGCCATAGGGAAAGGACACGTCGACGGTCTTCCGGGGTTTCCTTGATGGACTGAATCAGTTTGTCGATCAGATGATACTTGCGAACGACATAGCCATAGGCTGTCCCAATGGTATGGGCCATTGCCGGATCAAAGTGACGGAGGACTTTGCCGGTTTTGATATCTTTCCAGTCGCCGTTGTCATCCAGTTCCCATTCATCCCAGATGTGAACATTTCTCTCCTGCAGCCAGCGAACATCGTTGCTTTGTACCTGGTAGATCCATAACATTTCCAGAACCGCCTGCCGGATAAACAGCTGCTTGGTGGTCAGAATCGGAAATTCCTTACCGACATCCAGAGTGAAATGCGCAAAAGGCAGTTTGATTGTATCTACTCCAGTGCGGTTGGATACGCGAGTTCCTTCATTTAAAATCCGCTCGCACAGGGAGCAATAGAGATCATCCCACTTAGCCATTAAGCAGTCTTCTCGATTCTATCTGGATGGGCAGGAAGAATGACTTCATCAATATAGTGAGCCAGGGCATCTTCATCATTGGTATAGTCACTGACAACATCAGAAATGGCTTTAACAGAAGGCAGCGCATTTTTCATGGCGACACCGGTTCCAGAAACCATTAACATTTCCATATCATTGGCTTCATCGCCAAACGCAACGATGTTGTCCAGATTCAGGCCGAAGTGGTCACAGATTTTCTGGATGCCGAAGCCCTTATTGATATCTGGATCAACAAATTCATACAGCACATCACTCGTTGTCATGCCTTTGATGCCTGGCAGATTGATAGATTTAGCAATTTCAGCGACTTTTGGCTGGTCTTCAGGCTTGGAACGGATAATCAGCTTGTTGACGTTGCGGTTGGACAGGAATTCTTTGAGGTCAACAATAATTTCTTCTTCCCCATACAGTTCGGCACTGGCGAGCGTTTCTGGTGTGGAGTATTCGACATAGCGCTTGTTGCCGACCATCACTTCAAAGTGCAGGTCCGGCATACCACGATAGTTTTCAATGACCTGCCAGATCAGATGACCAGGCAGAACGGAATACGTTTCTTTTTCTTTACGGCGGGTATCATACAGCACACCGCCATTCATGCCGATTAAAAAGCTGATGGAATCTTCCAGACCCCATCCTTTACAAAGGATCAGTCCGCTTTCAACCGGACGGCCGGAAACAACACCAAACAGAATGCCGTGTTCTTTCAAGCGGCGAATGGCTTCTTTGTTTTTTTCTGAGACTTTCTTTTCACTGTTTAATAATGTGCCATCTAAATCAGTGGCTACGAGTGTTACAGGTTTCATAGATCTGCGCCTTCCTTCTTCTTTGGTTTTTAATTTTGTTTGTTGATTTTGGTTCAGTTTTTGTGCGATAAATCAGTTCTGATCCAAAGAACTGACTCGTATTTGGTCAGAGTTACAGCGTCTTTTCCTGACTTTTTGTTTCCAGCTGCTTTCTGGCTGCGGCCAGCAGTTCTTCAATCTGGTTTCGGGTGAGTGGATCGGTGATCTGGTGGGTATCCAGCATGGTCTGTAAGGGGGTATTCCAGTTCTTCTGCTCTAAAACCATTCTGGATGAAGCCGGAAAGTTCAGATCACAGATGAAGCCAAGAAAGGAGATCCAGAAGTCCAGATGACTTTGTCTGTCTTTACGAAGCACACTGCGATTCTGGAGTATCGCTTCGTACACAAGCGGACTGATCCGGTCCTGATCAATCGTTTCCAGCGTAGCGCCCGAGGTATCTTTTGGATCTTCAGTTGCACTGACACGGAAAATATCGATTTTGTCTGCATCCCGGACAATCTGATCCAAAGTCCGCTGAAATCCTTCATCTTCCTCTGGAATCTGGAAACGGGAATGAACCCGGACTGCCTCGATGACCTGCGCACGCTCTTCTTCAGTCAGATCGTCCAGAAAGTTTTCCTGCTGTAAAATTTCAGCACCTAATGCTGCATGATCGACACTCTTGGCATCATGGAACGTATGATAGCGGCGTACTTGTTCAAAGCGGCCGATATCATGAAAAAGAGCAGCCAGATGAACCAGACGCTTTTGTTCGGGATTGAGGTCCAGAGACTTTGCGATCTCATCGGCCGCCTGTACAACTTTCCAGGTGTGCACGATTTTCAGGCGGATCTGAGAATCGTCTGGATTGTAGTTGCGGACATATTCTGTAAACAGCTTTTCTTCCTTTGTTTCAGACATGTTTATATTCACTCTTTCTGCTGTATCAAACCATTGTCCTGAATGGTTCTTCCGTCAGTCTCCTATTTTAATGGGTTAAGAAACGATTTAGAACCTAGTATAAGCGTTTTCGTTATGGGACCTAGCAGATTTTAAGCCTTCTAATTGAATCCCTTACAAATCTCATTCGAAACCATACATTGGTTTTTTGAGTATCCCAAAAAGTGCCGGGCGAAAAGTCCGCTGACGAAAAGCGCCAGGACTGATTCTCTACAGGTATAAACTGAACCAGTTTCTTTGGTTTCTTACTTAACTATACCGCAGGAGTTGAATCCGTATATCAAATGAACTGATCTTCACCGCCATGATTTTCCTTTCAGATCGGGCTTTCTTTTCTTTTCAATGAAACCGGAAAGACCATGAAGAAAAGCCGGGTTCAGACAATCATTTATCCAAACCCGGCTGCAGGTATAGAGTCGTTTGATCTAAATCAGAAAAAGCAAAATGAATCAGAGAAGGCAGACCAGAATTTGATTATTCCCAGTCTTCAATATCGAAATCGGAACCTTCTGTCAGTTTCTTGTCTTCAACTTCAGACATGAAGCTGCCAACAATCTGCTGGAAATCATCGACATCATCCAGGGATTCAATTTCGGTGATGTTGCGGACATTGACATATTCTTTATCCTGCAGCGTATAGATCGCATGGAAGATATTGTTGCCTACACTCTTGAGAACGCCATTCTTATCGAATTTGAAGACAAAGTTTTCTTCGGTGACTTCATTGAGCAGCAGGGATGGTCCATCGGTTGAAACAGTTAAGGTTGATGCCTGGGCCAGGAAATCATCCAGATTTTTGATCTTCAGTTTCAGCTCATAGCCATCTGTCTGGCTGGTCAGATCAAAATCGTAAAGTGAAGCATTCGCAATTGGATCCACTGCCCGGCGATATCCACAGTTAATCACGACATCTTTCAGGTTCTCGGCTGCAAAAGTATCTTTGGAATAGGAATTCTCAACGATCCCGGCAATTTTGCCGACCAGACGATCGTCTGAGGTGCTGGTTAAAGTTACAGCTGCACTGGTTGAACCATCCTTGCGGATAGAAGAGAAAAGACCTGTACCATAAAGCATCTTGTTATAGGAATCATCATCGTCCATCAAATCGGCACTCAGAATTTCTTCCGGAGTCGTCAGGATGCCAGACTTACGGCCGTTTTTATAAAGGATATTGGCATCAACGAAGCTGGTATCTCCATCGGTCTGGTAGGCATACAGCTCTCCATCTCCTTCTGTTTCGAGCTTGCCATCGTAAGCATCGACTGTGTTCTGGAAAATCTCCATCCAGACTTTCTGCGCATCTTCATCAGAATCACTTGCGGCAACCAGCTGATCAAGCAGGGATTTGTTGGTTGAATCTGCTGCTGAAGACGTTTTATCACTGGTCTTCTCGCTGGAAGCGACAGAAGCTGTTGAAGAATCGGAGGTCTTTTGAGAACTTGTGGTCGTTGTGCCAGAGCATCCGGCCAGAAGGGCTGCACAAAGCAGCAGTGCACCAGAAGACTTAAAAATATTTTTCATTGTATTAACTCCCTTTCTGAAGGTGTTGCCTGTATTGCCTGTTTTCTAGTCTTCATTATACGGAGAGCCCTCATCCCTCTTTGTTCCTTTGCCCGAGAAGGAATATTTGTTTTCTTTTACATATCGCCCATTTTTCAACTGCTCGGTGATGGTTGTCCCCTTATTTCCAATTTCTTTAAAGAGATTCTGATCAGCCGAAACGAAATCCACATCCTTCATCCCCATGGCAATTGATTTCGAATCGACGGCTGCCCATGTCTCATATCTGTACCGAAGATCTGTATCGGAAACGAAAAAATCCGGACCTTTCACAGATCCGGATGATAAAAACGTTCAGAAATATCAACCAATTATTGAGCCGCCAGGCGTCTTTGTGCCAGGATTTCCAGGTCTTTTTTGTAACATTCTTCCGTATAGGTATAGTACTTCAGAATCACCAGACGGATCACGCCACCAAGAACTGGAAGTAAGGAAACAACCATGAACAATCCCTGCAGAGTCTGTTCAGACTGAACCGCCGCTTCAGGCACATACCCGATGAAAACCAGAATCAGTCCGGTTAAACTGCCGGCAATCGCAGCGGAAAGTTTTCCCATGAAGGTCTGACCAGAGAATGTGATTGCTTCGCAGCGTCTGCCGGTTTTAACTTCGGAGTATTCGATGGTCTCCGCAATCATGGAAGACATGACTGGTCCTAATGAAGCATGGAACAGCTGTGTGAGCATGAGCATCAACAATAACATGCCTACATTCTCGTATCCCATCATGAAGAACACAATGCGGACTGCAATGTCAGCCAGAATGATGCCAGTCAACAGATCTTTTTTACGGAACTTGCGTGTGAGAGCTGGAATCAGGAAGAAGCCAAGAGCCGCAAAGGTTCCCATCAGACCATAAATACTCATCAGGTTTTCATTGCCCATGTTGTAGATGAAGAAGTAAATTATAATTCCGTTCACGATGTTCATGAACAGGTTCAGAAAGAAGATCGCCAGCATCTTGAACAGATGGCGGTTGACGAGCAGGTTCTTAAAGACATCTCTCATTGATACTTTTTCACCGGCTGCTGGTTCCACGCGTTCTTTAATGGTGGAATGACCAAACATCATAAAGCCATAGCCTACAACCATGATGACCACAACCGCCCAGAAGTATCCGTCAGCCAGCGAATTCTGTCCAAAGACACCCACTAACAATGGCACCAGCGATCCAACCATACCAATTCCCGCAAAGACACCCAGGTTCGCAGCAGTAACTAGATTGGTCCGGCGTTGTGGATCATCAGAAATGACAGCTGAGATCGACCAGAATGGAATATCAGAAACAGTGTAGACGGTTCCCCACAGGATGTAGGTGATTGCCGCATAGAGAACTTTCCAGTGCATTTCCAGATCTGGAGCGAAGAAGCACAGAATGGTGGAGATGACCACAAATAATGGTGCAAATTTCAGATACCCTTTAAACTTCCCCGTTTTGGTCCGCCGGGTATCCATGAACCCGGCGACCATCGGATCATTAACCGCATCCCATACGCGGGCAATCAGAAAGATTGTTGAAGCCGCAATCGCCGAAATACCCAGGATGTCCGTATAGAAGAAGAGGATAAAGCTTCCCAGCAAGCCATAGGAAAAGCACTGGCCAAAGCCATAAGAGAAATATCCAAGATATTCCTTTTTCGAAACAGTCTGGCTTGAGACTGTTGTTGTCGTAGTGGATTTCATTTCATTCCCTTTCAAATCAAAATGTAATGCAGAATTCTTAATCTGTTCTGGAAAATCTTCTCTGTCAAACCTGTCCGAATCGCCATCCTGACAAGGATCAGGACCACTAACTCCAGATGCAGGTCCATACAAGATATGCAGATATTCAATACAAATCTACAAGAGGGCTCTCATAAAGTTTAGGATGAATTTGAACAAATTATTAACTGATTATTAAGGAATTATTAACTTAATGCTTCTTGGCAGGTCTGCCTTTCAGAAAGAAATTTTAGAGCAGCCAGTTTCAATCAATCTGGAAAAAAGGCCGCACTAAAAAAAGAAAAATACGTGTTTTATTTTTAACGTTATCTATTGACAGTCTTTTCGCCTTTTGTCCAGGCATCTGTATGGACGT